>CAZBXV010000004.1:54760-75585 GCA_964496205.1 uncultured Acidimicrobiia bacterium
GCAGCCTCCTCAACCGACATCCCGGCCGACACAACCGGTGCCGCAGCGACAGCGGGAGCAGCAGCGGGAGTTGGAGCAGCTTCCGCAGCGGCGACCTCCGGGGTCGCGACAGCCGCGGGCTCAGAAGCAGCGACAGGGGCAGGAGCCGCAGGTGGAGTGGAGGCGACGCCTGCATCGGCCAGCATCCCGGCGAGAACCTGATCCTCAGACACACCCGACGCCTTCGCCTTCGCCTCAACCGAACGACGGAACAGCTTCTCAGGCATCCCCAACGCCGCAGCAGCCTCCTCAACCGACATCCCGGCCGACACAACCGGTGCCGCAGCGACAGCGGCGGGAGGTTCGGTCGCGGGTTCGGCCACAGGTTCAGGGGTGAGCTCGGCGGCCGGAGCCGAAGCGGGTGTGGGAGACGACGGTGTGGCCGCGATTGGGAGGGGCTCGGGCGTGACACTCGGCACGTTCTCCTTCGGAACGGTTGTGCGCTCGGGTGCGGGACCGAGCCCGGCGAGTGCACTCGCACGCGCCTCCTTCACCCGATCGATGACATCCGCTGGGATTTCGGTAGCGTCGCCACCGATCGATGCCACGCCGTCCGGGAGAACCTCGGGCGCCGTGTCGACGACGGAGGTGGCTGGAATGGGATCGCCTGCCTCACCGAGCGCTATCGCCCGCGCCGAGAGGATCCGCCTGCGGAGCTCTTCGGGGATACCCACCATCACATCTCCTCAGGGCTCGTCATGCCGTCTCGTCGGACCTTCCACAGGTGAACGAACGTGAGTAGAAGGACGATGAACGGCAGAAGGATGACGTGGAATACATAGGCACGAAGGAGCGTCGCCGAGAGCGACGGACCGAAGGTTGCGTTCGCGATCGGATCGCCAAGCAGGGGAATAGACCGAAGCATGGCGTTGACAACCGACAAAGTTGCCTGGCCCGACTGGTCCCACGGAAGAATGCTGCCGGTGGTCGCCATGGCCACCACCCCGAGTAGCACAATCACACCAATGGTCCAGTTCGCTCGCCTGGGACCTTTGTAGGCGCCGTGATAGAAGGCGACCGTCATGTGGAGGAACGCGGTGATGATCAGCAGGTACGCCGACCAACGATGGAGGCTGCGGAGAAACAGCGGGTAGCCGCTCGTCACCGACGAGTCCAAGTAGGCCTGAGGAATCGCCGGCCGGTAGCCGAACGCCATAAGGACTCCGGTGATCGCGAGGACCGCGAGCAGACCCATGCTGATCCCACCAAGGCCGAACGTGTACGAGAAACTCACTTCGTAGCGGCCCACCTTCGCCGGATGGATCGCCTCGAGAGGAGTGTGCTTCTCCTGTGTGTCAGCCATCAGTCCTCCCCTACCGCTTCACAAGAGTTCTGCCGTAGACGGACACGCCCTTCACAACCGGCTTCTCCGAGCGAGTCCGGTCGCGCAACAGAAGCCGCCCGATTACAAGAAACGCTCCGACCACGTAGACCAGAAGTGCCAGTTGCTTGGCCCATTCGGGACCCAGCAGTCGCATCGAACGAACCCAAAGCGCGGGAACTACCGCGAATCCTGCGACGAGGGCGAGGAGCGCGAGTATCGCCCGAAGGGTCGCAGTCGGCCATGAAGACCCGTCTCCTCCAAACGCGTATGCGATCCCCAACAGCACGAGGAGCACTCCTGCAAGAAGCAGGATGGCGCCGATGGTGACCACCAGGGCGTCCAGCGTCGACACGGCGACGCTCACGTTCCCGAGGAGGAGGCCGCCGATGACCGACAGCACGAGACCACCAATGATCGATGCGAGCCCGCGTCCAGTATGCCGCCCATCGACACTCAGCATGTTCATCGCCGGTACTCTACCCCGGCGGCCGTAGGCCTCCGAAAGCATCCCGTATCGGACCCGGAAAAAAACCTCAGGAAATTGCTCAAGTCCTGTCACTCGACGCCGATAAAGACGACGGACCACGCGGTCCACATGCGGACACTATGTCCGCGGGGGCATGGGGCGTACCGTCGCCACTGAACCTCAGGCACGTTCAAACTGAGGTTTTGCAAGGTAAGCCTCCCAGCCCGCCCCAGCGGCGGACGCCCTTCCCCCACTCAGTCCTTCACAAGTGTGACCGACGTCCCGTCTGCGATCCCGAATCGACGATCGGCGCGCATCCCTCGGACGGCCACGGCGATCATCCCACTCGAATCCGCGTACACGAGAGCCTCTCCGTTCTCCACGGCCCCGTAGGTCGTCAGCCAGCGTGCCGCGTGCTGCTGGCTACCCACGATGATCCCGATCTCGTCACCTTCGGAGACCCCCATCGTGTGCAGATCCTCGGGCGAGACATTCAGCTGGACGTTTCCGAAATGGTCAACCCACCACGCCTCGCCTTGCACACGCCCGGCCTCCACCTCCGGGAGTGGCAGCAGAAGCGGCAGAATCGAGTCGGGATCCACAACCGGTCCGAGGTCGGCAAGGTCCGTACCGGACGCGAGCAGAGCAGCGGCAGGTGCGAACAGATCCCGCCCGGCAAACGTCGCTCCGGCGCTGGGGATCATCACCTCGGGGTTCTCGATGGAGACCGTCACCTCCGCACCACCGACCATCGCGACTGCCGGCGACATCACCCCGTTGTCAGGCCCCACGAAGTAGCCCCACTCGGTCCGGGCGGCGATCGCACGTCGGTCGGTTCCCACGCCCGGGTCGACAACCACCAATGCCACTCCTTCCGGGAGATAGTGGATCGCTCGCAGCAGCGCCAACGCACCCGGTCTCACCTCACCTCGCTCGACACCGTGCGTGACGTCGATGATCCTCGAGTCGGGGGCCAACTTCGCGAGCACACCGTGCACGACGCCGACGAATTCGTCGCCGAGGCCAAAGTCGGACAGGAACGAGATAGGGCGGCTCATCTCGACAGTCTCTTCCCTGGCCCGTCCATGCGCAAGTTGGGAGATGTGGAGCATCCACCGATCACTACCATCGGCGCATGCCCGAGACCGAGCATGAACGGCTCATCGAGGACCTCTCCACCGAGGGGGGTGTTGTCATGCTGCTTGGTGCGCCCGACACGGGCAAGAGTTCGTTTGCACGACGGCTTCTCGAGCGTGTCCTCGCCATCGGCAAGCAAGGCGCCTACGTCGACGCCGACGTGGGACAGTCCACGGTCGGTCCCCCGACCTGCGTGGGGCTCAAGTGGGTTCGAACACGGGCAGACCTCGACCAACTCGAAGACGCAAACGACCTTCGGTTCGTCGGATCGATCTCACCCAAACATCTCGTCCTTCAGGAAGTCATCGCAACGGCAGCGTTGGTCGAACAGGCCCGCGGTGAGGCCGACGTCATCGTCATCGACACGACCGGTGCCGTCTCTGGGATCACGGGGCAAACACTCAAGTTCCACAAGTTGGAGCTTTGCCGGCCTGATGTACTCGTCGCACTGCAACGGGGTAGCGAGATCGAGCCCATCATCGGCATGGCTCGTCGATTCTTTTCCGCAGACGTCCGCGTTGTCGGCGTGCTCCCGGATGTCACTCCCTTCTCACCGACCGAACGCGCTCAACATCGAGCCCAACGATTCGCTCGAGCTCTCGCTCCCCCTCTTCAACGTTGGAAAGTCCGTCCCACCGTCTTCGCTCCATCTCTCCCCGCCGGCATGGACTTCCACCGGCTTCAGGACGTGCTCGTCGGTGTCCATGACGGCACGGGTCGTTGTCTGGGGCTGGGGGTCCTCACCGTCGAGGACGAGAACCGACTGCTCGTGCTGACGAATGTAACCGATGGCATGAAGGGACTTCGACTCGCGTCACTTCGCATCGACCCGACAAGGTTCGAAACGACCGCCGTCAACCTCCGCGAGGTCATGTTCGGCCTGGACGCGTAGCGACCAGCGACCAGAAGATTCCGCCCCACGGTCTCACAGCGACGCTGATCGCGTTCAGGCTGGAGACTGGAGGCTGGGGACCGAGGACTGAATGGCGGAACAGCTGACGACTGAACTACTGGAGACTGGCGGCTTCGTTGGTGGGCACCGCCCCCTCCGACCTTGGCCTTCGGCCTCGGCCACCTCCCCCAACACGACGCCTTCGGCGTCGCGAGGGGAGGAGACTGCTTGCACGCGCTGAGACCCAAGGAACCTCCGTTGACCGTTCCCGCACTTCCCCTTGACAGGCATCGGTCGCTCTTCAGCACCTTGGGTCTCGCAATCCTGACACTACGAACTCAGCACGAAGCCGTCAAGAACCGCGAAAAGGCCGAACAAGGTGAGTTATCCACAGCTGATGGGTACCCGAAATCCCCTGTATACCGGGCATTTCGGGACATTTCCACAGATCCACAATTTGCTGTCCACAGCACGTGTTGAAACTGTGCTCACAAAGAGTTTTCGCGAAGTGCAATCTCGCCGACAGGGATACCTCCGCCCAGCACAGGAATCCGTTCGACGTGCTCGAGTTGCGCAGCGAAACTCGCTCTTCCGATCCGCCGAATCATCGCTGCGGCCGCGGGCCCGAGCCCTCTCGAGGATCCGTCCCACGCCTTGACGCCAATGCCGACTCCACCGTGCAAGGCGACACCCAGCGAGCCTTCCGCCCCGCCTTTCGCCGCCGCGTTCAGTGCCGTCGCCAGTTCGGCTGTCGGGTCACCCTGGTCACGGGTGAGGGCTGGGTACCGGTGCATAGCCGTCCACGCCTCTGCGAACCGAGCGTCCCCTCCCAGCCGCGAGAACGCCCGCGCCAAGCTTCTGACACTTCCCCTGAGCACAGGCGCCCCGCAGCCGTCGACCCCGACCGGGCCAGGGTCCGAGTCTCCGACATCTGCGATCGTCTCGAAGATGGCGCGCTGGAGCGGGTGGTCGGGACTGAGGTAGTCCTCCAGCGACCACCCTTGCGCGACGCACGCACGCAGCATCGCCGTGTGTTTCCCGGAGCAGTTGTGCCAAATGCGGCGGGGTTCTGTCGCTCCCCGAGCTGCAACTCGTCGCATCGCTCCCGGCGCTGCCGGCCACGCAGGCGGACAACGCAAGAAGGACTCATCGATCCCCACCTCTTCGAGCATCGACCGAACCAACTCGACGTGGATGGGCTGGGCCCGGTGGCTTCCGCAGGCAATCGCCATCTGGATCGGCTCGAGGCCGGCTCCCAACTCCTGAGCAACCGTCGCCTGAAACGGCTTGGCCGCGGACCGGAGGAAGAACACACGGTCGATATCTCCAGCCGAAGTCAGCACGCCGCCTCCTGAATCGACGACTGCGATCGCCCCCGTGTGCTCTGACTCGACCAAGCCGGACCGAGTGACCGTTGCGAGGATCACTTCAGATGATCGTCAGATCGGCCGCGTCTTGCTTGTAGCGGCGAACCAGCTCTTGATGAAGGACATCGACAACTCGCTGGACTTCGCGCCGATCGGATGAGATCTTCGATTCGGTGTCGTTCAGCGTCGTCTCGATTTCCGACAGCTCGGCGTTGTCGAGCGCCGGCAAACGGGAGAGAAAGTCGTCATTGAGCACATGATCGATGTGCCGTCTGCGGTCGTCGGGCAGATCGGGCGAGAAGACGGTTGGGTATCGGGAGCGCCCGCCACCGCTCACCTCGCCCGCGCCAAGCACGTCGGGAAGTGCTTCGATGAGGGATCGCTTCTCCTCGCCGCTGCGTCGACGCAGCTCGAAACCAAGCAAGTCGAGTCGTCCGTGCAGGAGTCTTCGGTAGTAGGACAGTTCCGTCTCGACCTCATCGGCCATCTTCTTTCGCGAACGGAGTTCATCCAGATCGAGCGACTCGAGTTCTTCGATGAACTTGGGCTCTCGAACGATGTCGATGCGTCGTCGGTACTCTGCCATCAGCCACACACCTCTCTCAGGGTGAAGTACGGGTTCACCGGGGAACCACCGCCCGGGTGGATTTGGAAGTGCAGATGGGGCGCTCCCCCGTACGCGTTGCCACTGTTCCCGTTATAGCCGACGACCTCACCCTTCCTCACGTAGTCGCCGGTTTTCAGGCCGGCCGGCCAACCACTCAGGTGGGCGTAGTAGAAGTCCGCGCCGACGTCGGTATCCAGCCAGATCGACTTGCCTCCCAGTCTGTTCGTGTAGACACGAACCGTTCCCGACTCGACGGCATACTCAGGCTGGCCCATCGGTGCAAAGATGTCGGTTCCTTTGTGGGTTCGCCCACCGGACCGTGGAGCACCCCACGTGTTACTGAAGTGAACGACTGCCGAATCCATCGGACAGATCATCCCCGGGATGGCTGAGGCAGGAAGTCCTCGTGCCGCCCCGGATTGTCGAGCTGCAGCGGCGGCCAATGCCGCAGCCTGCTCCTTGCGATACTGGGTCGTGGCATTTCTGCACTTGGCGCTCATCTCCGAGGCGGCCTGCGCCGCCGCATCCATGATCGACGTCATCTCGTCGGCGGCCTGGGCGGCTTGGGTGCCGAGGTCCGTCAAACGGGCTTGCTCCGACTCCCACTCGGTCCGTATGCGCTCCATGTCCTTTTTGAGCGTGTCGAGTTCGTCGATGCTTGCGACATCCCCGCTCGTCACCGCCGAGAGAAACTCCTGTCCCGTGAGGGCCGCATCGAACGACGACGTGAACAAGATCACGCCGCTGCTCGGTGCTCCCCCGTTCATGTACAACTCGACGGCCCGCTCCTCGACCTTCTGTCTGGTGGTCGAAATGAGCTCTTCCTTCTCGTCGATCCTGTCACGGAACTGGTAGACCCTCAGGGTTGCTCCTTCGAGTTCTTGGTTGATCGCGTCGTAGCGCTGCTCAGCGGCCTCGGCGTTCGCCCTCGCCTCGTCGTACCGTGCCTTCGCTTGGGCCGAGTCGGCACACGCCGCGTCGACCTGTGCCTTCGAAATGGACAGTGCGGGCGCGGCCATGACGACCACCCAAGCGAAAACGAGCAGCACAATGAGAAGCGTGCGGGGCGTGCGGAGCCGGCGCATGTCGAAACGAGCGTACAGCGGGATTCGGTTTGAGTGAAGCAGCAAGCTCGCTTCGCTCGCAATCGTCAGCCATCAGCCATCAGCCATCAGACGCAACGCGGTGCCCTGGCATGACAGCAGAGAACCTCCGGTCCTACTCCTTGCGTCCCCGGTAGATACGCACATCTGCCTTCTCGATGGTCACAAGACCCTCGTTGACCATCTCATCGAGAATCGGCAGGACCCGCTCGATCTCCGAACGCCGGTCGACGCACTCGACGAGGATGGGCAAGTCGGCGGACAGCCGAAGCACACGGGCCGTGTGAATGGTCGACGATGCCCCGAACCCCTCGATGCCTCTGAAGACGGTCGCACCTGCGAGGCCCTCCTTTCGAAGCATCAGAACGATCGCTTCGTAGAGAGGCCTGCCTTCGTACTCGTCGGACTCGCCGATGAGGATGCGCAGCAGACTGCCACCTTCGATTGTCTCCATACTCACTCCCTTCGCTTCACAACGCCGCTCCTACGAGGTAGGCGACGCCTGCAACGAACACTCCCACGACGAAAGTTCCCAAGAGGTTGAGTAGCCCCGTCCTGGCTGCCGCCGAACCTCCACCCTCTGCAAGGTAGATCGTCTCGATGATCCATGTCGAGAAAGTCGTATACCCACCGAGGAAACCCGCGGTGACCGGAATCACCCACCACCCGGAGGGCCCCGCGCCGGCAATTAGACCGAGGACTGCTGCACCGCTCATGTTGACGGTGAACGTGCCCCATGGACGGGGATCCCGGGCCTTCGCCTGAACGGCCCCAATCACGCCGTAGCGAGCAAGCGCGCCAATAGCACCGGACACAATCACCAGCACCCAGGTCACGTCCGCCTCCCGAAGCTCAGGCCGATCGCTCCGGCGAGAATCCCACCGGCGAGCGACCCGACAGCGTACGCGACGATCTCCAACGCGGGACCGTGGAGAAGCTGCACGGCGAAGCTGGAGAAGGTAGTGAACGCCCCCAGGAAACCGACACCGAGGAACGGTACGGTGATTGATCTCGACCGCCCCGCCAGACGCAGGCGGGCGAGGGTGTAGCCGAGGAGCCCGGCTCCCACCACGTTGACGATGAACGTTGCGAACAGCGGCCCGGGTATCAGCAGCGCCACTCCGTAGCGTGCACCGGCTCCCATCCCCCCGCCTGCTAGGACCGCGATCCTCCTCCGGGACCGCATCGACGTCACCGGCATGAGTCGTCTCAAACGTTCGAGAGATCCCGGCAGGCTCACCTTCAGAAGGGAAGCAGTACCAGAGCGACGGGCAGGAACACCATCGCCGCGAGCAGCCCCGCACCCACGTCAGGTAGGACCCCTGGGAGGTGCCGAGCGAAGAAGACCTCTTTAGTGCCGAGGAGGGAAGCAAACGCGGAACCGACGATCAGAACGACAGCGACAACGATGGCGACGATGAACATGGCGAATCCGTTGAGGTGCCAGACGAGCGCGCCGACGAGCCCCAGCACCACAGCAGCTACGACGCTCCCACTCAGAGGGTCGAATGCGATCTCATGGCCAATCAGATAGCGGGCCATACCCCGAGCACCGATCACCATGAGCAGAAACACCCACACCCATTCCTGCCCGGACGTTGTCGTGATTCTGGCCAGTACCAGCGATCCGACGCCACCGGCCGCCACAACCGCAGCGGTCGCGCCAACGGACACGGAGATCAGATCGCGATCCTCAGGGACGACCACCCCGACGATCAGCACCGTGAGAACAGCGACAAGGATCGCCAGACCGAGGCCACCCTTTCCACCCTGTCCAACGTTCCAGGCGTACGGGATCACGGCTCCGGCGAGAACGGCGACGAACAAGGAAATCCTCAGTCCCGTGCCGGCGAATGCTCCGTTTTCGGACTGATCCCATGCCCAGAGCGAACCGATACCGACGAGCGCGGCAACGAACCAGACCGGATTGTCGATGGCGTTCCCGATGAGGAGCAGCACCGCAGCGAAGAACGGTCCAAGTATCTGCAGCTCCCTTGGAGGGCCCTGACCGCCGGAGACGGGGGGAAGTACCGCGACTTCGTCGCCCGATCCGACCGTGCTTGCTACCTCCGCGGGGTCACCGTTCACCCACACGCGGGAGTGGTCGAGTCCTCGCTCGAAGTCCCGACCGAAGCGAGCCACCGCAGTGTCGAGAACTTCGCCGACCGTGGAACCCTCGAGTTCCACCTCCGATACCCCAGCGAGTTCTCGGAGCCGAGCGAAAAGCCGGACACGTGCCATCGGCGCAAGGCTAGTTCCTTTCACGCCAACGTCACGGTTCCTGCGGCGTAGGTTTGAGGTAGGAGGTGTCATGAACGACAAGACAGCTGACCTCGCCGGGCCCGGAATCGGATCGTACGAGGACGTGGAGGCGATCCTCCCTGACGACTACGAGCCGCTTCTCACACCTCGGGAAACCATGGGTGCGCTCTTTGCTGCGAAGCAGTACATCGAGGAGCACCTTGCCGAAGCACTGAACCTGCAAATGGTCCAAGTCCCGCTCATCGTCGATGCCGACAGCGGCGTCAACGACATGCTCGACCGCGACGGTTCTCGAACACCGATCCAGTTCCACATCTCCAACGATCACGAGCTGCATGCGATCGATGCCCAGGTGGTGCAGGCGGCGACCAAGTGGAAGCGAATGGCGCTCCGTCAGTTCGACATGGGCGCTGGTGAGGGCCTGATCACAGACATGAAGGCGGTGCGCAAGGACTACTTCTTGGACCACGATCACTCCGCATACGTCGACCAGTGGGATTGGGAACGGTCGATCACCCCCGACGACCGAAACCTGGACTTCCTCACGAACGTCGTGAAGAAGATCTGGGCAGTGCTGGTCGGAGCCAACGACATGCTGCTCCAACAATGGCCGAGGCTCGGGGACGGGCCCTACCCGCCCATGCCGAGAGAGCTGACGTTCTTGCACGCGGAGGACATTCTCGAACGGTATCCGAACCTGCCGAGGAAGCAGCGCGAAACGGCGATCCTTCAGGAGTACCCGGCGATCTTCATCTATGGCATCGGGTGGACCCTCAAGGATGGGTATCCCCACGAGATGCGGGCCGCCGACTACGACGACTGGGTCACCCCCACCATGTCTGCCGACGGGCGCCCGATGCACGGATTGAACGGCGACATTCTCGTGTGGAATCCGGTGACGCGCAGGCGGCACGAGCTGACCTCAATGGGCATCAGAGTGACGAAAGAGACGCTCGTGCAGCAGCTCGAAGCCACGGGCCAGACCGACTTCCTCGAGTTGCCCTACCACCAGGCGATCCTCAACGATGAGATCCCCCTGTCGATCGGTGGCGGAATCGGCCAGTCTCGGACGTACATGTATCTGCTGCGCAAAGCGCATCTCGGAGAGGTGAGTGTCACGGTGTGGCCTCAGGTCCTCAAAGACATGTGTGCCAAACGCAACATCGTCGTCTTGGAGTAGGTCACTCGGGGAAGGCGACCCGACGGATCGCGGCAGCGATCTCGTCCGGGACCTCCTCTTGGAGGAAGTGCCCGGCGCTTGTTCGGGTGACGCGTGCTGACGGCAGCATGCGCTCGATGTGGGTGCGGACTCGTCCAAGCACCGGATCGCGATCGCCCCACACGATCTCTGCGGGTCCCCTGTAGCCGCGCACGAATTCACCTATCCGCCGCAGTGCCGGCACGGATGGATGCTCCATCGAGTCGGGGACCATTCGGGTGAGCGCCAGCGGCGCATGGTTGGTGCGTCGCGATCGAAGCGGGTACCGGTAGGCCCGAGACACAACCCCCTTGATCGACGACGTGTCACCCTGCGCCATCGATAGGCGCACCTGAGGAAACCCAAACACCCGGAATGCCAGGTCGCTGACAACCGGCATCCGTCCGAACCGATGGAACAGCGTCGGCCGGAATCCTTCCTTCGGTTCGCTGAGGATCGTGTTGAGGACGACCAGCCCCGCAAGCCGATCGGAACGGCCCAGGAAGGCGCCTGTACCGATGGGACCGCCCCAGTCCTGCACAACGAGTGTCACCTCTTCGAGGTCGAGCGCATCGACCAGCAGCCCCATCCACTCCACGTGATGTTCGAGGGTGTGCGCTGAAGCGTCCGGGTGATCCGAGAGACCGAGACCGACGAGATCCGGCATGATGACTCGGACAGGATCGTTCGCCAACGCGAGCGCCACCTTCCGGTAGAGGAATCCCCACGTGGGGTTGCCGTGAAAGCAGAGCACGGGGGCGCCTCGTCCCGACTCCATGACGTGGATCCGGTGCCCTCCAATCTCGACGACGGACCGTTCGAACGGCAGCATTGCGTCGAGCCAGCCCGGAAGCTGCGGGGCAGGCAGCCGCATCAAGGTGCACCAAGGATTTTCGTCAGAATACGGTCGAGTTCGCACAACTCCTCGTCCTCGAGCACCTTGAACAACCCCGATCGTTCGTACATGGCGGCCTCGATTTCCCGACGCGTCCTGCGGCCCCGGTCGGTGAGGACCACCTGCTTGACCCGCCTGTCATTCGGATCAGGCATCCGCTCGGCCAGCTGTCGCTCCTCCAGACGGTCGATCAGGCTGGTCACGTACGAAGCGTCACAGGACAGGCGGTCCGCGAGTCCTCCCATCGAGAGAGGGCTGCTCATCTGGTGTATGGCGATGGCTTCCGCGAAGGTCAGCTCAAGACCCTCGAGTCGTTCGGCCCCACGGCGGCGTACCCGATGAGAGAGCTCATGAAAGAGGTCCATCACCTGGGCAGCCATGGCATCACGATCCGACATACCAGTCATCTTAGATTCAGATTCAGTTATTCTCGTCAACCATTGACTAGCTCAAGTATCTTCCCGGAGACAGATATGAACCATCCCATTGTCAGGGCCGAACACGTCGTCAAGACGTTCGGCGAAACCAAGGCACTCGACGACGTCAGTCTGTCGTTTGAGCCCGGCATCATCTACGGCCTCCTCGGGCCAAACGGGGCAGGCAAGACGACGCTCATCCGCATTCTGACCACCCTGATCCGGCCCGACTCCGGATCGGCTTGGGTGGATGGTGTCGATGTGCTCGACGATCCGAGAACCGCACGCACGCACATGGGTCTCGCGGGTCAATTCGCAGCGGTAGACGACTACCTGACCGGGCGCGAGAACGTGGAAATGGTTGGCCGCCTGTACAACCTGTCGGCGGCTGAAGCCCGGCGCAGGGCAACCGAGGTGCTCGACCGCATCGACCTCAACGGGGCAGCCGACAGAACCGTCCGGACGTACTCCGGAGGGATGCGACGCCGTCTCGACCTCGCCGCCTCCATGGTGGGGCGACCCCGGGTGCTCTTCCTCGATGAGCCCACCACCGGCATCGACCCTCGCAGCCGCGTCGACATCTGGGACCTGATCAGGGACCTCGTCGATGACGGTACGACGATCCTGATGACGACTCAGTATCTCGATGAGGCCGACCAACTCGCCGCGAGAATCGGTGTGATCGACCACGGACACCTGATCGCCGAGGGAACGCCCGAGGAGCTGAAGGACCGCCTTGGTGGCTCTGTCGTCGAGGTGATCGTTCCAGACCCGGACCGCGAGACCACTGTGGCACTCCTCTCGAAGATCAACGAGCACGCTGCAACCTTCGATGCCGCTTCCAAAAGGATCACCCTCCCGGCTCCGCGCGGTGCCGAAACCTTGATGGCAACCGCTCGCAGCCTCGACGGGGCAGGAATCACCCCGAACGACATCACGTTGCGGCGACCAACCCTGGATGACGTCTTCCTCGCCTACACAGGCAAGTCCGTCGAAGAGGAACCAAGCACGTCAACATCGAAGCGCCGTCGAAGGAGGGGACAATGACAACGGCAACAACCACACCGGCAACGCCGGCTCGCATGAGTTTCTCACACACCGTCAAAGACACGCTCGTCATCACCCGCCGGAATCTCCTGAGGAACATCAGGCTCCCGCAGCTCCTGATCTTCGCGACCGTGCAGCCGATCATGTTCCTGCTGCTGTTCAACTACGTGTTCGGTGGAGCGATCGGCCTCGCGATTCCTCCGGCGGCCGGCGGCAACTACCTGAACTGGCTCGTTCCCGGTCTGCTCATCCAAGTTGCAGCGTTTGGAGCAGGGCAGACGGCCCTCGGTCTGACAGAGGACCTCTCGAACGGAGTGATCGACCGTTTCCGCTCACTCCCGATGGCGCGCTCCGCAGTTCTGGCCGGCAGAACGCTGTCCGATCTCGTCCGTAACGCGTTCGTCATCGGTCTGATGGTGACAGTCGGGTTCCTCCTCGGATTCCGCTACCAGACGAGCTTCCTGGGTCTCATCGCCGGCCTCGCCGTCGCCGGCATCTTCGCCTACGGCCTGTCTTGGGTGATGGCCTTGATTGGGCTTGCAGTGAAGAACCCGGAGGCGGCACAGTCGGCGGTGTTCCTGCCCGTGTTCCCCCTCGTGTTCGCCTCGTCGGTGTTCGTCCCCACGCAGACAATGCCGTCGTGGCTCCAGGCGTTCGCTGACAACCAGCCGATCACGATCACGACCAACGCCATCCGAGGCCTCGTCCTCGGTCAGGGTGCGCTGCCGGCAGGCGACACGGTCGCAGGCCAGGTGACGCTCGCGCTCGCATGGGCGATCGGGATCCTGATCGTGTTCGCTCCCCTCGCGGTTCGCGCGTACCGCCGAGCCACGGGATAAGGGCGAGCCAGGCCCGCCCAGTTATCAGTCGTCAGTCCTCAGTCCTCGGCAGGCACGCGATCAGGGATAGCCACGAGACCGGGGGCGAGTGTGTTCCCTCCCCCGCGAGGCCGCAGGGCCGCGTTTGGGGAAGGTGGCTCGAAGGGCCGGAGAGGGTACGCACACGGAGACTCTCTGCTGTCAGCTCAGAATCCCCAGCTCCGCGCCCACCTCCGCGAACGCCTCGGCTCCGTAGCGCAGGTCGTCGTGACTGTGAGCGGCCGACATCATCACTCTGATTCGTGCTTTCCCGAGTGGGACGGTTGGGTAGGCGATCGCCTGAGCGAAGACGGCGTGCTCGTCGAACAGACGGCGCGAGAACTCCTGGGCAGTCTTCTCGTCTCCCAGCATGACGGGCGTGATGGGGGTCTCCGAGTGTCCGACATCGAAACCCGTTTCGATCATCGTCTTCTTGAACCTGGCAGCGTTGTCCCATAGCCGGTCGACGAGTTCGGTGGATTCCGACAGGATCTCGACCGAGGCGATACACGCAGCGACATCGGCGGGTGTGACGGCGGACGAGAAGAGGAAGGGACGCGCTCGTTGGCGCAGCCACTCGACGACTGCCGCGGGCCCGGCGACGTACCCGCCGACGACACCAAACGCTTTGGACATGGTCCCAACTTCGACCTCCACTCGTCCGTGGAGGTCGAAGTGGTCGACGATGCCCCGCCCCCCGGTTCCGAGTACACCTTCACCGTGGGCATCGTCGACCATGACCATTGCTCCGAATTCATCCGCGACGTCGACGATCCGATCGAGTGGGGCCACGTCGCCGTCCATCGAAAAGACACCGTCGGTGATGATCAGAATCCTGCGGGCGTCCTCATCCCTCGCCTCGGCGAGTTTCATGCGCAGATCATCCATGTCGCAGTGGGCGTAGATCTTGCGTGACGCCTTTGCGAGCCTGACCCCGTCGATGATCGACGCATGGTTGAGGGCGTCGGTGATGATCACGTCACCCTTGTCGACGAGTGCAGGGATGGCACCCGCGTTGGCGACGAACCCCGCCTGGAGTGAGATGGCGGCTTCGACCCCCTTGAACGCGGCGAGTTTGGCTTCCAGCTCGTCGTGGATGGTCATCGTGCCGGCAATCGTGCGAACCGCACCGGGACCGACCCCGTACCGTCCGAGCGCCGATCTTGCTGCCTCGATCAGGCGCGGATGGTCGGCGAGCCCGAGGTAGTTGTTCGAACAGAAGTTGAGGACCCCTTTGCCGTCGACGGTGAGCCACGCACCCTGCGAACCGTCGATGTGCCGGATCGTGTTGTAGAGACCCTTGTCTTTCAGCTCCTGCACCTGGTCCCGAAGAAACTCGATCTTGTCCATACTCACCTCAACTCAGTGGTCCGTCGGCGTCGTCAGGGTTCGGGAACATGACGACTTTGCCGCATTCGCCCGATGCCATGAGGTCGAATGCCTTCTTGAAGTCATCGAGAGCGAACCGGTGTGTGACGAGCGGACTCAGGTCGACCGCACCTGCTCGCAAGAGGCCCCGCATCTCGTACCAGGTATCCCACATCTTGCGGCCGATCACACCGTGCACTGTTGCTCCCTTGAACACGATGTTGTCGTCGAGATCAAACTGGATCGGGCCGGACGAGAGGCCAAGAAGGGCAGCTTCGCCACCCGGTTTCAGCAGGCTGAATCCTTCCTGGATGGCCGAGGGAGCCCCCGACATCTCGAGGAGGACGTCAACGCCCTCTCCGTCGGTCGCTTCGAGCCCGCGCTCGACGACCGATTCCTTCAGGGGATTCCACGTCTGGTCCGCTCCGAGCGTTCGGGCCATCTCGAGGCGGTAGTCGGACACGTCGGTGGCGAAAACGGCTCGGGCACCAAGTCCTCGAGCCGCGGCAATCGCCATGACACCGACGGGACCGCATCCTGTTACGAGAACCTTGCGACCGGAGATGTTCGAAACCGATGCCGTGTGGACGGCGTTTCCGAAGTTCTCCTGGAGAGACGCGATCGAATACGGCATGTCCGGTGGGTCCACCCACGCGTTGATCGCCGGCACCGTCACATACTCGGCGTACACGCCGTCTCGATGGACTCCGAGGATCCGGGTGTTCTCGCATAGATGTCCCTTGCCGGTCCGGCAGAAGCGGCACCGTCCGCATACCACATGGGACTCGACGGAGACCAGGTCGCCGACTTCAGGCCCGTCGGCGACTGCCGAACCCCTCTCCACCACAATGCCACACAGCTCGTGGCCGACGATGAGGGGCGGCCTGACATGCGTTTGAGCCCACGGATCCCAGTCGCGGATATGCATGTCGGTTCCACAAATCGACGTCGCCTTCACCTGAATCAAGACGTCGGACGGTCCGGGTGTCGGAATGGGGACGTCGTCCATTTCGAGTCCGGGACCCGGCGACGGTTTCACGATCGCGCGCATCGATCCCAGGCTACCCCGGCTCGCTGCCCTCGCAGTCATCGGCTCTACAGCTGTTCAGCCTTCCGCTGTTCAGCCATTCAGCCAACGGCCGGCAAGAACGCGACCGCATGCACCGCACACCGTAGGGCGACAGGTTCCCTCCCCCAGCGAAGTCGTGAGGGTTGAGTGTTGGGGGGGTGGCCCGGAGGGACGGAGGGGGTCCTGGGCGAAGCCAACAAGGGGGGTGTCCCGAAGGGGCGGAGGAGTCCCAGGCACGGCCCGCGCGAGGTGGCCGAGGCTGAAGGCCGAGGACGGAGGGAGTGGTTCACGCCAGAGGAGTGGTGGACAGCAAGAACGGGAACGCGCCATCGCTTCGAGCCAGCCTGCCCCTACTCCTCGTCGCCTCGCATGCGCCCCAGCGTCGTCCATACGAGATCGCCGATCAGCACCAGGAGTGCAGCGATCCAAGGTGATACGGCGAGAATCCCGACCCACGCGAGAAACGACAACCCGGGAATCGAGATGATCCCGACGAGGAGCGCAGGCACCACCCTGAACAGCACACGCTCAACCTTCTCAGAAGGAATCACCACGGCCCAACCCGCGGCCAGTCCGACGACCACCCCGAGTTCCGCCCCCAAGAGCGTGTAGCCCGCGCCGAGTGCGAGACCAACGATCACCCCGAGGAGCGACCGCACTCTGGATCCCCATCCGGTCGATGCGTAGGCACCGGCCCAAATGAGCACGATCGCCGACGCGATCCACACGACCCATGCAGCGACCACCAGCACGGACAGGAAGTCCCCCGCTTGTGTCGACACGGTGTTCGCGGCGACGACAACGGCGGCGATCACACCGAGGGCGAGGGCGTCGAGGAATACGAGTCCAATGCTCCACAGGCACGCAACGAGAAGCGAACGCCCTACCGCGCGTGTCGGAGGCGCATGAAAGAGACCGGTCTCCTGCACGCCACCACTGTGGCACAAGCCACCAGCAAACAGCGAACAGCAACGGCCCTGCTCCGCGGTGTCATTGTGTTTGTGGCCGCGCTGTGGCTGGGGACTGGAGACTGAAGACTGACGACTCACAAACCGGTAGCTTGAAGCCATGCCCTCTGTCCTCGTCATCGGTGGTACCCGGTTCATCGGACTGTGGACCGTATGGTCTTTGCTCGAAGCCGGATGCGACGTGACCGTGTTCCATCGGGGTGAGACCGAACCCGATGACGGACCGGACGTCCGTCATCTCCACGGGGACCGAGCAGAGTTGCTGGACCGACGACAGGATCTCGAACGGCTGGCACCCGACGTCGTGCTGGACATGGTCCCCCTCACTCGCGCACAGGCGATCGACACAATGGTTGCGTTCGGCGGGCTCGCTGGCCGCATCGTCGGAATTTCGAGCCAAGACGTCTACCTGGCCTACGACATTCTCCGCGGACACGATCCCGGCCCGCCTATTCCGATCCCTTTGTCCGAGAGTGCCCCTTTGCGCTCGAAGCCCTACCCGTACCGGGATCTCGTCGAAGAGGGCAGCCGCCTGTACGACTACGACAAGATCCACGTCGAACAGTCCTATCTGGCCGACTCCGACCTGCCCGGCACGATCCTTCGCCTCCCGGCCGTGTACGGACCGAACGACTATCAGCATCGTCCGTTCCCCTATCTGAAACGAATGGTCGACGGACGACCGGCGATCCTCATCGATGCGGCCGCGGCAACATGGGAGTGGTCGCGCGCTTTCGTCGGCAATGTGGCGGCCGCCATCTCCCTCGCCGTCACAGACGATCGTGCCCGCAATCGCGTCTACAACGTCGCCGAACCCCCGGGCCGCAAGGAGCCCGATTGGATCAACTCGATCGCACACGAATACGGCTGGGACGGCGAAATCCTCGCGCTCCCGACGGACCGGCTTCCCGAGCATCTTCGAGACGACCTGAACTTCGCCCAGTCGCTCGTTGTCGACACAACCGGAATCCGAGAGGAACTCGACTACGTGGAACCCGTCACCCTCCACGACGCGATGCATCAGACGATCGAGTGGGAGATCGCAACGATGCCCGATGAGTTCCCGCCGCACCGCTTCGACTACGCAGCCGAGGACGCTGCCACTCCAGACCCCACGTTGGGTTTGTGAGTTGGTGATCCGTCCGACAGCGAAGCGCTACCCCACAGACGGCAGCTTCGCCAGCGACGCCTGAATCGCCTCTTCCGGATACTCGTAGTCGATGAGTTCTCCTGCGAAGTAGCGATCGTAGGCGGCCATGTCGAAATGGCCGTGCCCGGTGAGGTTGAAGAGAATCGTCTCCTCCCTGCCCTCTTCCTTGCACGCGAGCGCCTCATCGATCGCAGCCTTGATCCCATGGTTCGACTCCGGTGCCGGGACAATCCCCTCGGCTCGAGCGAACGTGACACCCGCTTCGAATGTCCCGAGCTGGTGCACGGCGAGCGCCTCGATCAGTCCTTCGTGGTGAAGCTGCGAGATCAGCGGTGAGTCACCGTGGTAGCGCAACCCGCCTGCGTGGATCCCTGGCGGCACGAAGTCGTGCCCAAGGGTGTACATCTTGACGATCGGCGCCAGACCAACCGAGTCACCGAAGTCATAGGCGTACGTCCCTCGTGTCAGCGTCGGGCAGGACGCCGGCTCGACTGCGACCAGCCGGATGTTCTTGCCGGCCGCCTTGTCGGCGAAGAACGGGAACGCGATCCCGCCGAAGCTGGAACCACCACCGCATGGACCGAACACGACGTCCGGGTAGTCGCCGACGAGTTCGAACTGCTTCTTTGTCTCCAGGCCGATGACCGTCTGGTGCAGCAAGACGTGGTTCAGCACCGAACCGAGCGAGTAGTTGGTGTCGTCCCTCGTGGCTGCCTCCTCGACAGCTTCTGAGATGGCGATCCCGAGCGAACCCGGCGAGTCCGGGTCTCTTCCGAGGATCGTCCGGCCAGCGTTCGTCCGGTCGGTGGGGCTGGGATACACGTCCGCACCCCACGTTTGCATCATCGACCGGCGGAAGGGCTTCTGCTCGTAGCTGACCCTCACCATGTAGACGATGACCTCGATGTCAAACATGCGTCCGGCCAGCGCGAGCGCCGAGCCCCACTGCCCCGCACCCGTCTCGGTCGAGAGTCGATTGATGCCTTCCTGCTTGTTGTAGTAGGCCTGAGCGACGGCAGTGTTCGGCTTGTGCGAACCGGCGGGGCTCACTCCCTCGTACTTGTAGTAGATCTTCGCCGGGGTCCCCAGCACCTCTTCCAGACGGTGCGCCCGGATCAGGGGGGATGGCCTCCACAGACGGTAAATGTCCCTCACCGGCTCCGGAATCGGGATCCACCGGTCACCGGAAACCTCCTGACCGATGAGCGCTTCGGGGAAGATCGCTCCGAGTGCTTCCGGGCTCAGTGGTTTGCCGTCCGGCCCGAATGGTGGGGCCGGAGGATTCGGCATGTCGGCGATGACGTTGTACCAGTGGGTTGGAATCTCAGCTTCGGGCAGCATGATCTTCGTCTCCATGGCGTCCTCCTATCGCGCGCCGAAGTGTGCATTAGACACCGTTCTTCCGGCTACGCCAAACAGTTTTGGAACGCGAAAACGCGCGTGCGGGTTCGGTTTTCGCGACCGCGACCCCCTCGCGTACAGTCCCGCTAGGCATCTCGGGTGGGCGCGAAAAATGGGTCCCGGATGTCATTGACGTAATTACGTCCGTGTGATTACAGTGTTGAGGCTTCAACACCATATGTCGCGGTCACTCCCCCTCTGACCACAACATGTAGTGGTTTGTACATGAGGGAAGACTTCGGAGGGACGAAAATGACCGCCACCAACGGCCTCCGCATCTCCCGTCGCTTTACGGCGGAGGGGCGCGATCCGTACGCAGATATCGAGTGGGCGTTCCGGGACTCACGCATCACGAACCCGGACGGCTCGATCGTCTTCGAGATGAAAGAGGCGGAGGTTCCGGCGACGTGGTCGCAGGTGGCGTCCGACATCATGGTGTCGAAGTACTTCCGCAAGGCCGGCGTTCCCCAGGTCGACAAGCAGGGCAATCCTCTCGTGGACGAGGAAGGCAACCCCGTGCTGGGTCCCGAGCACTCCGCCAAGCAGGTATTCGACCGGTTGGCCGGCACGTGGCGGTGGTGGGGCGAGCAGAACGACTACTTCGCCTCCGAGAACGACGCCCAGGCGTTCGAGGACGAGATCAAGTACATGCTGGCCACCCAGATGGCGGCGCCGAACAGCCCCCAGTGGTTCAACACGGGCCTCAACTGGGCATACGGCCTGACCGGTCCCGAGCAGGGTTTCTGGTATGTCGATCCCGAAACCGGAGAAGCGGTCCCCTCCCCCGACTCGTACAGCCGGCCCTCTCCCCACGCATGTTTCATCCAGAGTGTCAGGGACGACCTGGTCAACGAGGGCGGCATCATGGATCTCTGGACCCGCGAAGCTCGCCTGTTCAAGTTCGGGTCCGGCACCGGCACCAACTTCTCATCGATTCGCGCCGCCGGCGAACCACTGTCCGGCGGTGGGAAGTCCTCCGGGGTGATGTCGTTCCTCAAGATCGGCGATAGAGCTGCTGGGGCGATCAAGTCGGGCGGCACCACCCGGAGGGCCGCCAAGATGGTCATCCTCGACATGGACCATCCGGACATCGAGGAGTTCATCAACTGGAAGAAGCTCGAGGAGGAGAAGGCCAAGCTGCTGATCAGGCACGGTGGCCTGCCGGCCGACTTCAACGGCGAGGCCTACCAGACCGTTTCCGGCCAGAACTCCAACAACTCGGTGCGCGTCACCGCCGAGTTCCTCCAGAAGGTCAAGAC
>CAZBXV010000005.1:0-63974 GCA_964496205.1 uncultured Acidimicrobiia bacterium
CGGATGTCGCCACCGGCCTCCGAGATCTGCTCGGTGACATCGCGCATCATCCTTGGCCTGTCGAGGGCTTCTATCTGCACCCATACCGAGAACCGCCCAACTCGATCAGGAGCCCAGCTGACGTCGATCATTCGCTCCTCACCCAACGCGGCGATGTTGGTGCAGTCGGACCGGTGGACGGAGACGCCTCTTCCAACGGTGACGAACCCCACAATGTCGTCACCAGGGACCGGGGCGCAACACCGTGCGATGCGCACCCACACGTCGTCGAGCCCTTCAACGATGATTCCAACCCCACCGTCACTCCTCGGTCGGATCGGCGGAAGTTCCAGAGGGGCGGGTTCGACTGCTTCTTCTTCCTCGGGCCGTGCGAGCCTCACCAGCCGAGCAACCACCGTTGACCCCGCAACTGCCCCTTCACCGACCGCAATGAACAGGGAGTCGAGGTCCTTTTGGTTCATGCGGCCTGCAACTTCCTTGAGGAGTTCGTCACGACGGTTGGAGTGGAGGCCAAGTCCCTCCTTTCGGAGAAGGGCCAGGATGGTGTCGCGACCCTCCACGAGGGCAGCGTCGCGTCGTTCCTTTCCGAACCACTGGCGGATTTTCGCCCGCGCTCGTGACGTTCGCACGAACGACAGCCAGTCCCTGCTCGGGCCGGCGTCCTGCGCTTTCGAGGTGACGATCTCGGCAATGTCGCCCGATTCGAGTCTCGTGTCCAACGGAACGAGCCGATTGTTGACTTTCGCTCCGATACAACGGTGCCCTACCTCGGTGTGGACACTGTATGCGAAGTCGACGGGCGTGGCTCCTCGGGGAAGCGTCTTCACGTCACCCTTCGGAGTGAGGATGAACACCTCGTCCTGATAGAGATCGAGCTTGAGGCCCGCGAGGAACTCTGTCGGATCCTCGTACTCATCCTGCAGGAAACGCATATCGGCGATCCACGGCAGGGAGTCCGCAGACGTTCCCTCCTTGTATCTCCAGTGCGCAGCGATGCCGAACTCGGCGCGGTTGTGCATTTCCCTGGTCCTGATCTGCACTTCGAGGGGTCCGCCGTTCGGACCGATCACGGTCGTGTGGAGGCTCTGGTAGAGGTTGAACTTGGGCATCGCGATGTAGTCCTTGAACCGTCCGTGGACGGGGGGCCAATTCGCATGGACGATCCCAAGCACGGCGTAGCAGTCGCGCACATCATGGACGATGACACGAATGCCGAGGAGGTCATGGATGTTCTCAAACGGCAGACCGGTGTTGACCATCTTGCGATAGATCGAGTACTGGTGCTTGGGTCGCCCCGAGACCTCGGCATCGATATGCGCCCCATCAAGCAGCTCTCCAACGCGGGCGACCACATCCTTCAGGTACGCCTCACGCATCGGGGCCCGCTGCTCGATGAGGGCGTTGATTTCTGCGTTGCGACGGGGGTAGAGAATCGCGAAGCAACGATCTTCCATCTCGTGTTTGATCTCCTGCACGCCGAGTCGATGGGCGAGCGGCGCATACACCTCGAGGCTCTCTCGCGCGATTCGCTGCTGTTTCTCCTCCGGGAACGGCCAGATCGTTCGGAGGTTGTGCAGACGGTCCGCGAGCTTGATGAGGAGCACTCGAACGTCCTTTGCGAGGGCGACGACGAGCTTGCGGATGGTGGCCGCCTGCGCCTCCTCCCTCGAACCGAACTTGATGAGGTCCAGCTTGGTCACGCCGTCGATGAGCGCCGCAACACTGTTGCCGAAGACCTCTGTCACTTGTTCAAGTGTCAGGTCGGTGTCTTCCACCGTGTCGTGGAGAAGCGCTGCGCACAACGTTTCGACGTCGAGCCCATAGTCGGCAAGGATCTCGGTGACGGCGACCGGATGCGTGATGTAGGGGTCCCCCGTCTGGCGCATCTGTCCTTGGTGGCGATCCCTGGCCAGCTCGAATGCGTCGTTGAGGATCGACGTGTCGGCGTCGGGATGGTGGGCGCGAAACGAGGCAATGACTCGATCCATGCCCTCCTGCGCGAGGTCAGCCATATGTCACGAGCGCATGCACCTCGGTGCCATTGAGCGCATCCCGACCGTTGAGAAACGCAAGCTCGATGAAGACTGCGACACCCATCACGTGACCGCCGAGGCGCTCAACGAGACGAACTGCTGCGGCCGCGGTTCCACCGGTTGCGAGCACATCATCGACGATCAGCACATTGTCGCCTGGGCGCAGGGCGTCCTTGTGTATCTCGAGCGCGTCCGTCCCGTACTCCAGTTCGTACGTCTCCCGTACGACTTCAGAAGGCAGCTTGCCTGGCTTGCGGATCGGGATGAACCCCGCGCCAAGCTGTTCGGCCACGGGAGTAGCGAGAATGAAGCCCCGCGCTTCGATACCGGCAACCTTGGCCACGGACGCGGATTCATACGGTCGACACAATTCGTCCACGAGTGAGGCGAACGCGCCTGGGTTGGCAAGGACGGGAGTGATGTCTTTGAAGACCACGCCAGGCTTGGGGAAGTCAGGGACATCGCGAACCAGTGCTTTGAAGTCAGGGGTATTCACCTGACGATTGTAACCCGTTCAGCGCTTCCGGCCCTTCTTGGGTGGCCGAGGAGTTGCGCCGCTCTTGCGGCTGGGTGACTGTCTGCTGACCTTTGCCGTGGGCTTCTCGGCAGTCTCCTTTGCATCGCCTCGGCTCCGCTCGCGGCGCCGCCGGACTCGTGCCCACTCGTCCTCGTATTCTTTCCAACTCGCGAGGATCGGTGACGCGACGGCGATCGACGAATACGTGCCTGCCGCAATACCGACGAACAACGCGAGAGCGAAGTCGCGCAGTGTCTGGGCGCCCAACAGGAAGGAACCGACGAACAGGAGGCTTCCTACCGGCAGAAGGCTGGTGAGCGACGTGTTGATCGAACGCATCAGCACCTGGTTCATCGACCGGTTGACAAGTTCGGTAATCGTCATCCGTTCGGTGTTCAGCTCTTCGACGTTCTCCTTGACTTTGTCGAACACCACGACCGTGTCATACAGCGAGTACCCAAGAATCGTGAGCACGCCGATCACGGTCGCCGGCGTTACCTCGAAGCGGGTGATCGCGTACACCCCGAACGTGATGATCAGGTCATGGAACAGCGCAGTGATGCCTGCCACGGCCATCTTCCACTCGAGGCGCCACCACATGAACAACACAACCGCCGCCAGGAAGACGATCAGTGCGGTGACTGCCCGCTTGGTGATCTCGGCACCGAAGGTCGGGCCAACCTGATTGAGGGAGATCTCATTCACGGCGCTCCCCGTCACATCCGCCACGGTCTGCTGGAACGTCTCCGACTCACT
This sequence comes from uncultured Acidimicrobiia bacterium, assembly GCA_964496205.1. Classification (GTDB taxonomy): domain Bacteria; phylum Actinomycetota; class Acidimicrobiia; order Spongiisociales; family UBA4744; genus CAYLHS01. The sequence goes on from CAZBXV010000005.1 coordinate 3,307, forward strand.
GCTCGAGAGGGCCCCGACCTGCACACGTAGGTCAGCTCCACCGGCGAGCTCCTGGATTTTCGCATCACCAAGGCCGAGCTTCTCGAGAGCGCTTCGCATCTCTGCAACGCTTGCGTTGTTCGGATTGGGTGCCTCGACGGCAACCCCACCCTTGAAGTCCAAGCTCAGGTTCAGACCGAAGATGGTGATGACGAGAACCGACACGATCACCAATGTCAACGAGATCATCAGCCAGGTGCGCTTTGCTCCGACGAAGTCGAACGACGTCTCGCCCCTGTACAGGCGTGTGATGAGATTCATGATGCCTCCTGCACGCCGCCTGCCGCGGCCCTGATGCTGAATCGGCCTCCCTCACCGAGGTTCCCGTGGGCAATCAGGCTCACGGCGTTCCTCGTGAAGAAGTAGGCCACGAGGATGTCGAGGAAGGTGGCGATACCGAGCGTGAGAGCGAACCCCTTCACCGGGCCGACCGCCAGCAGCCATAGGAGAACGGCAGCGAGAATCGACACAGTATCTGCCGTCAAGATCGTATGAAACGCTCGCGAGAAACCCTCATCGACGGCGGCCCGCATGGTGCGACCGCGGTGCAGCTCCTCCTTGATCCGTTCATAGAAGACGATATAGGAGTCCGCGGTGATACCCACCGACACTACGATGCCCGTAACACCCGCGAGCGTCAGGGTGAGCCCTGCGGTCTTGCCCAGCAGGCCCAGCACGATCAGCATCAACGATCCGAAGATCGTCAGGCCCACGATGGTCACAGCCCCGAGGGACCGGTAGTAGAGCATCATGTAGATCGCGACCAGGAACAACCCTGCCAAACCGGCGATGAGGCCGGATCGCAACGAGTCCGAGCCGAGTGTCGCCGACACGCTTTGAACCTGGTCCTGGACGAAGCTCACCGGCAGCGATCCGTAGCGGAGCACAACGGAAAGATCCTGTGCCTGCTGCTGCTGATTCGTCCCGGTACCCATTGTGATCACGGCATTCCCACCTGCAATGCCGGTGTTCGCGTCCACGTTTGCGGAGACCTGAGGTGCCGAAATCACTTTGCCGTCGAGCACGATCGCGATTTGGCGCTGTGCAGTGCCAACTGGGAACTGGGCTGCGTTCCTGGTGAGGTCCTGGAACTTGCGAGCTCCGTCGTCATTGAGTTTCAGGTCGACCTGCCACTGTCCGGTGGTCTGGCTGAACGTTGCGAGAGCGGACGTGATATCCCCGCCCGTCAGCGGGTCCACGGTGCCGTCGACGGGGTTCCCGCTCCCATCACCGACACACGTGATGTAGGCCGAATCCGTCTTGCAGAGCGTTCCCACTTCATAGCCGGCCGTGAGCGAACCGTCGTCTGCATACTCCGGTAGCCATGAGGCCAACAACTCGGGGGTGTCCTTGATTGTGAATCCGGTCGAGGGGTCTACGCCCGCCGGAAGGCTCGTCGTCGTGGTCGCTTCGGTCGTCGAGGTGGTGTCACCGGTAGTCGTTGTACTGTCACCGGTAGTCGTCGTTGTCGCCGAGGTTGTCGTTGTCGTGTCGAAGATCGGGCTTTGGAACGACGAAGAGAGGACAGGACGGAATGAGAGGACACCCGTTTGCCCGATGGCCTCCAGTGCCCGTTCACGGTCGGTCACACCGGGGAGCTGCACCAGAACCCCGTTGCTTCCCGTGATCGAAATCTCCGGTTCCTGCACGCCGAACGCCTCGATGCGTCCGCGCATGATCTCCACTGCTTTCGCGAGAACGTCCGGATCGGTGCCTTCCGGCGCGCGGAGAATGACGGAAGTGCCACCCTTGAGATCGAGTCCGAGTTCGGGTGTCGAGTGCGTCGCGAGGATCGCCGCCACCCCCCCATACGCGAGGAGCGCGACAATGATCAGGGTGATGATCCGTCGTGGCATGGTCAGCTCTCCCGTTTCCCGGCGATCGCCCGCCGGGACACCCGCATGCGCCCTTCTTCGAGTCCGATGACGACGGTGTCCTCGTCGAGGGATATCACCAGCCCGTATACCCCGCCGTACGTTTGTACCTTGTCACCAATCTCGAGACTCGCAGCAAGCTCCTGTTGCTGCTTCTGGCGAGTTCGCTGTGGTCTGACCATCAAGAAGTAGAACGCTGCGATCAACAGCGCAAGGAAGATCAGTGTTGGCCAGGCACTCCCGGTCGTTTCTGCTGTTTGGGCAAGCACGCAGTACCTTCTTCGTGTGAGTGGAGGCTCACGCGTAGCGAGCCGGCGGTCATGCTAGCGACTCAGAGAATTCTCCGAAACTCTCCGCTTCATCACGGTTTCCCGAAACGTTTCGAAGGCTCCCTCCTCGATCGCGGCACGAACCCGTTTCATGAGATTCACCGTGTAGGTCAAGTTGTGCAACGTAACCAGTCGGAGGCCAGTTGGTTCGTTTGTCCGAAAGAGGTGTCTGATGTACCCCTGGCTGTACCCCCTGCACGTCGCACACGAGCAGGTTTCATCGAGCGGGGCGTTCGAGACGGTGAACTCGGCCCTCCGGATGCTGTAGTCGCCGGTTGGTGTCAGCACTTTGCCATGTCGGGCCAGCCGCGTCGGCCACACGCAATCGAACAGGTCCACACCGCGGGCGATGGCGGCGAGCATGCCTTCGGTGTCGCCCAGCCCCATGGTGTATCGAACTCGGTCTGTAGGAAGCTCCGCGACAACGGTCTCAATGGCACGATCCCGATCCTCGGGTGCCTCCCCCACCGACAGTCCGCCTATTCCGAATCCATCGAAACCGATCTCAGCCGTTCGAAGGGCGCTCTCCCTTCGTAGGTCCTGATCGATCCCGCCCTGAACGATCCCGAACACGGCTTGATCATCCCGTGTCCGGGCCTTCGCCGCACGGGCCCCCCACCTGAGGGTTCTCATCATCGCCCCCTCTACCTGTGCACGGGGGCTCGGCAGACCGACCAGTACATCGAGCACCATCGCGACATCGGATCCGAGGTTCTCCTGCACGGACACGGCCCGTTCAGGCGTGAGTTCGACTCTGGACCCGTCGTACGAGGATCGGAAGGCCACTCCTTCTTCGGTGACTCTGGACTCCAACGAGAACACCTGATACCCGCCGGAATCCGTAAGGATCGGCTTGGGCCAATTCATGAACGCGTGGAGCCCACCCAGATCCCGCACCACCTCGTCGCCAGGACGAAGCATCAGATGATAGGTATTCGCCAACACCATCTGGGCCCCGACACCTGCAAGATCCTCGCCATCGACTGTCTTGACGGTTCCGCGCGTCCCAACCGGCATGAACGCGGGCGTCCGCACCTGCCCATGTGCCAGCGACATGACACCGGTGCGAGCGGCGCCATCTCGAGAGCTGATCTCGAATCTCATGCACGCTCCACATACATCGCGTCCCCGAACGAGAGGAAACGGTAGCCTCGTGCCAGCGCAGTCTCATACGCCTCTCTCCAACGGTTCCCCATGAAGGCGGCGATCATCACGACGAGCGTTGAACGAGGCACGTGGAAGTTCGTGACTATCGCGTCCACGGCCTGGAACCTATGGCCGGGGGCGATGAACAGGTCCGTTCTGCCTGGTCCTGTCGTCAATCCCCCCCTCGACGCAGACGATTCGAGGGCCCGCACCACGGTCGTGCCGATCGCAACGATTCTCCCGCCTGCCTCGCGGGTGGACACATACGCTTCGGCTGTGTCCGGCGGAATGTCGAATGTCTCGGTGTGCATTCGATGGTCTTCGATGGCGTCAACCGCGATCGGCCTGAACGTGTCGAGCCCAACGTGAAGATCGACTCCCGTCACTCGAATTCCCCGCTCTCGCAATCGCGCGAGGACGCCTGTGCTGACATGCAGGCCGGCAGTGGGCGCGGCGGCAGACCCGATTCGGTCGGCGAACACGGTCTGGTAGTCAGATGGGTCCGCCAAAGGCGCGGTGATGTACGGGGGAAGCGGCACCTCTCCGAGCCTGGCGACCGCACCTTCCACATCGTCGGCTTCGAACCGAAGTGTTGTGCGACCCTCCACGGGATCCGCCTCCACCGTTGCTTCCATATCACCGAACTGGAGCTCCTGACCTGCGTGGACCCGGCGGGACGGCCGGATCAGCGCGGTCCACGCACCGTCGGTCTCCTCGGAGAGCAACAGCACCTCGACGGCGCCTCCGGTGCCCTTCTTCGATCCTCGAAGACGTGCTGCACGAACCTTCGTGGTATTCAAGACGACGAGGTCACGCGGTTCGAGCATCCTCGGCAGGTCGCGAAACGCCCTGTTCTCGAGCGTTCTGCAGTCGAGAAGGCGTGCAGCGTCACGAGGCGACACAGGGCGTTGCGCAATGGCGCGTGCCGGCAGTTCATAGTCGAAGTCGTCAGTGCGCAAAGTCAATCGATGAAGAGCTGCTGGTGATGCGGAGGTTCCAAACCGAGGTGGCGGAACGCCGCCGGCGTTGCCACTCGTCCCCTCGGGGTACGCTTCAGAAGGCCCCTGGTGAGGAGGAATGGCTCGTATGCCTCCTCCACCGTCTCCGCCTCCTCGCCCACCACGATGGCCAGTGTCGACAACCCGACAGGACCCCCATTGAAGGTTTCGACGATGGCCCGCAGAATATCGACATCGACCCTGTCCAACCCGAGCTCGTCCACTTCGAAGACCCGGAGCGCTTCATCGGCGGTTGTGGCGTCGACGATCCCTCCTGCCCTGGCAATCGCGTAGTCCCTCACCCGGGCGAGAAGACGGTTGGCGATGCGAGGCGTTCCGCGCGACCGCATCGCCACGATCATCGCCCCTTCGTCATCGGTTTCCACTCCCATGATGCCCGCCGAGCGTGAGACGATCTCGGCCAGCTCGTCATCCGTGTAGAACTCCAGCTTGTCGACGATTCCGAATCTGTCCCTCAGAGGGGCCGTCACTTTGCCCTTGCGTGTCGTGGCTCCAACCAGTGTGAAACGTGGCAGCTCGAGGCGGATCGACTGAGCAGATGGCCCCTTCCCGAGAACGATGTCGAGGCGGAAGTCCTCCATCGCCGGATACAGCACTTCCTCGACTGCCCGGGGAAGCCGGTGGATCTCGTCGATAAACAGCACCTCACCTTCCTCGAGGTTGGTGACGATTGATGCGACATCGCCCGGTCGCTCCAATGCGGGGCCCGATGTCACTCTGATGCGGGCACCGAGTTCGGTAGCGATAATGCCGGCGAGGGTCGTCTTGCCCAGGCCAGGGGGGCCCGACAGCAACACGTGGTCGAGCGGGTGTGCGAGCTGCCGTGCTGCATCGAGACTGATCCTCAGACGCTCCTTGACGTTTCCCTGACCAATGAACTCGTCGAGCCGCGACGGACGCAGGGTGTCGTCGCTGTCGCCGGGGAGCCGTTCGGACGTGAGAAGGTCTTCTCTCATTGTCTCCCCAGTTGTTGAAGGGCCAGGCGTAGACCTTGTTCCACTCCCAGTTCGTCGGGAAGGGCGGCCACCACTTCGCTGACTTCGGCGGTGGCGTACCCCAGTCCTTCGAGCGCTTCGCGGATCTGGGCCCGGGTGCCCGAACCGACCACATCGGCCTCCGCCCCCGCCAACCGTGGCCGCAGCTCGAGAACGAGCTTCTGGGCACTGCGCGTTCCAATGCCGGGAACGACCGTCAGGGCTGCGGCGTCCTCGGCGACGACAGCCCTCCGAATCTCTTCAGTGCCGAGCGTGCCCATCATTGCCATGGCGAGCTTCGGTCCGACGCCCGAGGCGGCGAGGAGAAGTCGAAACACGTCCCGGTCTCTCCGATCAACGAAGCCATACAGGTCGAGGGCATCTTCCCTCACATGCAGATGGGTGTGCAGGAGCACATCGGACCCGCTCGGGCCGACGTCCTGAACGGCCTTTGGAGTCACTCTGACCTCGAATCCGACGCCACCGACAGACAGAACGATCCGATCCGTATCGATCGTCTCCACCTTTCCCTGCAGAGCGCCGATCACCGGACTCTCCTCCGAAGGGCCTCCTGCTGGAGGTGACACATCGCGATCGCAAGGGCATCGGCGGCATCAGGGGGGGTTGGTGGTTTCGGAAGCCCCATTCGAATCGCGACCATCCGCTGGACTTGTTCCTTCGGTGCGTTTCCATACCCGGCTACCGCGGCCTTGACACTTGACGGGGTGTATTCGACAACGGGAATACCATGTTCGGCTGCCGCGATCATCGCTGCTCCGGATGCTCGAAGGACCGACGCGGCCGTGTGGAGGTTCCTGTTCACGAAGACCTGTTCGATCGCCATGACCTCGGGTCCGAACTCCGAGATCACCCCCGAGATATCCCGCCTGATCTCGAGGAGCCGGACGGGAATCGGGTCCTCGCGGTGCGTCCGAACCACTCCCAAGGCTTCGACGCTCGCATCACCGACGACCGCGTAGCCGGTCGTCGTGAGGCCGGGATCGATTCCGAGAACGAACATATGTACGGGAGTGTAACCGTGGTCGCCGACAGCCTCGCGGCTATCAGTCCATCAGCTCAGCCATGACCTCATCGGGGATATCGAAGTTCGAGAAGACTTCTTGAACGTCGTCGAGATCCTCGAGGGCCTCCACCAGTCGAAGTACCTTGGACGCGTTCGATCGGTCCAACGGAACCACCGACTTGGGTAGCTGAGTCACTTCGGCACTCTCCACGTCGGTGGCAACGGAGCCGACCGCTTCCCGCACAGCACTGAACACTCCAGGTTCGGTGACGACTTCGAACGATTCGTCCGAAGGACGCACATCTTCGGCTCCGGCATCAAGCGCGGCGAGCATGATGTCGTCTTCGTCGCCCTTGACCACGAGGTAGCCCTTCTGCTCGAACAGATACGCCACCGAACCCGGCTCACCCAGGTTTCCGCCGTTTCGTGAGAAGGTGGAGCGGACATCGGATGCGGCCCGATTGCGGTTGTCCGTCAAGATCTGGAGCAGGAGCGCAACGCCGCCTGGCCCGTAGCCCTCGTACCAGAACTCCTCGTAGTTGACACCTTCCACCTCACCGGTGCCCCGCTTGATCGCACGATCGATGTTGTCGTTCGGAACGGACGCCGCCTTCGCCTTGTCGATCGCGTGAGAGAGCGTCGCATTGCCGGTTGGGTCCCCCCCGCCTTCCCTGGCCGCGACCTCGATCGCTTTCACGAGTTTGGCAAACAGCTTGCCACGTTGCGCGTCCTTGGCACCCTTCTTGTGCTTGATCGTGGACCATTTGGAATGTCCAGACATCACCCTGCTCCCATGAGGTTCAACGCCATCCTATGCACTCTGGTATCCGCCGTCAGTTCCGGATGGAACGAGGCGGCCACGATCGAACCTTCCCTCACGAGCACCGGGTGACCTTCCACTTCTGCCATCACCTGAACCTTCGCCCCAACCCGCTCCACCCACGGTCCCCGGATGAACACGGCATGAAACGGATCATCGAGTCCCTCGATTCGAAGGTTCGATTCAAAGGAGTCGTTCTGGCGCCCAAACGCGTTCCGTCGGACCGTGATGTCGAGGACACCGAGCTGCAACTGAGAACCCTCGGAGACGCCTGCTGCGAGAAAGATCATCCCTGCACATGTGCCGAAGGTCGGCACGCCTGCCGCAATCGTTTCGCGAAGGGGTTCGACCATCCCGAAACGTTCCGCGAGACGAGCCATCGTGGTCGACTCGCCCCCCGGCAATACCAAACCATCCAGACCCTCGAGATCTGTAGGCACGCGGACCTCGCGTGTAGAGGCGCCAAGGGCATCGAGAATGCGCGCGTGTTCTCTCACATCGCCCTGAAGGGCGACAATCCCGATGTCTCCCACGCCTACCAGCCTCGCGTCTGAAGCATCTCCGCGTCGGAGAGCTGTGACATCTCGATGCCGGGCATAGGCTCGCCCAGTCCTCGTGAGACCTTCGCGAGCATCTCCGGATCCTGGAAGAACGTCACTGCATCCACGATGGCTCTCGCCCTCGGCGCGGGATCTTCACTCTTGAAGATGCCTGATCCAACGAAGACGCCTTCACACCCCAGCTGCATCATGAGTGCGGCGTCCGACGGCGTGGCAATACCTCCGGCGGCGAAGTTGACGACGGGAAGCTTTCCCGTTTCGGCCACCTCTCGCACGAGTGTCACCGGCGCTCCGAGTGCCTTCGCAGCGGCTGCCAGCTCCTCGGGGCCTAGCGTCGTGAGCGCCCGCAATTCCCTGTTCACCGTCCGCATGTGCCGCACTGCCTCGACGATGTTGCCTGTCCCGGCCTCACCCTTCGTGCGAATCATCGCGGCACCTTCACCAATGCGCCGGAGTGCTTCGCCCAGGTTGCGTGCGCCACACACGAACGGCGTGGTGAACTGCCACTTGTCGATGTGATGCTCCTCGTCGGCAGGGGTAAGCACCTCACTTTCGTCGATGTAGTCCACGCCAAGTGCCTGGAGCACCTGTGCCTCGACGAAATGGCCGATTCGGGCTTTCGCCATGACGGGGATGCTCACCGAGCTCATGATCTCTTCGACCTTGGTAGGATCCGCCATTCTCGCGACCCCACCTTCCTTGCGGATGTCGGCAGGGACACGTTCCAATGCCATGACTGCGACTGCGCCCGCTTCCTCTGCGATCATTGCCTGTTCGGCATCGACGACGTCCATGATGACCCCGCCCTTGAGCATTTCCGCGAGGCCCCGCTTGACCAGGTCTGTCCCACGTTCCACGTTCGTATCCTCCTTACCCCTCAATTCTACCGGCGGTCCGATCGATGGCTCGTCGGTAGACGGACAACCAGGTCTCGAAGACCATCGACCAGTCGAACGTTCCCGCCCGTGCGCGTGACTCTTCTCCCATCCGACTGCTTTCCGCAGGATCTTCGAGGAGTCCGACCAGCGCATCGGCCAGGCGGCTCCCATCCCCCACCGGGACGTGAATCGCCGCTCCGCCGGCGACCGCTAGGAACGCGGGAAGGTCGCTCGCCACGACGGCGCATCCAGCGGCCATTCCCTCGATGAGTGTGATGCCGAAGCTCTCCCCGCCTGTGTTGGGGGCGCAGTAGATGCCCGAACCCGACAACACCTCACGCTTTCGATCGTCGTCGACGGCCCCCTCGAAGCGCACCCCGGGGATGGTGACACTCCTCCGGGGCCCAACGGCCACCAGCTCCGCATCTGGGACCGAGGCACGAACCTTCGTCCAGGCGGCCAGCAGCACATCCAGACCTTTGCGAGGATCATCCCTCCCAACGAACGCGACCTGCCGGCCGTTCCGAGGAACGTTGGGGAATCCGACGACGTCAACGGCATTTGGTACAACCTCCACGTTCGGTGCGAACCCCCGGACCGCCGCCGCCGCGTCCTCGCTTGCCGCCGTGAGAACACCCATCTTGTCGATCAGCTTTCCAAGGAGAGGACCTCCATGTCTGTAGATCCTTCGAACGATCTGACCGGGCTCTGCGTGGAACGTTCCGACGGTCGGCTGATCCCCACCGATCCATGCCGCCGGTCCGACCACCGGGAGAAGCGGTTCGTGAACGTGTACGACGTCTGCTCCGTGGATGGCTTCCTTCACACGCTGGATCGAGAATGGATCGAGACACACGGGCGCAGTGGCATCGTTCGCTTCGATGGCGGTCGCGTTCCCTACCGAGATCCAGCTCCCATCGGACTCGCCCGGCCCAACCAGCACAGCATCATGCCCGTTGTCACGCAGATGCCGGGTGAGTCCCCGCGCCTGGTCCTGTACGCCACCATGCCGGTCCAGCGCATAGGGACTGACGATTGCCACCTTCACCTGGATCTCCTGTCGGATGGCCAGTTCGGTTGTACGATGTGCCACTGGGTCGGCGCCCGCCGGATCAGTTCTTCGAGGGCCCGGGCGATTTGCTCCGTTCCCTCAACGAGGTTCTCCTCAGGTGTTCCCGACGTCGGCATCTCGACCGCTTTCTCGACGACGAGGACGTGTCCTCTCCCCTTCTTGAAATAGGCGGCGACCGGAAACACCGGCACGTCGTGCCGGATTCCGAGCGTTGCCGCACCAGCCGGCATAGTGGTTCGCTCCCCGAAGAAGTCCACTTCGACTCCCCCACGGCTGACGTTGCGATCCATGACCAGTGCAACCGCTGCTCCTCGATCGAGCGCTTCTCCCAACCTCGCGATAATCCGGGGTTCGTTCGCCAGCACAACGTCGATACCGAGCTGGCGACGGATGTCGATGAACCAGTCGACGACATCGTTGTCGGGAAGAGCCTCAGCGACGGCGATCAACTCCAGCCCGAGATCGTGGGCGACCGTGCCGGCGACCTCCCAATTGCCGATGTGGGGAAGCGCGAAGATCATGCCCGTGCCGGCGTCTCGCGCTGCCTCCGCCCGCCACACTCCATCGCGCTCGATTGCATCGAGGATCCCTGGAACTCGATGAGGACGCACCCAGAATGCCTCGGCCCAGTACCTCCCGTACGCCGCAAACGCCTGCTTTGCGGCATCCTCTACTTCGTGTTCGGACCCCATGACTCGGGACATGTGCCGAATCACCATCTGGCGACGCCATCCGCCGCGCCGGTAGGCCTGCCGACCGCCCAGCTCACCCACTCTGCGCATGACCGCCTCCGGAAGCCACCCTCCAACGGCGATGCCGAGCTTGTAGAAAGTGTTCACTCGCCGAGTCGTTTCCAGCCGATTCGGAAGCGCTGCGCGACCGTGAACCACACCAGAACCACCATCACCCACAGCATCGGTCCTACCAGACCGAAGATGAGCCCTGCACCGAACAGAATCAACCGCTCTGCTCTTCCCATCAAACCGCCTCGCCCGTCTGAGCCCCCGGCTTCGACCTTGGCTCTCAGATACGGGATGAGCAGCGACCCTCCCAGAGAGACGGCCCCAAGGCCAACCCAGAGCGGAGTGTGGGCAACCGCCGCCATCAGACCGGCCCACATGGCGGTCTCCTCCACCCTGTCTGTCACCGAGTCGAGCAATGCTCCCCGTGCAGAAGCAGTTCCCCGGGCCCTCGCGACCGCGCCGTCGAGCGCGTCGATCGCGGAACCCACCAGAACGACCCCAGCTCCGAGCGCCAGCCGGCCCGTCCCTATCATCGCGGCCCCGGCGACCGCAACGGCCAGTCCGAAGATGGTCACGTGCCACGCCCGAACACCGACGCGAGCGAGCCCCTTTCCGATCGGCGCAAGCAGGAGGTTTGCTCTCGAACGAGCCTTCATCTCGATCATGGGTGCTGCAACGTACCACATGACCATCAACCCGACCCCGGCGGACCCTCCGGTCGCCACCACTAGAATCGTCGCAAAACGTCAGGAGGTCATGTGGTCCCGGAGAACATCAGGAACGTCGTCTTGGTTGGACACGGCGGGAGCGGCAAGACCTCCCTGGCAGAAGCGCTGCTCTTCACCGCCGGCCAGACAACACGACTCGGCAACACTGGAGACGGCAACACCGTCACAGATTTCGAGCCCGAGGAGATCGAACGAGAGTTGTCCCTCGGGCTTTCCACTGCGTCGATTCCGTGGGGAAAGACCAGGATCACGATCATCGACACTCCCGGGTATGCAGACTTCGTGGGTGAGGCACGTTCGGCCCTCCGGGCCGCCGACCTCGCCGTGTTCGTGGTATCGGGAGTGGACGGTGTCGAGGTGCAGACCGAAGCGCTCTGGCAGTTCGCCGGAGACGAGGGACTTCCGAGGCTTATCTTCGTCAACAAGCTCGACCGCGAGCGTGCATCCTATCAATCGACACTCGCACAACTGAGGGATGCCTTCGGCAAGGGCGTTGCCCCCGTACAGGCCCCTATCGGCTCCGAATCCGACCTATCCGGTCTCGTTCGAATCGTCTCCAACACCGCAGTCGAGTACTCCGGCGGCAATCCGAAGGGAAGGCCGGGCACCGCACCCGAGTCGATGACGGATGTTCTGTCCGAAATGCACACCGCGCTCGTGGAGTCGGTCGTGGAGACCAGCGATGAGCTGCTCGAAGCCTATTTCGAAGGTGTGGAACCGGACAGAGCCACGATCGTGGAGGTCACCCGTCAAGGAATCCTCACGGGAGAGATCCAGCCGGTGTTGTGCGGGTCCGCAACCCAGCTCATCGGCATCGACACTCTGGCCGAGTTCATCGCCGAATTCGGGCCCAACCCGCTGGAACGTGCTCCTGTGCCGCTCGCCGATGGCGGCACGTTGCCGCTCGACGGAGGCCCGGTCGCCTACGTATTCAAGACGACATCGGACCCCTACGTCGGTCGTATCTCCCTGATGCGGGTCTTCTCCGGGACCATCCACGCCGACGACGTCCTGGAATCCTCGGCAGGCGAGAAAGTTCGCGTCCACAACCTGTTCTCGATGCAGGGCAAGGAACACAACGACATCTCCGATCTGGTGGCCGGCGACATCGCCGCGGTTGCGAAGGTCGAGAACCTCAGGCCCGGCGACACCCTTCATGCAGCCGGATCATCCGTCACGATCGCACCGGTGGCCATGCCGAAACCCGTGATGAGCGTGGTCGTCTCACCCCACTCCTCCCAGGACGAGGAAAAGCTGTCGACGGCACTGTCTCGCATCACCGAGGAAGACCCGACGCTCGAGGTCGAGCGACGCGCGGAAACCAAGGAAACGGTTCTCTCGGGTCTCGGAGACACACATTTGGATGTAGCCGTCGCCCGCCTCGCAAGGAAGTTCGGGGTCGAGGTGGAGACATCGATTCCGACGGTTCCCTATCGCGAGACCATTGGCGCAACCACCCAGGCGGAGGGCAAGCACAAGAAGCAGAGCGGCGGTCGGGGCCAGTACGGCGTGGCGTTCGTTCGGTTCGAACCGCTTCCCCGAGGATCCGGGTACGAGTTCGTCGACGAGATCAAGGGGGGCTCAATCCCACGCCAGTACATCCCTGCTGTCGACAAGGGGGTCCAGGAGGGCCTCGGACGAGGCATTCTCGCCGGCTACCCGGTAACCGACGTTCGTGCGGTCGTCTACGACGGGAAGTACCACTCGGTCGATTCCGACGAACTGTCTTTCCGCATGGCCGGAATCATGGCCGTGAGAACTGCATCGCCGAATCTGCGTCCGACGCTTCTCGAACCGATCGTGAAGGCTCGCATCGTCGTCCCCGAGGACTACATGGGCGACGTCATCGGAGACCTCAATTCCAAGCGCGGCCGAATTCTCGGCATGGACACCGATGGGAAGTACCGAATCGTCACCGCCGAGGTTCCTTTGGCGGAAATGCAGAGATACGCCATCGATCTCCGGTCGATGACGGGTGGACGGGGTAGTTTTGAAATGGAGTTCGATCACTACGAGGAGGTTCCCAGGCAGGAGGCCCAGAAGGTCATCGCTGCGGCTCAGGAAGAAGAGGCGTAGCGGGGAGGGAACGAATCAGCGGGGGCGTGCCCCTCGGGCATGTCCTCGGGACAGCCCAAGGAGGCACGATGGCACTCAAGGAAGCGCTAGAGCGGAAGATCGACGAGTGGAGGCCCCGAACAACGAGGCTCCTCAAGCAGTTCGGGGACGTCAAGGTCTCGGATGTCACGATCGCTCAGGCGATCGGAGGCGCCCGGGGTGTCCGCTGCCTTGTCACCGACATCTCGTATCTGGATCCGAATGAGGGAATCAGATTCCGAGGCCACACCATCCCCGAGACCTTGGCGATGCTGCCGAAGGTCCCTGGCAAGGAGATGCCCTACGTGGAAGGGCATATCTACCTCCTGCTCACCGGTGAGGTACCGACCGAATCCGAGGTCGAGGACCTCGTCGAGGATCTGAAGCGGCGCAGGGGTGTCCCCGGGTACGTCTTCGACATGCTTCGCTCGATGCCCCGCGACACACACCCGATGACCATGTTCTCCGCCGGTATCCTCGCGATGCAGCGGGAGTCCGAGTACGTGAAGGCCTACAACGCTGGACTCGGCAAGATGGACCACTGGCAGCCGACACTCGACGACGCCCTCAATCTCTGGGCAAGGCTGCCCGAGCTGGGTGCGTTCATCTATCGCCTCAAGTACAAGGGCGACACGCCGATCGCGTCCGATCCATCACTCGATCTCGGCGGCAATTTCGCGCACATGATGGGAATCGATGACCCGTACGACGACGTTGCTCGCCTGTACTTCATCCTTCACTCCGACCACGAGAGCGGCAACGTCTCGGCCCACGCCGGGCATCTCGTGGCCAGTGCCTTGTCGGATGTCTACTACGCGGCCTCCGCAATGATCAACGGTCTCGCCGGCCCGCTTCACGGACTCGCGAACCAGGAGGTCTTGAGGTGGATCCAGGGCGTCATGGATCAGATGGGTGGCGAAGTCCCTACGGAAGAGAAGATGAAGGAATTCGTCTGGGACACGCTCAACTCCGGCCAGGTCATACCCGGTTTTGGACATGCGGTGCTCCGCAAGACCGATCCTCGGTACGCCGAGCAGAGGAACTTCTGCCTGAAGCACCTGCCCGACGATCCGATCTTCAAGTACGTGGACGTTCTGTACAAGGTCGTTCCGCCGATCTTGGAGGAGCAGGGCAAGGCGAAGAACCCGTGGCCGAACGTCGATGCCCAGTCCGGTGTCATCCAGTGGCACTACGGCCTGCAGGAGTACGACTTCTACACGGTGTTGTTCGGCATCGGTCGTGCGCTCGGCGTCATGTCCAACGTCGTGTGGGACAGGGCGCTCGGCTACCCGATCGAGCGACCCAAGTCGCTCACCACGGCAATGCTCGAGGACATCGCAGGAGCGTAGAAAGGATCGAGAGAAGGGGGTGGGTTCCGACGTCGGAACCCACCCCCTTCCTCATGAGCATCTCGTTCTCGAGTCCGGTTGCTCGACAGCGCTCCGGGCAGCGCTCACTCTCGATCCGAGTTCGTCTACTCCTTGTCCAGCAGTCCGTGAGCCGCGAGGCGTTCCCTGTCGAAGGTGGTTGTGTGGCGTTTGCGATGCCACGAGTCCCACAGGGCGAGCATCGACGGTAACACCAGCACCGACGCGACGAGCGCCGCTCCGAGCGCAAACACGGTCACCTCGCCCATTTGCTGCATCGGCTTGAGGGAGGACGTCATCAAGATACCGAAGCCCGCCATCGTCGTGAACGCAGAGCCTGCAAGGGCCGCTCCCGTGTGACGGGCCGTCGATCGGATCGCTTCCTCCTGATCCTCGTAGCGAATCCGGTCCTCTTCGAACCGGTGCGTCACGTGGATGGTGAACGGGACTCCGATGCCGATCGCCATCGCCGACAACGTTGCCGTGACCGGATTGAAGGAAATGCCGAACAGGGCCATCATCCCGAACGTCCACAGTACGACCAGCGCCACCGGCAGAATGGTGATCACACCGAGGAACGGCCGCCGCGTCTCGACCCAGAAGTTACCGATCAGCAGCAGCATTGCGACGACGATCGCGACGAACAGCGAACGGATCTGTGAGTTCGACAGGCTCTCGACGATCACCGACGAAATGATGTTCGTCGATGTAGGCGTTGCGGTCAGACCGGCATCGGTCACCGACGTGAAGTCTCCCCTCAGGTTGGCGAGCAGGTCGCTTGCCCGCTCCTCACCGCCGGAGGTGGAGATGATGAACTGGGCCGCCGTATAGGCGCCGTCACTGTCCTGATGGAGTACCCGGCCTGCGTCCTCCGGTGCTGCAGCCAGAGCCGCATCGTAGATCGCGCCCACGTCCGCAGTTGACGAGATCGTGAGGTCCTGTTGCAGTCCTGCCGCGCCTGCAGTCTGAAGGAATGTCTGGTCACCAGATTGCGCAAGTGTGGCGATGACGCTCAGAGGGGATTCAGCCGCCGCATTCCCACCGTAGGTCACCACGTCGGGCGTGTCGGCCAGGTCGTTCGACGCCGTCACCATCGCGTCGTACGCCGCCGGTGTTGCAACATCACCCTTGATCAACACGTTCGTTTGCTCGCCAAACCCGCCTGAGAACTCCCTGTCCAGCGTCTGGAACGCGGCAACCGCCGGAGAATCGGACGGAAGGAAGTCGGTCAAGCTGAACGTCGTCTTGAGCTGGCTCAGCCCGTACGCGCCCAGTCCGCCGAGGACAAGGGCGACAACCAGTGTGATGACTGGTACCCGCTCGGCCAGGACAGCGGTGCGGGCTGCGATGCGGGGAAGGGCGCGCTCGCCGCTGGCAGCCGCGAACATCTCCGAATGAAGACGGCCTCCCTCCTCGGCTCGCCGGTCGAGGAGAAGCCGGATCGCTGGAAGCAGGGTGAGCATGAGGACGAACGCGGCGAGGATCCCGACCGCTGTGAGAATGCCAAAGTCCTTCAGCCCAGGGATCGGTGAGATCAGGTTCGTGAGGAATCCGACCGCCGTCGTGATGGTGGCGAGGATGAGTGCTACACCGACGGTGCTGATCGCACGGGTTGTCGCCGAACTGACGCTTCTCCCGAGTCCGATCTCTTCGCGGTAGCGGCCCGTGAGGTGGATGGCGTAGTCGACGCCCAGGCCGATCAGCAGAATGGGCACGATCTGAGTGATCTCGTTGAGGTTCCCGATGATCCCGAGGTAATCGGGTCCCAGCAGGACACCCAGACCCTGCATCCAGACGATTGCAGTCATGATCACGAGGAGCGTCATCGCAACGTCTGCCGCCGAGCGTCGCACACTGCTCCAGCGTGAACGCCCGCCGCGTGGACGCACCCAGTAGACGTAGCTCAGGATCAGCAAAATGATCAGGAACGCGCTGATGAACAGACGAGCGACCTCTTTGGAGAAGTCGAATTCGCCTCCGAACAGCAGGAGGGTGCTGAACGCTTGCACCTTGATCGCATCACTCGAGTACTGCTCGGCAGCATTGGCGGCCGCCTGCTCGACGTCGATGATTCCGGTCATCCCGTTCTGAATGGACGAAGTGTCGAGGAACACGACGACCAGGCCGGCCGGAGCCGTCGCCTCGTCCAGGTTCGCGTTCGACGATACGAGCGCCTTCAAGTAGTCGGCCTGCGCGGCCGGAGCCTGAGACATCACCAGCTTGTAGAACTGGTGAACCTGGTCATCCGTGAGGCCGTCCAAGGGAATCCCTTGCATGTTGGCCGCCTGGATGACCCCTCCCAGGTACGACACGATGCCGGCCCTATCGGACCGATCGGAGATGTGCTGACCGGCAGCGCTGGCCCGGATGGCCTTGTCGATGGACTGGACCGTCGCAACGCCGTCTGCGCTGATCACGTCTTCGCCCGACAGGATGATCTGCATCACCTGCTCGTTGCCACCGGTCGAAAACAGCTGCTCGATCTCGTTGGAGGCCTGGATCTCGGGAGTGTTCGGAGCGAAGCCCTCCTGACCGCTGGTCACAACTGCCTTGGAGGCGAAGAAGCCAAGTACTGCGGTTACCAGTATGACGGCGCCGACCGTCCACCATGGAAAACGGCGAACGACGGCGGAGATTGCACCAACGAAAGGCTTCACGAACACTCCCTCTCAGTGAGGTCAGAATATGTGCTTGCTGGAGGTAGCAGAAATCCCGCTACCTGGGCGGCTGCGCGGCCGACTCCAGCCGGCTCACCGCTTCCTCCAACGGTACTCCCCGGTCTTCGTGATCCGCGTCATATCGCCTGTACCCGACCGTGTCTGCGGCTTCGTCACGATCACCAACCACCAGCACCACGGGCACCTTGAGCGAGAGCGCTCTTCGGATCTTCTCCCCCACGGTTTCACTCGTCGAATCGATTTCCACTCTCACCCCTACGACACCAATCGCGTCCGCGACCTTCTGCGCATAGGGAAGATGACGGTCAGCGACCGGCACGATGGTCGCCTGGACCGGTGCCAGCCACATGGGGAACGCTCCTGCGTGATGCTCGACCAGGATCCCGAAGAATCGTTCGACCGAACCGAACAACGCCCGGTGGATCATGACGGGTCGTTCTCGCCGGTTCTCGGGACTCGTGTACTCGATCTGGAATCGGTCAGGGTTGTTGAAGTCGACCTGAATGGTGGAGAGCTGCCACTTCCGTCCAATGGCGTCTTTGATGTGGACATCGATCTTCGGCCCGTAGAACGCGCCCTCGCCCTCAGCGACCTTGTAGTCGAGGCCGGCCACTTCGAGCGATCGTGCGAGGGCCGCCGTCGCGATGTCCCAGAGCTCGACCTCTCCAACGTACTTCTCCGGGCGCGTCGACAGCTCTGCCTCGAACTCTTCAAAGCCGAAATCCCTCAGGACCATGAGGACGAAGTCGAGAAGGTTCTGCAGCTCATCGCCGATCTGATCGAGCGTGCAGAAAATGTGACTGTCGTCCTGGGTGAAGCCGCGTGCTCGCAGGAGTCCGTGAACGACTCCCGAACGCTCGTACCGGTAGACCGTGCCCAACTCGAAGAGTCGCAACGGCAGTTCCCTGTACGAGTGGCTCCGACTCTTGAAGATCAGGATGTGGAATGGGCAGTTCATCGGTTTGAGGATGTAGTCATCCCCGTGATCGAGTTCCATCGCCGGATACATGTTGTCGGCGTAGTAGCCCAGGTGTCCTGAGATCTCCCACAGCTTGGCCTTGGCGACATGAGGGCTCGCCACGATCTCGTAGTCGTGGGCCAGATGCACGCGTCTCGAGTAGTCCTCGATCACCGTTCTCATGAGCCCGCCCCGCGGATGCCACACCGCGAGTCCTGAGCCGAGTTCCGGTGGGAACGAGAAGAGGTCGAGCTCCGTACCCAGCTTCCGGTGATCTCGTCGCTCCGCCTCTTCGAGTCGCGTCAGGTAGGCGTCGAGAGCTTTCTGGTCCTCCCACGCCGTTCCGTAGATCCTCTGAAGCTGTGGGCGATGCTCGTCCCCTCGCCAGTATGCCCCTGCCGTTCGCAGCAGTTTGAACGCCTTGAGCGTGCCCGTGGATGGCACGTGAGGGCCGCGACAGAGGTCTACGAACTCGTCGTTGCGGTAGACCGATATCACCGTGCCGACTTCCGACTCGTCCACAGACTCGATGATCTCGCTCTTGAATGGCTGATCCGCGAAGACCTTCAGCGCGTCCTGCTCGGACAGCTCCTCGCGCACAAACGGCTGATCTTCGGCGACGATGTCCCACATCCTCGCTTCGATCGTCTCGATGTCATCAGGGGTGAACGGGCGGCCGATGTCGAAGTCGTAATAGAAGCCATCCTCGATCGCAGGGCCGATCGCGAACCTCGCTCCCTCGAAGATCGAGAGAACGGCCTGTGCCATTACGTGTGCCGTCGAGTGGCGCAGCACATCCCGACCATCGTCGGTCGCCGCCGTCACGATTTCGATCTTGCCGCCATGATCGAGTGGGCGCTTCAGGTCGATGGGAGTTCCGTCAAGCTTGGCCGCGACCGCAGCGGCGGCGAGTCGCTTTCCGAGGTCGGTAGCTATCTCCAAGCTCGTGATGCCTTCGGGATAGGTCCGTTGGGAGTTGTCGGGAAACTCGATGCTGATCGTCACGCCAACCTTCTTGATGTCGTCTGGTGTAGCGTAAACGAGACCGTTGGGATCACCGACCGCAAAAAAGGGAGTGCGCATGCGGCCGAGAGACATCGCGAGCCATCTGAGTGCCGGTGGCAGAGTCAATTCACTGTCGTCGGGCACCAATGACGTGTTCCGTATCTTTGCCATCGATGGCACAACATCGATTCTCAAGGTGTATGGATCATCGTCCTACCAACGACGTGAGCGACGTGCTCTGGAAGCACTGCATGGTGTACCGGGTTTGCCGACCGTCATCGAGTGGGGTGCGACCGACGAAACGGACTGGGTGCGCCTCGTCGATGCAGGCAGATGGAACCTGCGATCACTCCCCGGCGACACTCGGTCCGCGGCCCTGGCCGGCTCTCTCCTGCGGACGCTCCACGAGGCCGACTCGTCCCGTCTCTCGAACCTGGAACAAGGGATAGGGGCCGAGTGGATGCAGATGGCACTCAGCGGCAACTTCTCCCGCCTGGAGCGCTACCGGGGGAAGCTCGGGATTCCGTCGTCGATCTTCGATCGCGCGGTGGACCTCGCCTTCCCACCCACCACCGTTCCCCGGGCCGCTCACACCAGGCCGGGTCCGTCGGCGTTCGTCATCGACGACGCCGGGCAGGTGACCCTGACGGGTTGGATAAGGGCGACCCTCGCACCACCCGAGTGGGACCACTCCTATGCCCTCTGGCTTCTCTCGTCATTCGAAGGCTCCCGGGACGCCTTCTCCGCAGGGTACGAGGCAACGATGGACGACGACGTCCAGAGAATGTGGACGATCTTCCACATCACCGCGTTTCTTCTTCGTGCAGTCGAGCGGCGAGACGGAGGGCATGATGACCTCCGTCCGTTCGTCGACCAACTCACTCGCGCCGTCGGGTAGTCCTCCGGCCCCCTGAGAACGCGAAATCCTTCCTTCCTGACCCGTTCTCTCATACACTCGGGGTGAGAGGAGAACAGCGTGGTTCCACTGTTGATCGCAGCAGCACTCATCACAGCACTCGTCGTGATTGCCGGGAACAGATTCCGTGCTACTACGGACGAGTTCCCCCACCGATCCTGGGGAGCGACGTACCGCCCGGCCACCGAACTTCCTTGCCCCTGGTGCGGCGGCGAGACGGATGAGGCGGACGCCTCCTGCCCCAGCTGCCACCGTATGTTCGGCGCCACTGTCTGACCTTCTGTAACCTGCTTTCGTGAGCAGAGTCGGCCTGATCCTCGGGGGTGGCGGAGTCACCGGCGCCTCCTATCACCTTGCTGCGTTGCTTGCCTTGGAAATGGCAACCGGCTGGGACGTTGCATCCAGCGATGTTGTCGTTGGCACATCCGCTGGCGCATTTGCCGCAGCGATCGTCCGATCAGGTGGTGTCTCCCTCGACGCGATCGCCGAACCAGGAGATAGCGAAGAAGACGTCGAAGCGCGGATCCGATCGTGGGTGTACAAGAAGAAGCCTCTCAACGGCGTCGGCCGCTGGCTCCGCCATGGGATCATCCCGAGCTTGCGGCATCCTGGTGTCACTTCCCTGCTTGGGGCACCAGGTCGCTTCGACCCGTCCGGTATTGGTGACTGGGTTGCGGCACAGGCGCCCTCTGTAGCCGACTCCTGGCCAGACCGACCGACCGTCGTCGTCGCCTACAACCTCGAAGATCGCAGGAGAACGGCGTTCGGAACGGTCGACGCTCCAGACGTTGCACTCCGCGACGCCGTGTCCGCATCGTCCGCCGTTCCTGTCGTGTTCGCTCCCCATCTGATCAAGAACAGGAGCTACGTCGATGGGGGTGTCTTCTCAGGCACCAACGCCGATCTCGTACTCGGGAGTCCGGAACCCCTGGATCTTCTGCTCATCCTGGCACCGATGGCCGCCGAAACCCAGCGGACCGGCGCACATTTCTATGAGTCGGTCTTCGACAGAGTGGGCCGATCTGCCCTCCATGACGAACTCGAAGTCGTGGCGACCGAGTGGCCCGACATCGAGACACTCGTGCTGCGCCCCAGCCCGATGGTGCTCAGCGCCATGCGACCCAACCCGATGGACCCGAGCCGGGCGGTGCCAACGTTTGTACGGACACTGGCCTCGTTGCGCTCACGCCTCGCCCGACCGGAGGTGTGGTCCGTCCTCGAGCGTCACCTCGTTGCCTGATCGAGTTTGCTCAGCCACACGGACCGCTCGGATTCAGCCACAAACGAGGCGTTCAGTGATGTCCGCGCCATCGCCGCGAGATCCGCTTTCGAGAGATCCAGTGCGTTCGCAACGGCAAGGTAGTTGTCGGCGACATACCCACCGAAGTAGGCCGGGTCGTCCGAGTTGATCGTGACTGCGACACCGGCATCGTACAGACGCTTCAGATTGTGCATCGAGAGATCCTCAAAGACCCTCAGCTTCACATTGGAAAGCGGACACATGGTCAGTGGGATTCCCTCCGCAACCACACGCTCGAGGAGCGCGTGGTCCTCTTCGAGTCGCACACCATGGTCGATTCGCTCTGCGTGGAGGAGATCGAGTGCCTGCTCGATGTACTCAGGCGGACCCTCCTCCCCGGCGTGGGCAACGACATGAAGACCCTCTGCGCGGGCACGGGCAAACACGTCTTGAAACAGCGATGGTGGGCGCCCTATCTCGGACGAATCGAGACCGAGACCGATGATCTTGGACCGATGACGGAGACCCGCCTCGAGGGTCTCCATCGCGGCCTCCGGGGTGAGATGCCGCAGGATCGACAGGATCAAGGCGGCCGACACCCCGATATCCGCCGCCTCCTGTGTGGCACGGTAGAGCCCGTTCACGACGACATCGAAAGGCACCCCACGATCCGTATGCGTCTGGGGATCGAAGAAGAGCTCCGCGCGCCGGACGCCGTCCGACGCGGCACGAGTGAGGTAGGCCCACGCGAGTTCGTAGAAATCCTGTTCGGTCAACAGAACGGCAGCGCCCTTGTAGTAGATGTCCAGGAAGGACTGGAGGTTGCTGAAGGCATACGCGGCACGTATCTCCTCTACGGTGGGCACCGGCACATCGTTGCGATTGCCCAGCGTGACCATCAATTCGGGTTCGAGCGTGCCTTCGATGTGAACGTGCAGTTCCGCTTTCGGCAGGCCACGAACGAACGCTTCCATCCCGTACTCTCCTCGACGGTGTTTAGCGGTGAATCCTACTCGTGGTAGGTAGCATCAGCTGCAATGAGTAGCCTTCTGATCACCCACGCCACGTTGCTCGTCACGATGGATGAACACCGCAGAGAGATTCCTGACGGCGGGCTCTTCGCACGAGATGGTTGGATCGAGCACGTCGGGCCGACGGCGGATCTGCCACGCACCGCCGACAGCGTGCTGGATCTTCGAGACCACGTTGTCATACCTGGTCTGGTCAACACCCACCATCACCTGTACCAGACGCTGACGAGGGCGTACGCCCAGGACTCGGAGCTCTTCGACTGGCTGACCACCCTCTACCCGGTCTGGGCGAGGATGACGCCGACGGACGTGAACGTATCCGCCCGCCTCGGACTCACCGAGCTCGCAATGGCCGGGTGTACCACTTCGTCCGATCATCTCTATCTGTTTCCCAACGGATCCCATCTCGATGACGAGATCGAGGCCGCCGCGCAGGTCGGTGTCCGGTTTCACGCAGCCCGGGGGTCGATGAGCCTCGGGGAGAGCGACGGTGGGCTCCCACCCGACTCTGTGGTGGAGAACGAGGAGGAGATCCTCCGCGACACGCAACGCGTAATCGAGGAGTTCCACGATCCCGAACCCGGTTCCATGCTGCGAGTCGTCGTCGCTCCCTGTTCTCCTTTTTCGGTCACGCCCCATCTGATGCGCGAGTGTGCCCGTCTCGCCCGGGAGTATGGGGTGACCCTGCACACGCACCTCGCCGAAACCGTCGACGAGGAGTCCTTCTGCATCGAACGCTTCGGCTTGCCGCCACTGGCCTACGCCGAGAGCGTCGAGTGGCTTGGCCCCGACGTATGGTTCGCACACGCGGTGCACATGGGCCAGGCGCAGATAGCCACCATGGCAGAGACCAAGACGGGCGCTGCACACTGCCCTGCATCCAACATGCGCCTCGGATCGGGCATCGCTCCCATCGCGGAGTATCTCGACTCGGGCGTTCGTGTCGGACTGGGCGTCGATGGGTCTGCTTCCAACGACGGTAACGACCTCCTCGGTGAAGCTCGGCTGGCTCTCCTCCTTGCCCGCGTCCGCCGCCGCAACATGCTCCCGGTTCGAACGGCCCTGGAGCTCGCCACGCTTGGCGGCGCGAAAGTGCTCGGCAGGACCGACATCGGTTCGCTCGCACCCGGAAAAGCAGCCGACTTCGCCGCCTTCGATCTGCGACAGATCGAGTATGCCGGCGCCCAGCACGATCCGGCCGCGGCGCTCCTCCTTTGTGCAACCACCCGCGCCTCCCACACGTACGTCCATGGAAGTCCGGTGGTGACCGAGGGCCGTCCGGTCAACGTGGAGCTGGAACCTCTGATCGACGAGCACAACAAGGCGGCCCGCCAACTTCTCAACTAGGCGCCCGGGGGAGCGAAGCTACCCGAAGTCCGCGATGTCTTCAGGGTGGATAGGCAGCCGTGTCACCGGCCTGCCAGTTGCGGCCCTCACAGCGGCGGCGATAGCGGGTCCCGAGGAGATCGACGGCAATTCCGAGAATCCCTTGGCTCCGAACGGTCCCCATGAACTTGGCTGCTCGACGATGACCGCTTCGACCGGCGGCATGTCCTCGATCGTTGGAAGCAGGTAGTCCGTGAAGGTCGGGTTCTTGATGACGCCGTCTGCCAGGATCACCTCTTCGAGGAGGGCCATCCCGAATCCTTGGGCGATCCCTCCCTCGATCTGCCCGATCACCTGCGCTGGGTTGAGCGCTTTGCCAACGTCTTGCGCGGTGTCGATCCGGACGACTCGTACGAGTCCCAGAACGGGGTCGACATCCACGACCGCTCGATGTGCGGCTACGCAGAAATCGACGTGGACATCGCCCTGCCCGTTCTCGTCGGGTGGCGCGGTCGGGGCGTGGCGGTATCTCACCTCACCGATGATGGGTCCGTCGGCGCACACCTCTTCCCACCCGGCAACCAGTTGGTCCCCCTTCCAAATCCCTTCGTCATCCATGGCGTCGCCGTCCGTGAGTTCCAGCGCTCTCTCCCTTGCCCGCCTCGCGGCCTGCTCGACGGCTCCCCCGGCCATCTGGGTTTGCCGGGACGCCGATGAGGAACCGGCCGAGCCGATCGTTGAGGTGTCATCCCATACGACCTCGACCCGTTCCATGGTCAGGACGGTACGCGCTATCTGGACGAGAATCGTCACCATGCCTTGTCCGACTTCGGCTGCAGCCGTGTGTATCTCGGCGCCGTCCGAGGTCAGCTCGACACGTGCATCCGCGTAGTCGTCGAATGCTTCGGAGAACATCAGATTCTTGAGCGCAACGGCGTACCCGATCCCGCGAACGACCGCTTGGCGCGGTGTCGTCAGACCGGTACCTCCGGGAAGCCGGTCGGTGTGATCGTCGGGCAGCGGGATCGCCATGACCGATCGGATCACTTCCTCCACAGGCAGTGCGTCTTCGATTCGCTGTCCGGTGGTTGCGAGCCGGTCGCCCGGAGCAATCGCATTCTTGAGCCTCAGCTCCAGTGGATCCATGCCGAGGGCTGTCGCCAAACGGTCCATCTGCGCCTCGTGCGCAAAGCACACCTGGTTGGCCCCGAACCCGCGCATGGCCCCCGTCGGCGGGTTGTTGGTTCGGACGGCGAATCCGTCAACGAACACGTTCGGGCACCGGTATGGTCCGGCGGCGAAGTACACGGCGTTGGCAATCACTGCTTCCGATGTGTGTGCGTAGGCACCCCCATCCAGGATCAGCTTCGCATCGACTCGAACGAGGTTCCCTTCGCTGTCGGCCTCGTGCCGGTACCACATGTGGGCGCTGTGTCGCTTGACGTGCCCGACGAAACTCTCTCCTCGCCCGTACACCATCTTCACGGGTCGCTCGGTACGGAGTGCGAGCATGCAGAGGTGTGTATGGAGGCTCAGGTCCTCTCTGGAGCCGAACGCTCCTCCCAGGCCTGTCGGGTGAACACGGACCTGCTCGGGTTCGAGTGCGAGACACCGAACGAGTTGCTCTTGATCGACGTGAATCCACTGCGACGGCGGGTACAGGTCGACTCCCCCATCACCATCGGGAATCGCGAGCCCGGCCTCTGTTCCAAGGGGAGCCTGATCTATGTTCGGCGTCTCGTAGTAGCCCTCGACGACGACTGAGCCGTGGACGTCCGGATCACCCCTACGGATCTTGAGATCACGAAACACCTCACCCGATTCCGCCGCCGTCTCCAGGTTCGTCGCCGCGGAAAGTTGCTCCAGTTCGACGACGATAGCGTCGGCCGCGGCACGCGCCTGATCGCGTGTCTCGGCCGCGACGAGTGCGACCGCCTCACCCCAGTATCTGATCTCCCCGTCTGAGAGGACCGGCTGGTCCTGGACGATCTGGCCCTGGTACTTGAATCCGGGAACGTCGTCTTGAGTGAGCACGGCTGCCACTCCGGGCATGGCAAGGGCCGGAGCAATATCGATCGACACGATCCTGGCATGCGGCACGTACGCCCGGCGCGTCGCGCCCCACAGCATTCCTTTTGCATGGAGATCGCCGACGTAGGCGAACTCACCCGAGACCTTCGCTGCTCCATCGGGCCTGCGGACCGATTCACCGACCACCCCGTTCACACGCCGTCGGGTCGAGATCGTCATTGGACTCTCCTGATCGCCCGGATGATCGACCCGTACCCGGTGCAGCGACAGAGATTCCCCGCAAGGGCAACACGGATCTCTTCCTCGGTCGGGTGCGGGTTCTGTTCGAGGAGGTGAGTTGCAGCAACGACGAAACCGGGAGTGCAGTACCCGCACTGTGCAGCGGCCTCATCGAGGAAGGCCTCCTGGAGTGGGGAGTTCCCGCCGTCCGGCGTCAGCCCTTCGACGGTGACAACGTCTGCGCCGTCGGCGTCAGCGGCCATGATCATGCAGGAGCAGACCGGCTGCCCATCCATCAGGACGGTGCAGGAACCGCACTCGCCCTGCTCGCAGGCATCCTTGCTCCCGAACAACCCGAGATCCTCTCTCAACACCCTGAGAAGGCTCTGACTGCCGTCCACGATGACGTCGGTGGCGGTGCCGTTCAGCCTGAATCTCATAGGATGCGCTCCAGTGTTCGGCGGGCGATGACACCTGCTGCGTGCCTGCGATACCGCTCGGTCGAACGATGATCGGTGATTGGTGAGACCTCCTGCGACACGAGACGCTGGAACTCGTCCAACGCTGCCGGGCTCGGATATTTCTCGGCCGAGATCATCGCTTCGGCGCCACGGGCCCGAACCACGGTGGGCGCCACCGACCCCAGCGCCACCGTCGTGTGCCCGTCATCGAATCTCACGACACATGCCGAAGCAATGGATATCACCATGGCGGAACGAACGCCGACCTTCGAGAATCCTTGGCGGCTCGGCATGTCTTCCGGCAGTTCGACTCCGACAACGAGCTCTCCCGGTTTCAGCGCCGTGCGTTTCACTCCGAGGAAGAAATCGTCCCACCGAAGCTTCCTCATACCATCTGCACCGCGTGTGACGATGGTCGCGTCGACAGCGGCAAGGAACGGCAACGCGTCACCAGCGGGGCTCGCTGTGCCGATGTTCCCTCCGATCGTCGCGGCGTTTCGGATCTGTGGTGAGCCAACCGTCCGCGCCGCTTCGGCCAGTCCCGCCCACGCAACATGCTCGAGTCTCGCGTGAGTGACCCCCGAGCCTATCCAGCGGCTGTTCAGCCCCTTCAATTCATCGATCCGCCGCAGCGCAACGACACTCGAGGGGTTGGCGAGACCGAAGTTGACCTGCACCATCAGGTCTGTGCCTCCCGCAAGACACACCGCGCCGCCCTGAAGGGCGGCCACGGCATCGTCGATCGTCGTTGGAAGCTCGATGTGCACGTCGATCCAAATCTAGCGGTCCGCCACCCAAATGACAGCCGGGCCCCTGCGGATCACGACGCCCCTGGCGGCGGCTCGCAGACGCACCACTAGCGCCGCGCCCAGGATGCCCGAGTGTATGGTCCTGTTATGGACATCGAAACGGTCCTCGCGGCGAGTGAAGATGCGCTTCGGCAACCCGGCCGCGTCGATCTCGGTTCGCTCGGGTTTTGGAGGACCGTTGCTGTCTTGAAGCGAGATCCCCAACTCGCCCTCCGGTACGGCGAACGTGTCGAGCGCATCGACGACGAAGCGTTCCTGAGATGGGCTCGATTCGTGCTCCCCCTCTGGCTCGGTGTGACAGGGATGCTCGTTGCATCGATCGCTGGACTCTTCGTCGTGTCGCTGGGGTACTTCACGGCGGCGCCATGGAACGGCATCTGGATCCTCGTTGGGACAGGAATCCTGCTCGGGTCCACACATACCCTCGCACATGTCGCCGTCGGCGGTGCGGTTGGCATTCGCTTCACGCACTGGTTTATTGCCGATAGACCCCAGCCGGGTGTGAAGATCGGCTACGCCAGCTATCTGGCCACACCGCCCAGAGCCCGAGCCTGGATGCATGCTTCGGGTGCGATCATGACGAAGCTCGTCCCGCTGCTCAACCTCGGTGCGGCCTGGGGGGCGGGTGCCCCGGGATGGACCGTCTGGCTTCTGATCATTCTGGAACTCGTGATGATCGCCACCGACGTCCTCTTCTCGACGAAGAACTCGGATTGGAAGAAGTTCAAGCGAGAGATGAGATACGTTTCGTGACAGGTCCCCAAGCGTGTTCACCGGATCCCAGCATCGGTATTTCCACCGCTTCACCCTCTTACTGACGACTGGGAGCGCAGTTCCCACTACACCACCAGAACTGCGGCTCCCGCGACCCTTCCCTCACGCAGGTCCAGCAGCGCCTCGTTTGCGCGTTCGAGCGGATACGTTTGGACGAGCGTCGTGACGGGAATGTCCGCTGCGAGTTGCAGGAACTCCCGTGCATCGGCCTTGGTGAAGTTGGCGACGCTCCGGATCTGCCGCTCCAGCCACAGGTGGCGATAGTCGAACGCGGGGATCTCGTCGAGGTGGATCGCGTTGATCGCGACAATCCCGCCCCGGTCCAGCGCTTTCAAAGCGCTCACCGCAACCGACCCGACGGGTGCGAACGTGACCGCCGCATCCAGGCGAACCGGTGGCTCGTCATCGTATGCTCCTGCCCAGACCGCACCCATGTCCAGGGCGCGACGACGCTCTACCTCGGATCGGCTCGCCACGTACACCTCGCACCCCCAGTGTCGAGCAACTTGAAGGGAGAGCAGCGCCGATGCACCGAAGCCGTAGAGGCCGAGCTTCCCGCCGGGCTGGATCCCGGACACTCTCAGAGACCGGTACCCGATCACCCCACCACACAGCAGAGGAGCGACCTCTACATCTCCGACGCCGCCAGGGAGCCGGAATGCGAATTGGGCATCGACCACTGCACGTTCGGCATATCCGCCATCTCGGTCCCAGCCTGTGAACACGGCGGATTCACAGAGATTCTCGCGGCCCGATCTACAGAATCCGCACTCCCCGCAGCTGCCGCCGATCCAGCCAACCCCGACACGGTCGCCAACTGTCCAACCGGACACTCCGTCACCGACCTCGGCAACGATCCCAACGATCTGATGTCCCGGTGTGACGGGGTGACGATGCTGTTCGATGTCCCCTTCTACCTCCTGGAGGTCCGTCCGGCACACACCGCATGCCGCAACGTCCATCAACAGCTGGCCGGGACCAAGTGACGGCTCATCGGCTTCCTCGAGTCGGAGCGGCCGCTCATCGACTGGTCGTGGCTCGTGAAGACGCTGGGCTTTCATGGATCAGAGGCTAGCGACAAGCCCCACAGCCCGGTGCAAGCACCCCTCAGGCTGTCGCCTGTCGCCACTCCGAAACAACTTTGCGGCAGGATGCCACGCGCCCGGGCCCGAGTCGGTAGGCTTGCGCAGACGTGGAGGGTAGGAATCGCACCAGCTTGAGGCTTCTCTCCATCGCGGGAGGCCTGCTACCGGTCGCCGCCGTCGTCGGCGCGCTGCTGATCGGCGCGGTGATGCTCCTGGTGCTCGGAGCAGACCCGATCAAGGGTTTCTCCGCACTCATCGAGGGCTCGTTCGGATCGCTGAAAGCCCTCTCAGATACGGCATCCAAGGCAGTCCCACTGCTGCTCGTCGGTGTCGGGATCACCATCGCGTTCAGAGCGAACGTCATCAACATTGGCGGAGAGGGGCAGATCGTCCTCGGAGCCATGTTCGGCACAGGCACGGCCCTCCTGTTTCCGCACCTCCCAGGCTGGTTGCTGCTTCCCCTCGTGATGATCGCTGGGTTCGCGGGCGGTGCGCTGTGGGGCGCGATTCCGGGCGCGTTGAAGGCGTACTTCAGTGTCAACGAGATCCTGTCCACGATCATGCTCAACATCGTGGCCGTCCAGATCATGAACTTCTTCCTTCAGGGACCCTGGATGGATCCCGCAGAGGTTGAAAAGGGCAGTCGAATCCCCCAGACGGCACGACTCCCTCAACAAGCCGACCTCCCTCTCCTCCTGAAGAACACGCGCCTCAACATCGGGTTGGTCATCGCGGTCGTCGCAGCCATTCTCGTCTACATCTTCCTGTGGCGCATGACCGAAGGGTTCCGGATCAGGGCTGTGGGATTCAACCCGTTCGCGTCCCGCTACGCGGGAATGCAGGTCAACAACCGCATCGTGCTCGCCTTGACCCTGTCGGGTGCGCTCTGCGGCCTCGCCGGGGCAATCCTCGTGTTCGGCAGCGAGTCGCATCGGTTCGTCACCGACGGCTCGGCAACCGGCTTCACGGGAAGTGCAGGCTTCAACGGAATCGTCGCCGCGCTCTTCGGCGGCCTCCATCCAATCGGCACCATTCCGGCTTCGGTGCTTTTCGGAGCGCTGCTGGTGGGAGCCAACAAACTCCAGCGCGTCGTCCAGGTTCCTTCCGCGCTGATCATCGCGTTGAACGGCCTCGTCGTCGTTTTCGTCGTCAGTTCGGCAATCTGGAAGCGGCGCCTCGATCGCCGCATTCAGCTCTCGGCAAGCCGCGCCAATGATCCCGGAGGCGGCCCATGAGCGAGTTCTTCAAGATCGCGGCGCTCGTCACCACGGCGAGCACGGGAATTCGGTACGCGACCTCATACCTCTACGCGGCCATCGGTGAGACGTTCGGGCAGCGCAGCGGCGTACTCAACCTTGGTGTCGACGGCATCATGCTCCTCGGGGCGTTCGGCGCCTACTACACGACACGGCAGACCGGAAACCTCTGGTTGGCAATGCTCGTCGCCGCCGTGATCGGACTCATCATGGGGCTGGCAATGGCATTCGTGAGTGTGACCCTCCAGGCGGAACAGGGCATCAGCGGCATCGGCTTCTATCTCTTCGGGCTCGGGATGAGCGATCTGCTCTTCCAGAAGCTCGTCGGGACACCCCTCCCGATCCCCGGCTTCTCACAGATCCGCATCCCGTGGCTGAGCGAACTCCCGGTCGTGGGACAGTTGCTGTTTTCCCACAGCATCATCGTGTATGGCGCCTTTCTGCTGGTCCCGATCACCACATACGTACTGAACCGAACCACGATTGGTTTGAAGATCCGATCGGCGGGGGAGAACCCGGCTGCCGCCGACACGCTCGGCGTGTCGATCGCCAGAGTCCGCTACGGGACAGTCATGTTCGGCAGCATGCTCGCGGGTATCGGAGGTGCCGCCCTGACCACCGAGCTGCGGATCTTTCAGTCGAACCTGACGGCAGGCCAGGGTTTCATCGCGGTGGCGCTCGTCTACTTCGGTGCCTGGCGCCCCGTCGGCGTGATGTACGGGGCGCTTCTCTACGGCCTCGTGGCCTCGACCGTCCTCCAGTTGAAGACGCTCGGAGTGATTCCGCGGTCCGTCTCGGACCTCGCGACGATGCTCCCGGCGGTCATCACGATTCTCGCACTTGTCGTCGCCGTTCAGCGGGAACGCCAACCGGCGGCGCTGACGAAACCGTACCAACGAGGGGGCTAGCCCCCGGGAAGGAAACACCGAGGATGAAACGACTATCAGTCATTCTGGTGCTGGTGTTCGCGCTGGTCGCGGCCGCGTGCGCCAGTGGCACCAGCTCAACAACAACTACGGCGTCGACAGCCACGACCGAGGGAACCACGCAGGCCGCTGCCGAACCGTTCAAGATCGCGATGATCGCTCCTAGCGCCATCAACGACCTTGCGTTCACGCAGAGCATGTACGACGCGCTGCTGGCCATTCAGACCGAAATGGGTGGCGAGTCGGCGGTCCAGATCGACTACACGGACAACGCCTTCGTCGTCGACGACGCCGCGGCAGCCGTCCGTGACTACGCCGATCAGGGCTACGACCTCGTGATCGCTCACGGTTCGCAGTACGGCTCCTCGCTCCAGGAGATCGCACCCGACTATCCGAACACGTCCTTCGCGTGGGGCACCGCCGGCGACACGTTCGGCCTCTCGAACGTCTTCGCCTATGAGGCCGCATCCGAGGAAGGCGGATACGTCGAAGGTGTGATGGCTGCCGCACTGTCCAAGTCCGGAGTGCTCGGTGTCATCGGACCGATCGAGGTTGGAGATGCGAAGCGGTACGTGGACGGCTTCGTCGCCGGAGCCACTGCCCAGAACCCGGCGATCGATATCAAGGTCAACTACACCGGATCGTTCAGTGACGTCGCGCTCGCCGCTGCCGCGGCGACGACCGAAATCGGTCAGGGCGCCGACGTCTTGACGGGCAGCGCCCAGATGGTGACGGGCGCCGTGGGTGTCGCTCAGCAGGACGGCGTCCTGTGGTTCGGCACGCAGGCCGACCAGGCTCAGCTGGCCCCGGACATCGTCGTCGCCTCCCAGGTCTACGAGTGGCAGGTCGTCGTCGACCAGATCATCTCGCTGATCAAGGGCGGGACGTTGGGTGGCCAGTCGTTCGTGATTGATCTCGCCAACGGCGGTGAAACGATTGCGTACAACCCGGGCTACTCGCTGTCTGAAGACACGAAGGCACTGGCCGAGAAGACGATCGCAGGCATCATCGATGGTTCGATCGAGCCGCCTCGTCCGGCAGCCAGTTCCTAGAAGGAGCGACACGATGCATCCCCAGGGCACCGACCCGAGCGCCGGCATCGATTTGGAGATGCGCGGCATCGTCAAACGGTTCCCTGGGGTGCTCGCCAACGACCACGTCGACTTCGACGTGCGCCGCGGGGAGGTGCACACCCTGCTCGGTGAGAACGGCGCCGGCAAGTCGACGTTGATGAAGATCCTCTACGGTCTGCACCAACCCGATGAGGGCCAGATCCTCATCGACGACGAGCAGGTGCATATCTCGTCCCCCGCCGATGCCATCCGTCACGGCATCGGCATGATCCATCAGCATTTCATGCTCGTGGAGACCATCACGGTTGCAGAGAACGTCGCGCTCGGACTCAAGTCGAGTCGTGGTCCGCTCATGGATCTCGACGTCGTCTCCGCTCGGATCGAGGAGCTCTCCTCGGCATACGGAATCAAAGTCGATCCGGCCGCCTACGTCTGGCAGCTCTCGGTCGGCGAGCAACAACGGGTCGAGATCATCAAAGCCCTCTATCGCAACGTTTCGCTCCTTGCGCTCGACGAGCCGACAGCGGTTCTCACGCCTCAAGAGGTGGACGACCTCTTCGTCACCCTGCGACGGATGGCATCGGAGGGACATCCGCTGATCTTCATCTCGCACAAGCTTCATGAGGTCCTCGACATCTCCGATCGCATCACGGTGCTCCGCAACGGCCGCAAGATCGGCACCGTCCCCAAGGAAGGAGCGACCAAATCGAGCCTCGCGTCGATGATGGTCGGCCGTGAAATCGCGCTCGAACGCTCGCACGACGCCGTCCAGATCGGCGAGCCGGGGCTCCAGGTAAGGGGTCTGCATGCCTTGAACGACCGCGGGCTCCCGGCCCTCGATGGGGTCGACCTGGAGGTTCGGGCAGGAGAGATTCTCGCCATCGCGGGCGTCTCAGGCAACGGCCAGCGGGAACTCGCCCAGGTGATTGCCGGGTTGCGGCAGGCCACCGAGGGGACGGTCCTGTTGAACGGCGTCGATGTCACCGCTTGGAAGATCAAGGATCGACGCAACGCCGGACTCGCCTACATCCCGGAGAAGCGGATGCGGGACGGCGTCATTCAGCAGTTCACCATCGCAGAGAACCTCCTGCTCCACGAGTACGACAAGGCGCCCTTTGCTCGGCGGGGCTTCATCAACTTCTCGGCCGTGGAGAAGCACTCCGAGGAGCTGATCCAGAGCTTCAAGGTCAAGACGCCGTCTCAGAAGACGCTGATGTCGACGTTGTCCGGCGGCAACATCCAGAAGGCGATCCTGGCGCGTGAACTGTCGGGGAACCCGAAGGTGCTCATCGCTGCACAACCGACACGAGGTGTTGATATCGGAGCAACCGAGTACATCCATCAGCGTCTGCTCGATCAGCGGATGATCCACAACAAGCTCCTCGATCAGCGCAAGGCGGGAACTGCCACCCTTCTCATCTCGGAGGATCTCGACGAGATCCTGATGCTCGCCGACCGCATCGCGGTCATCTATGAAGGCCGCATCATGGGCATTGTCGAGCGTGCTGATGCCACAGTCGAACAGCTCGGCCTCATGATGGCCGGCGTCACAGACGACTGAGGTTCGGAGCCAAGCGTTCGCCGTCAGCCGTTCGCTCTCGGCACGTGTGGCATCGACTCCGTGAGTCCGTTCATGATGGTGACCATGGTGGCTGCCGGTTCAAGGAGAACGCTTGCGCCGTCCTCACCCGACGCGTCCAGGACCGCAAGAGAGTCGGGGTCCAGGTGCACCTCTCCCCTGGGACTCCTGTAGCTCAGGGCGCCGTTCATTTCGACGCGATGGGTCTCTCCGCCGAATCGGCCCTCCATCGCGTCGTCGAACAGCATGAACGCGTTGTCCGACTGGGACAGGAAGTCCTCGCGATTCAGGTACAACCGTGGCTTGTCCCGGTACGGTTCTCCCGCGGTCGGACAGAACGTCACACAGTTCCCGCATTCGTTGCAGAAGTCGGTGAGCACGGCGATCTGGTATCCCTGATCGACGGCGAACGGTACGGCATCGGCGATCTCGTATGAATCGGCACCAAATCGAACGGCGGTCAACTCGAAGGACACAGGCTCCATGGCGTACGTCATCAAAGCCATGTTCGGGCAGACACCGACGCAGATCGAGCAGTACAGGTCGCAGTCGAGGCACCGTGACGCCTCCTTCTGAGCCTCCTCAACCGTGTATGCATGGGTGCCCATCCGGAAGTTCTTTCGTTCTTCCAGCGGGACATGCGTCACCGGGACCCGGTAGTCGCGGTGCGCCTTGCGTACCAGGACATCGGCCACCGAGAACACTGGCAGATTGCGCGGGGCCGGCGGCACCGTTGTTCCTTCTCGAGCAAGAATCGTCGTTGCTGCCGTCTTCGCATCGCCGGCCGCTTTCACGATCGATGCCGGACCCGGCGCTGCCACGTCGCCTGCCGCAAACACGCCCGGGATCGATGTTTCCATCGTCGCCGAATCGACGTCGAGGTAGCCGCTTCTGGTCAACGCCGGCATCTCCTCGTCGAAGAAATCGATGAGGGCATGCTGGCTGATCGCCAGGATCATCGTGTCGAAGGGGATCTCGAACTCGGAACCCTCGATCATGTATGGGATCTTCCTGCCCGAGCGGTCCCTGTCACCCCGATACTCGTTGCGGACACACACGAGACCCGCGAGCGCGCCGCTTTCGACGTGAAGCTCGATCGGTGTCGTGAGCTCCTCCACGGCGATGCCTTCCTCCAGCAGCAGGTGGACCTCTTCTCGGTCGGCGGGCATCTGATCGATAGTGCGTCGGTACACGACCGTCACGTCGTCGGCGCCAAGGCGCCATGACGTCCTTGCGCAGTCCATCGCTGTGTCACCGGCTCCGATTACGGCAACTCTCGACCCGATCTCTACAGGGTGTCCTTCCCGTGCAGCCCTCAGAAAGTGGAGAGCGTCCATGACCCCGTCGGCGTCCTCTCCTTCGAGGCCGAGACGTTTGCCGATCTGCGCCCCTGCCGCGACGATCACGTAGCGGTATCCCTGCTTGCGGAGCTGGGATACCGTGAAGTCACGTCCGGCGACCTGCCCGAACCTCGTCTCGACACCGAGGTCGTCGACTACACGCATGTCCTTGTCGATGTGCTCCTGCGGCAAGCGGTATTCGGGTATCGCCCCGGCCACCATTCCGCCCGGATAGGGGTGCTGTTCGAACATCGTCACCGCGAAGCCTTCGGCAGCCAGCAGCTCGGCCGCCGACATGCCGGCAGGGCCTGCACCGATGATCGCTACCTTCACCTCCCTGGAAGCTTTCTGCTCCGGGCGAGGAGGCTCGGTCTCGAGTGTCATGACAAACCGCTTCATATCCCTGATTGCCAGCGGCTCGTCGTAGTGGGTTCGAATGCATGTCTGCTCGCACAGGTGATCACACACCTGTCCGAGGATCGTCGGGATCGGATTGTCCTGCCGTGTCACGTCGACGGCCCGTCCCCAGTCCCCTTCCCGAACCGCTCTCATGTACTCGGGAACCCGCTGGTTCACCGGACACTCGTCTTCGCAAGGGGCGGCGATGCAGTCGAACAGATCGAGCGGCCGGACTGTCTTGGAACGGCTTCGGAGGAACGACCCCTTCTTCAGATCCCACGACGCTCGTACCTCATCCGCATAGCGGTTCAGGTTCTCGCCTGAGGAGGTGCGTACCAGATCCTCGCCAATCCCCCCTCCTGCCGCGGCAGTACGAACGATGAACTCGTCACGGTTCGAGGCGCCGGCATGGTCGAACGCATCGTTCGTCGTTTCGAAGTACTGGAGCATGCGCATGTATCCACCGGACTTGAGCAGGTCGGAGCACACGGTGATCGTGCTCATCCCGGCAGCGAGAAGCCATGGAACGTTGAACGCGTCGGCGCCGCCGGCGAACGACATAAGCAGTTCTCCGTCGAACTCGTGGTTCAGTTTGTTGGCAACGTTCGTTGTGATCGCGTGCAGTGCCCTGCCCGACATGTACATGGTTGGGTCCGTGAACACATCCCTGAAGTTGAGCACTTCAAGTGTGTTGGTGAGCTTCACACCGAACGTGAGACCCTCCCGATCTCCGATGGCTTTGAGCCTGCGCAGCATCGGAACAGCGTCCTCGTATCGCAGATCATGGCCGAAGGCCTCGTCTGGAACCGGAACGTCCACGTACCCGAGGTCCTCGAGGATCGTACGAACCCCCTCAGGACCCAAGAGGGTCGGGTTGAGTTTGACGCTCGTATGGAGGTGGCGTTCCTCCATCAGATACTGGCTGATCATTTCGATCTCGTCCGGGGGGCAGCCATGCATCGTCGACAGGGTGATGGTGTCCGACATCATGTTCGGGATATCGATATCCCGAACATCCGGGTAGTCCTCGGCCACGATGTCGACGATCTCGGAAAGGCGGTCGGATCCGTCTCGCATCGAGTCGAGGTACCACTGGACATTCGGCTGATGGATGCCTGCGTAGTCGTATCCGACGCTCATGTTGAAGATGAGACCAGGACCCTCGCCGGGAAAGCCGAGCTTCTTGTGCAGGGCGTGTATCAGGACCCACGCACGGAGGTACTCCTCGAAGGACTCATGGACCTTGAGCTCCTGTGACCATTCGACGTTGTAGCCTTCGTCCTGGCAGTCGATGCACGGTTTGGGGACGTCCAGCTCGTCGAGTGTTTGGACCGTCTTCAGCTCGATGAATCTCGCGCCGTGCAGCCACGCGACGATGATGTTCTGCGCCATCTGCGTGTGGGGGCCGGCCGCAACGCCGAACGGAGTGTCGATCGTCTGTCCGTACACCGACGTCTTGAACCTGTCATCTGGACTCGGAACGAAGAACGCCGAACGCGGAAACCCGAAGACCGTGTCCTCGGCATCCAGCTCAGAGAACACCCAGTGGCTCAGCGCACGGGCACTGATCGGATGAAAACGGTCGGACATGCTCACACTCCTCTCACAGGCGGGCGTGAAGGCGTTTGGCCTGCTCACGCGCCTTCGCCCTGATCTCCTCTGCATCGACTTTGGTCGGACGTCCATTCTCGTAGACGACCTCACCCCCGACGGCGACTTCCAGCGGCCGCACACCCGGCGTGAACGCAAGATGCCATGGATCCATCGGCTCGTAGGACCAGGTCACTTCGTCCTCGAGCGCCTCGGGAGCGATGCGCCACCCCTCCTCTAGCCACCCCCATGCCGTCTCCGGAGACGCCGTCACGTCGACGGAGCGCTGCATCACGTACGCGAGGCGGAACGACTCGATCATGGCAGCGCCGATCCCGTCGGTACCGAGTGCGACCGGGTTCGGGAAACGTGCGGGATTCGCATATCCGACCGCGTTGTTGAGGTTCGATCGTGGGTTGTGCACGATCGTGCCAGGCAGGCCGTGATCGGTCGGCAAGTGCACCGCGTGGATCAGCAGCCAGTCATCGACCGCCAGGCCTTCCAGTTTCGCAACTGCGTCGGAATCGGCATCTCCTTCGGCGACGTGCACATGCACCCCGACTCCGAGGTCTGCGGCGAGCCCTGCTGCCGCGTCCAAGCTCTCGTCGGTGCATGTGAAGGCGGCATGAATGCCGACGAGGCCCTTGCCGCCCGCCTTGATGAACCGCTCGTTCTCGGCGAGCCCTCTGACTGCACCCTCGTGTCCATGCCGATCCGTGATTCCGTACGCGCAAAGAACCCTCACTCCGACTTCGGCGCATGCCTCGGCGATCACCGACAAGCTGCCTTCGATGGCGTTTGGCGACTCGTTGTGATCGACGATCACGGTCGTGCCCTGCTCCAACGCCTCGAGTGCACCGAGCTTGGCCGACCACTCCAGCATTTCGAGATCGAGCGCAGTATCGAGACGCCACCAGACCTGTTCG
Source organism: uncultured Acidimicrobiia bacterium (assembly GCA_964496205.1). GTDB lineage: Bacteria > Actinomycetota > Acidimicrobiia > Spongiisociales > UBA4744 > CAYLHS01. The sequence continues at coordinate 41,596 of CAZBXV010000005.1, forward strand.
AGAATCTCGAGGAAGCTCGTTGGTGTCTTTGGGGGTGCAGGCATGCCCCGTGCAAGGGTCGAGTACAGATGGTGGTGTGCGCACACCAACCCCGGGGTGGTCGATGACATAGAGCCTCCTGGTTTCACGCTACTCGGTGGCCGCCAGCGGCAAGGACGTCCTCCATACTCCGTCTCGATCGTGCATGGCGGCGGCAACCGCCGGAGCGGTCGGCACCAGACCGATCTCACCCACTCCCTTCACTCCGTATGGAGCGTCGGGCTGTGGAACCTCGATGATGATGACCTCGACGTCCGGCATATCCTTTGCCCGCAGAATTCCAAGGCTGCGGAACGTCATGTTGGTGGGTCGCCCCGTCTCGTCGGTCGGGAAGTCTTCGGAGAGGGCATAGCCGAGGCCCATGTGAACGGCGCCTTCGATCTGACCTTCGACCAGCGTGGGATTCACCGCCTTGCCGACGTCGTGGGCGGCGACAACGCGTTCGATAACGCCGGTCTCCCTGTCCATGATGACGACTTGGGCCGCGTAGCCGAACGCCGAATGGATGATGGGATGCTCCACCCCCGACTCCAGTGAACTGGTCCAATCCACGACATACTGGCCATGGTGATCGACTCCAACAGTCCTCCCGGCGGCGATCGCATTCCGACACGCATCCTGAACCGCACCCGCTCCGAGCAACGTCCCCCTGGATCCGGTGGTCTGGCCGTCTCCCAGTTCTCTCGTGGTGTCCACGACAACCCGTATCTTCGATGTCGGCACCCCAAGTTCCTCCGACGCGACCTGCTGGGCAACCGTGTGGACACCCTGACCCATCTCGGTCCAGCAATGTCGTACCTCGACCGAGCCATCCTCCTCGAATCGCACGACGGCCCTCGAGACCTCCTTGTAGCCGTTGCCCAGTCCGGTGTTCTTGAGGGCGAGGCCGAGCCCAACCGCCTTACCGGCTGCCTTGGCCTCCTCATAGACAGGCCGGACAGCGTCCAGACTCTCCTGAGCTCCGCGACACCCATCGTCCATAATCTGGCCCGGTCCCCACTCAACACCCGGTTTGATCACGTTCCGGTTCCTGATCTCCCAGCCGGAGATTCCCACCTTCTCGGCAAGCCGGTCGAGGGTTCCTTCCATTCCAAACTGGGCCTGGTTTGCCCCGAATCCTCGGAAGGCACCGCATACCGGATTGTTGGTGCGCACGGCGATCGACTCGACGTCGACATTCGGAATCGCGTACGGACCGGTGGCATGACCAGCAGCACGTTCCAGCACCTTCATGCCGACCGAAGCGTAAGGGCCGGAATCCCCAATCATCCTCGCCTTGACCGCGGTCAGGTGGCCCTCCTCGTCGCATCCGACCCAGTACTCGAGATGAATCGGATGGCGCTTGGCATGCATGAGCAGCGACTGCTCGCGAGTCAGGGTGCACTTGACCGGTCGCTGCAGGAGCCATGCCGCCATTGCGGTCTGACCCTGATTCGACATGTCTTCCTTGCCGCCGAACGCTCCCCCGTTTGAAACCAGTTCGACGGTGACCGAGTCCTTCGGGACCGCGAGCAGCGCGGCGATTTGATCCCGGTCGTCCCACACACCCTGTCCGCCTGAGTACACATGCAGCATCCCGTCGTCGAGGGGTACCGCGAGGGTCGACTCAGGCTCCAGGAAGGCGTGCTCGACGCGCTGTGTATCGAACACCTCATGCACTCTGTGGGCGCTTTCGGAGAGCGCCGTGTCTACGTCACCGCGCGCATACGCGGAGCGAGAGAGAACGTTGCCGTCGAGACCCCACACGGCACTCTCGTCAGACACAAGCGCTGCTTGGGCGTCAGTAAAAGGTGGTAGGGGTTCACACTCGACATCGATCAGCATTGCGGCCTCGCGGGCCGTCTCGCGGTCTTCGGCAACCACGATCGCCAGCACGTCGCCCAGATAGGAGGTTCGGCCACCTTCGGGGATGAAGACGGGCCAGTCCTTGTCGATCAGCCCCACTCGGTTGGTTCCTGGAACATCGCTACCCGTGAATACGGCCACGACACCCTCGGTCGCCTCGGCTTTGCCGGTATCGATGCGGATCACATCGGCGCGGGCATGGTCTGCGAGGCGCAGCGCTGCATGAAGCATCCCGGGCACCCGCAGATCGTCCACGTACCCTCGTGTTCCAAGAGCCAGTTCGCGTGCCTCATACTTGACACCTCGAGATCCCACACCGCCGGGCGCATCCAAGGTGAGATCGTCACCGTGGGCGACAGCTTCGACGGCATCGAAGATCTTCACGTATCCAGTGCACCGGCACAGGTTTCCACCGAGGTGTCGGCGCAGGTCGTCACGGGTGAGGTCAGGCCCCTTCTTGTCGATGAGGGCCTTTGAACGCATGATGATCCCCGGTGTACAAAAACCACACTGTGTGGCACCGTGCGCGGCGAACGCGTCTGCGAACCGATCACGTTCGATCTCCTCGAGACCCTCGAGCGTGACGACGGCAGTCCCCTCTGCCTTTTCGAGCGGCATCTGGCAGGCAACTCGCGCTTTTCCGTCGACGATGACCGTGCACGCTCCACACTGACCAGACGGAGAACATCCGTCTTTAGGAGAAGTGACATCGAGCTCTTCTCTCAGTGCCGCCAGGAGGTGAGGATGACTGTCGTCTACCTCGACCAGGGCACCGTTGAGCTCGAATTCCATCGGCCCTACCTTACGCGGCCTTGCGCCGTTGTGCTCCCCATGACGCCCGTTACCAATCGTCACATATGTGAATGATCAGCCGCGTTGCGAAGCGGTTTCGGTCGATCACTTCCGAACCTCCCTTCGGCTTCGTAGGCCTTTGCCGACGGCTAGCATCAATCGAGGATGATCACCGACTACCTGCACCCGACATCTGCGGAAGTGGCATTCTCCACACTCACCTCGTTGGGCTCGAGGGCGCGCCTGGTCGGGGGAGGTACCGACCTGTCTCTCCATCCGCCGGCGGACGTCGATACGCTCATCGATCTCTCCACCGCCGGTCTCGGAGGGATCGATCGCGATGGTGGAGGGATCACCATCGGTGCAACCACCACACTCACCGAGATGCTCGAGTATCGACCTCTCGGAGACGTGTGGTCCGGTGTCGTTCACACCATGCTCGCGAGAGTGGCATCACCACTCCACCGAAACGCAGCATCGATCGGTGGGCACCTTGCGAGGGGACGTCTTTCCGACGTCATTCCCGTCATGCTGGCACTTGACGCAGCCGTTCGGTTCTTCGATGGCTCACCCCAGCAGATGCCTCTCGTCGAGTTCTACGCGACGCGCCGAAACCGCAAGCCACTCGTAGTGACGAGCGTTCGCATTCCCTCGGACGGCGGGCGTGCTGCTTTCCGCAAGTTCGCCCGCACCACGTACGACCTCGCGATTCTCAACGTCGCGTGCGCGGCCCGATTCAAAGGTGACATCGTCACCTCGGCACGCATCGTGGTCGGCGAGCGCCCGAGTCTCGCGGTGCCCCTCACCCACGCCGCCGGGCTTCTCGTTGGTGAAATACTCACCAAAGAGTCGATCGCACACGCCGCGACGGTGGCGTCCGACACGATCGAAGTCCGAAGTGACCCGAGGGGAAGTGCCGAGTACCGGCGTCATCTCACAGAGGTCCTCGTGCGGCGGTGTCTCACAGAAATCCAGGAAGGACAGTCGTGAATCTCACCGTCAACGGCGCAGCGTTCGAGATAGACGTATCCCCGTCAGAGAGCCTCCTCGATCTTCTCCGTTCGCTGGGTTTCAAAGGCGTCAAGAACGGCTGCGACAACGGAGACTGCGGTGCCTGTGCGGTCCTGATCGATGGCAGGGCCATCACCTCGTGTGACTACCCGGCCGCAGCAGCGAACGGGAAGGACATCATCACCGTGGAGGGGCTCGCCAAAGACGGTGAACTCCACCCGATCCAGGCCGCGTTCCTCGACACCGGCGGCGTCCAGTGTGGGTTCTGCACCCCAGGCATGATGCTGGCTGCACTCGATCTTCTCACGCGGGTCCCCGATCCATCGGACGATCAGATCCGGGAGGCCCTCAGAGGCAATCTCTGTCGTTGTACCGGCTACGTGAAGCCGGTCGAAGCAGTCAGAACCGCCGCCGCCCGGATGAGGAAGGTCACTCATGGCTGATCTCTTTCACGTCGTCGGTCACAGCGAACGGCGAGTGGACGGTCATGCACTCGTGACCGGCAAACCGGTCTTCGCAGGCGACTTGGAGCTGCCCGGCATGTTGCACATTTCTGTGCTCGGATCTCCCCACGCCCATGCACGAATCACGTCGATCGTGACCGAACGTGCCGAAGCACTCGAAGGCGTGGCCCTGGTCCTCACACACCTCAACACACCGGACGTCCGATACACAACGGCCGGCCAAGGCCACCCTGAGCCGTCACCGTACGACAATCGGATGTTCGATCAGAAGGTTCGTTTCGTCGGCGACCGTGTCGCCGCCGTGGCCGCCGTATCCAAGGAGATCGCCGACAAGGCACTCGAACTCATTGACGTCGAATACGACCCGCTGCCTCCCGTCTTCTCGATCGACGATGCGCTCGCCGAAGGGGCACCCGTCATCCACGATGAACAAGACGCATCCGGCATCTGGGATGCCGCACACAACATCGCGGGGGTGGTCGAAGCAAATGTGGGCGACGTCGACGCCGCACTCGAGTCCGCGTTCGCCTCGGTCGAGTTCACCGGGGAAGCCCAGTACGCCCAGCACGTGCCCCTCGAAACGCACGTGTCCGTCGCGTACATGGACGACAATGACCGGCTCGTCCTCTACACCAGCACTCAAGTGCCTTTTCACGTGCGCCGCATCATGGCGAAAGTGCTCGGGATACCGGCCCGGCGAATCCACGTCATCAAGCCGCGAATCGGCGGAGGATTCGGCGTCAAGCAGGAGGTCCTGATCGAAGATCTGGTCGGCCTCGTGACATTGCGTACCGGCCTCCCGAGCCGTCTCGAGTACACACGCGCCGAAGAGTTCTATGCATCCCGGACACGCCACCCCATGCGCGTGAAGGTTCGCCTCGGCACTGATGCCGACGGAACGATCCAGGCGGTGGACATGGATGCGCTCGAAAACACCGGGGCATACGGGGCACACAACCTCACGGTGGTCTCAAACGCCGGCTCGAAGACGCTCCCGATGTACAACAAGGCTCCGAACGTTCGTTTCACCGCCAAGGGCATCTATACGAATCTGCCTGTCGGCGGGGCCTATCGGGGGTATGGCGGCACCCAGGGAGTGTTCGCGTTGGAAGTCGCGATGGACATCCTTGCCGAGAAGCTCGGCGTTGACGCGCTCGAGTTGCGACGTCGCAATCACATCCGAACCGGTGAGACCAGCCCGATCTTCGAAGAACTGGGGGAAGGGCGCAAGGGCGTCCCACAGACGATCGGAAGTTGCGGCCTGGATCAGTGCATCGACATTGGCGCAACGAAAATCGGGTGGGCCGAGAAACGTGGGCGCCGACTCAAGAACGGCCCATGGGTGCATGGCGTCGGCATGTCCATTCACATGCAGGGCTCCGGCATCCCCGCGATAGACATGGCTGCGGCCACCATCAAGATGAACGATGACGGTTCGTTCAACCTCCTCGTCGGAGCGACAGACATCGGCACGGGTTCCGATACGGTCCTTGGGCAGATCGCGGCCGAGGCGCTGGGCGTCGCCCTCGACGAGATCATCGTCCTCTCCTCCGACACAGACGTCACTCCGTTCGATGTGGGCGCTTACGCGTCGTCGACGACCTACGTGTCGGGCTCCGCAGTGCTGAGAGCGGCCGAAGACGTCAAGGTTCAGATCCTGGGAGTCGCTGCGGCAATGCTTCGGACCGATGCCGGCGACCTCCATCTCGATGCCGGCAAGGTCGTTGCGCAAGATGGTCGGAGTGTCACTCTTGCCGATGTCGCCCTGCGATCGCTCTACGGCGTCGATCAGTTCCAGATCGGTGCAACGGCGTCCTTCGTCGGCGATGTCTCTCCCCCGCCGTTCCTGGCGTCGTTCGCCGAGGTCGCCATCGACACGGAGACGGGCCAGTTGAAGATCGTCAATTACGTCGGCGTGTTCGATTGCGGGACCGCCGTGAATCCTCGGCTCGCGGAAGGCCAGGCTGAGGGTGCGCTGGCCAATGGCATCGGCTACGCGCTCATGGAAGAGATGCGGTTCGACAAGTACGGGCGGATGCGCAACCCCGATTTGGGTCGGTACAAGATTCCTGCGGCAACCGATATGCCTCCTCTCGATGTCGTTCTGGTCGACACGTACGAGGAGACGGGCCCGATGGGTGCGAAATCGATCGCAGAAATCGGCATCAATGCCCCCATCCCAACTCTGGCGAATGCCATCTATGACGCAGTCGGTGTTCGCTTGGCAGATCCTCCATTCACGTCGGAGAAAATCTGGCGCGCCATGCAGGGCTGAAGCTCACTCCCCCATCAGCTTGCGCACCATTTCCACCTTCATCTCCCACAGGTTGTCGGTGAGGGACACGTGGTACACATGCGGATTGATGAGCCGCCGGACACCCGGGTCCAGCCGCTCCAGATCAGCGATTCTCCGCCGCCGCAACTCATCGATGGGAGGTGACGGTTCGACACGCCTGCCCTCTTTCATCACCGCAACAGGAAGCGTCTCGATCTCTGACACCGCCCCCTCGGGCAGACGGCGCATCGACGTGGGGATCACCGGATGGTGCAGCGTGATCGGCTTCCCAGGCTCAATCGACTCGTCCGCCCTGCCGAGAACGTCTGCAGTTGCTGTGCCTCTGGCGTCGTAGACGCGCCACACCTGTTTTCTGCCTGGATTCGGGATCTTCGCCTGAGACTCCGACACTTTGATCGCAGGATTCCACCCGGATGCCTCCTCGATCGCGACCAGCTTGTAGACACCATCGAGAGACGCATCACCCTGCGAAGTGATCAGACGGGTTCCTACCCCGTACACCAAGCGACCGATCAGATGGTCGGGATCCACCCGATAGCTGGGCGCCTCGGACCTGATCTGGGACACGATCTGCCAAATGGCCAGCTCATCGAGGTTTGACGAGAGCACGATCGATGTTTCGGCGAAGCCCGCGTCGTCGAGCATTCGAGCCGCCTGAATAGCGAGATAGGCCAGGTCTCCGGAATCGAGTCGGATGCCGACCGGCTCGTGCCCCGACCGACGCAGCTCTTCGAACACGGTGATTGCGTTGGGAACGCCGCTCTCGATCGTGTCGATGGTGTCGACGAGCAGCAGGCAGTCATCGGGAAACACGTCGGCGTAGGCTCGAAACGCGTCGAGTTCCGTCTCCCCCTTTGCAAGGAAGAGCTGGATCAACGAGTGGGCATGCGTCCCTTTCGAAGGGACACCAACACCGAGTGACGTCCCAACATTCGAGCTGAAGTGGGCACCCCCCACGAGCGCTGCCCGAGTCCCTGCGTTGGTGCCTCGCTCGGGACCTCTGCGCATGCCGAACTCCAGGATCGGCCGGCCGAGCGCTGCTTCATGAACCCGGGAAGCCTTCGTGGCGATCAGCGTCGGATAGTTGAGATGGTTGAGCAGGGACGTCTCGAGGATCTGCGCGATGAGGAGCGGTCCGACGACCACGGCCAACGGGACATTCGGGTGCACGATCCGGCCTTCTGGAATCGCCGTCATGTCGATCGCTGAGAAGTCGCCGTTTTGACGGAGCCACTGGAGGAAGTCCGGGGCGAACATCGGGTCCCCCGAAGCGCTGCGCAGCGTGCCGAGTTGCTCGATGTCTGTGTCGGTCACGTGCGTCGTCTCCATCCAATCCAGCAGCCAGTCGAGGCCGGCTCCGACCGCGTAGCCGGCTTGATGTTTGCCATAGTCGGGGTAGGAGCGGAAGTAGTAGTCGAACTCGGCGGGTTGCTCGTGCACCCCGAGGCGGAAGTAGACCTGGGCCATCGTGAGTTGGTACAGGTCGGTGAACAAGAACCCTTCAGCAAGCGATGCCTCGTACATGGAGACGATGGTACCGGGCTCCGCCCTCCAGTCCTCAGTCGTCGGTTCTCAGTCCTCGGTGACTGCGAACCCCAGTCCGTGGGACAGTCTGTCGGGCTCACACGCCACGAGATCGGACTGCACGACATCGACTCGCCGGGTCCCTGTACGCTCACCCCATGGTTGCCTGCGACACGATGATCTTCTTCACGCCACGAATGCGGGAGCTCGCAGACTTCTATCGAGTCGGATTGGATCTTCCGCCGGCGATTCCTCATGGCGATGCCCATCTGGGCTTCCGTCTCGACAATCTCTACCTGGGTTTCGACCAGGTGGACGACCACTCAACACCGTCCGGGGTCGCGGGAGTCACGCCGTGGTTCGCTGTCCCGGATTTGGACGCAGCGTTCGAGAGGTTCGTCGATGCGGGCGCGACAGTTCGCTACCCACCCACACTCAAGGCTATGGGCGACATTCTTGCCTCCCTCGAGGATCTCGACGGAAACGTGTTTGGCCTGGTCGAACGCTGACGGGGCACCCCATGGAGGGGCGCCCCGTGTGTCTTCCTGGAGGGAAGGATTGTTCGCTACTTCACTGGTACCAGCGGACACTCCAGGAAGCTTGGGTTGCTGTCATCGACCGTCAGGTTGCCGGCCGCAACCTCCTTCATCAGCTGGGCGTAGGAGGTGATGAGGGTTGCCTCGGCTCCGTCATTCCACGCAGCCGTCACCTCGTACCACCGACCGCCGTTGTAGGCCGGATTGCCGGGACCGGCTTCGGCCACCGCGAGCTGGTCCTCGACTCCGTTGGTGATCTTGACGAGGGTGTCGAACGACTGGAGATTGTGATCGTTGGGTGCGGGAAGGTCGGCGACCTTCCGCGAGTTGTATGCCTGTCCGTCGGCGTAGATACCGGGCTGGAAGCTGAACTTGCCGGGCAGCGCAAACGCAGGAACCGCCATAGCGAAGAGCATCGCAAGGACGAGACCCACAACGGCAATACGGCGCATGATTGTCTCCTTTCACCGGAACATCCGGTCTTCCATCACGATGTCAGGTGGATCTCTCATCAGAGCAACGGAGTAGTGAACATTCACGAAACCCACGCCTCCCGGCTTTCGCAGCCTCTTTCGTCCTCGTACGATGCGCACATGGATCGAGTACTGGTCGTCGACGACGAGCCGATGGTGCGAGAAGTAGTGACGGAGTACCTCGAACGCGAGGGTTTCGCTGTCGAGACTGCGCAGGACGGAGTAGCGGCACTCACGGCTCTCACCAATCGCCCGCCCGATCTGCTCGTGCTCGATGTCATGCTCCCCCATCGGGATGGTTTCTCCGTTCTCCAGGAGGTTCGCCGCACATCGACAATCCCGGTGATCCTTCTGACCGCCAGAGGAGATGAAGCCGACCGGGTCGTTGGACTTGAGCTCGGCGCCGACGACTACGTGGTCAAGCCGTTCTCTCCTCGGGAACTCGCAGCCCGCGTTCGGTCAGTGCTCCGTCGAAGCCGCCCCGTTCCCGTCAATGAGACCCTGTCATTCGATGACCTCGTGATTGATCGCCGATCTCGGGAAGTCCGCGTCGACGGCCGCGTCGTCGAGTTGACGCCAAAGGAGTTCGACCTGTTGGAGTTCCTGGCCTCACACGACCGACAGGTGTTCTCCCGGGGCCAGCTGCTGCAACAAGTGTGGGAGTCATCGGCCGACTGGCAGGACCCTGCGACGGTCACCGTTCATGTGGGTCGCCTCAGAACGAAACTGGAAGCCGATCCGTCGTCCCCCCGATGGATCGTGACGGTGTGGGGCGTCGGCTACCGGTTCGAGCCATGAGATTCGCCGGCCTACTCCTGGGAGCCGCCATCGTTGCATACGGGGTCGTCGAAATCTGGATGAGGCCGGGACCGCACGACAGACTCGTGTTCGCGGTGCTCTTCTTCGCCATCGCCGTGGTGACAGGCGTGGTCGGACTCGTGCTTCGGGGCATCGTCGCGCGTGCCCGTTCCCTCTCCACAACCATGTTCGTCGTTGCCGTGGGCGCGCTGTTGGTTGTCGCCGCAGCCGTTGTCGCTGCCGGTCGTCTGATGTTCTTGTCGGGACACGACCTGCAGCTGACACTCATCGTCCTCGGTTTTGGAGTGGTTCTCGGAGCCGTCCTCGCCGGCGCGGCGGCTGATCGACTCGGCCGGGATCTTCACACGCTGGGAGCCACCGCGGACAAGGTTGCCGGCGGCGACCTGTCCGTACGCACCGGGTTGGAGCGCCCCGATGAGGTCGGAGCCGTGGCTCGTGCGATCGACTCGATGGTCGAGCGTCTCGATGCAGCAGAGTCAGAACGGCGCAGCATTGAAACGTCCCGCAGGACGTTCATCGCAGCAATCGGACACGATCTACGCACCCCACTCACATCGGCCACGGCCGCCATCGAAGCCCTCCAGGATGGCGTCGCGCCCGAACCCGATCGCTATCTCGCTTCGGTTGCGAGCGATCTGACCATCCTGAGCGGCCTCGTCGAAGACCTGTTCTTGCTGTCGAAGATCGAGGCCGACCAGCTGGATCTCCACATGGAGCCTGTCGACCTGACCGATCTCGCCGACGCGACGATCGAGGCGATGACACCGCTCGCCAGATACCGCCATGTCACGCTGAACCTCGACGCGAAGACACACGTGCGTGTGTTCGGAGGGGAACTGGAGCTGGCCCGCGTGTTCAGGAATCTGATCGACAACGCAATCAGACACTCGCCTGACGACACGACCGTCACTGTTCGCGTCGACGGTGACCCCTCGGCAGTCACCGTCACGGTCAACGACGAGGGCCCCGGCTTCCCTTTGGACATCGACGTGTTCGAGAGCTTCACCCGCGGCGATCGGGCCAGGGCCCGAGACACCGGCGGCGCCGGGCTCGGCTTGGCGATCGCCAGAGGAATCGTGCAAGCGCACGGAGGCGCCACCTGGATCGAACCCGGCCCGGGTGGCGCCATTGCATTTCGCCTTCCGCTCGCTCCTCCGCCGTGACTAAGGCGCGGCGTTCGGTCAGGTTTTCGGTTCGGCGCGCCAGGGAACTCCGAGCTTCGGAAGCAAGAAACGGTCCAGCCCGATCCATCCTGCGTTGCGCCATGCCAGGAAAACGAGTCCCGAAACGAGGATCATCGCCGGGTTGACGCCGGCGCTTCCCGCAAACGCATAGGAGAAGTTGAGTGTCGCTCCGAACAGGGCAGCGACGCCCGTGAATGCACCGAGGATGAGTGCCACACCGACAAGGAACTCCCCAAGGGGAATGATGTAGCCGAGGAAGGTGTGGCCCGATGACGCCACCCAGTGGAGGAAGTCGACGTACCAGCCGTACGCAACCGATGGGTGTGGACCTGCGGCGTTCTTGATCGCACCTTCGGCGAACCCCGCGATGTTCTGACCCACAGCGACGGCCACTTCCTTGCCGTCCTGGAGGACGGTCCCGGACCGGATCCATCCGATGTTCGCGTCACCGGTAAGAGCGAAACCCTTCCCCGGGACGATGTTGCCTCCGAACACCTTGCCCCACCCCGACTGGAACCACTCCCACCCGAGCCAGAGTCGGACGATGAGCCAGAACCAAGCGGTGGTCGTAGAACCGAAGAGCCACCGAGAAACGCGTGGTTCTTCGATCTGCACGGTTTGTGCCATGACCGTTCCTTTCTGCGTTGAACCGTCCAATGCTATCCCACCCAGAGAGCCACCGGAAAATGTGGAAACACCCGGCCGCGACAGGACGGTCAACCGCCCTGAAGCGTCGTGGTGAGCCCGCTTTCGAGGGCGGTTTTCTCGGCGTCGCTGAGCCGCGCCTCGGGATGGAGCAATCGGTACTGGAGCGGTGGCATGTCGCCTCTGCGAATTGCTTCGGCCACGTCACGGATCCTTCGAGTCGCCGTCCAGTCGGAAAAGTTCAGCCTGCGTCGTCCTTCATCGACATCGTGCTGGATCAGCCATGAGAACGGTGCGATATTGGAGTACCAGTGCCACACGGTCTCGTCGCTGTGGCAGTCGAAACACGCACGCACCGCGAGAGCCCTGGTTTAGGGTGAGTTCCACGCAGGCTCCGCTACGACGGCAGGGTTGGTGTGATTCCTGCCATACGGAACCAGCTGGATAAGCACGAACACCACGGCGAGCACGCCCAAGGCGAGCAGAATCCGACGTCGCAACTGTTCTCCTCATGAGGGGCGCGCAGTGTACCGATTGGTGCGCGCCCGACGCGACGCGCACCCGGGACTAAGAAGACGGAGAATCGGCCCCACGACCATTTCGCACACAATCGGGAACCGATTCGGCCCTCGAGACCAATACATGTGTGGGCGAGACATCAACCGGGGAACAGCCGCCCGCGATGTGGGACACGAAACCAGGGTCGTGTCCCACATCGCGTGAGGAGTCTCCCTGGTGGCAAGGGCTGAGGGTCGGAACGGTAGATTCAGATCGTGGACTCGGCTCGGCCTCGTGTGGTGATCATCGGTGGGGGTCCAACGGGCGCCGAACTCGCCGGCGCCCTCGCAGAGCTCGCTCGTCACACACTCGTCGACGAGTTCCGACGCTCCAACACCCACGACGCTCGTATCCTGCTCGTTGAGGGGTCCGACCGCATCCTGTCGACGTATCCGGCCGGTCTCTCCAGGAAGGCCCAGCGGCAGCTGGAACGGCTTGGCGTGGAGGTCTCGACCGGATCCTTCGTGACAGAGATCGATGGAAAAGGTGTCACTGTGGGAGGCGTCCGCGTCGGCGCGAGAACGGTCCTGTGGGCCGCAGGTGTCAAAGCCTCACCGTTGGGCACGCTGCTCGGTGCACCACTAGATCGGGGCGGCCGGGTGATCGTCGAATCGGATCTGACGGTTCCGGGACATCCGGAGGTGTTCGTCGTCGGGGATCTCGCCGCCCTCGAAGGTGTGCCGGGGGTTGCCCCCGCAGCAATCCAAATGGGGAGGCACGCAGCTGCGATGATCGACGCCTCGATCAACGGTCGAGGTCGCCGGGCGTTTCACTACTTCGATCGAGGATCGATGGCGACACTGGGCCGACGGTCCGCTATTGCACAGATCCGTGGGCTACGCCTGAGTGGCTTTCCCGCCTGGGCCGCGTGGCTGACGATCCATATCTTCTTCTTGATCGGCTTCCGGAACCGAGCCATCGTCCTCTTCGAGTGGGCTCGCTCCTACTTCACCTACAGCAGAGGGGCACGACTGATCCTGCTGGATCGGGAAGGTTGACAGGAGGTCGATCTCCCGTTCTTGTCAATCTCAGCCCCGCTGAGCGGGATCACGATTGACAAGAAGGACAAGAAGTACGAACCGAGCGACAGACACCTTGTGCTGCTATGTATAATGGTCTGAGGTATAGAGGAGGGTTCGTGCGGATAGCGAAGGATCTGGTTGCCGCTTCCTCGACGCCGATCGTGTTGGCGATCCTGTCCGAAGGCGAGAGCTACGGCTACGCGATTCTCAAGCGAGTGCGTCTGCTCTCCGACGGTGAGATGGAGTGGACCGACGGGATGCTGTATCCGCTTCTGCACCGTCTCGTCAGGCTGGGTCTGGTGAATGCAGTGTGGCGTGTTCCGGAGGGCCGACGCCGCCGCTACTACTCGCTGACCGACAGGGGCCGAACGGCGCTGGCCGATCATCGCAGGCAGTGGCGTCTCGTCAACGCAGTCATGCAAGGCACGTGGAGTGAGATGCGTGCGATCGCAGCGGCGGGCGCATGATGGACATCGAAACCCGCATTTCGGAATGGCGGAGTCACCTGCTTTCCCGGGCCTCGATCACCGAATCCGACGCCGACGAACTGGAAGTCCACCTCCGGGACCAGGTAGAGACACTCACCTCGGCCGGTCTGCATGACGACGAGGCGTTTCTGGTCGCCGTGAAGCGGCTCGGGGCTGTCGATGCACTCACGAGTGAGTTTGCCCGCGAACACTCCGAGCGCCTCTGGAAGCAACTCATCACAGGCCCCGATGAGGCGACGTCGAGTGACCTCCCGGTGATGCTCGCATGTGCGGTGGCGGCGGCCATCGCCGTGCAGATCCCCCGTCTCGTCACCTCCGGGAATCTCGATGTGATGTGGAGCTTCTATCTTCGCAACGCAGCCCTGATCGTCCTGGTCTGGCTTGCCGGCTACTTCGTCTGGAAGCGGCACGTGACGCCAAGGCGGCTCGTCGTGCCGGTCATCGTGTTCGTCGCGAGCGCCGTCTTCGCCAACGTCTACCCGTATGTCCGGTTCGGTTCGACGGAGATTCTGACCGGCACCCATCTTCTGGTGCTCCTGTGGTTCACCGTCGGGTTCGTGTACGTGGGAGGCAAGTGGCGATCAGGACGGATGGACTTCGTTCGCTTCACGGGTGAGTGGTTCATCTATTACGTTCTCATCGCCCTCGGGGGTGGTGTGCTCGTCGGACTGACCCAAGGCGTGTTCTGGGCGATCGGGATTTCGGCCGACACGCTCCTGTCCAACTGGGCGCTGCCGTGTGGCGCGGCCGGGGCGATCCTGGTCGCAGCCTGGCTGGTCGAGGCGAAACAGGGCGTGATCGAGAACATGGCGCCCGTGCTGACCAACGTGTTCACTCCCCTGTTTGCTGCCATGTTCATCGCATCGATAGCTGCGATGGTGTGGACGGGGCACGGCATTGATCAGAACAGGGAGGTGCTCATCCTGTTCGATGCCCTCCTCGTGGTGGTGCTCGGACTGCTGCTCTACTCGATCTCGGCGCACGATCCGCTCTCGAAGGCTGGTTTGACGGATGTGATCCAGTTCGTGCTGATTGTCAGCGCGCTCTTCGTCGACGTGCTTGCACTCGCTGCGATCCTCTCTCGAATCACCAACATGGGCTTCACCGCCAACCGAACCGCCGGCCTGGGACTGAATCTGGTGCTACTCGTGAACTTGGGGTGGTCGGCGTGGTTGTCGTTGGGCTTTCTTCGGGGGCGGCGGCCATTCGCCGATCTCGAACGCTGGCAGACCGGCTATCTGCCGGTGTTCGCCGCCTGGGCGGCGGTGGTCGCGATCGTCTTTCCTCCAGTGTTCGGCTTCGCGTAAGACGCGAACGGATCCAAGACGCTGAGGCCGGCCTTCTACCCCCGCCGGATCACGACACTTCGAGCCTCATCGATCCGCCGCCAAACGCCCCGACTTGCGCAGACGGCGTTCGAGTTCCTCCCAGTCGGGCCCGAGGTCGGAGACAGGAAGCCCTGAGGCAATCCTGTGCCAGAACTCGACTTGAGGGTTCCACCCGGCTCGCCGGGCTTCGGCGATCTCCGAAGCTGCCGACACCAGATCTCCTTCGAACAGCCGGTTGAGTCCGGTCCCAAGTCTCCGGTAGGCGTTGTGCAGCCCGAGCAGCCTGGCAAGCTCGGCCAGTGGGTCGGTGTGATCGTCGACACGCAGATCCGTCCCGGCGCCGGCACCGCGATCGGATACCACCAGAAGCGCCGCAGACTGGCGTCCCCGGAGATCCCCACCGTGTTCTTGCCCTGCGGTCAGCGCCTCCACCAGCCGTGTCGTGAACGACCCGGCGCCGGCACGATAGGCTGTCGCCATGGCTGCGGCCGTCCCTTGGCGCTCCAGCAGATTGCCCATCACAAGCAGCCCGTCTCCGCAGATCTGCTCTGAGTGAGGAATACATCCCGTCCCCGTGTGCGCCGCTGTCGCACCGTCTCGATCGATCGCTCCCACCTGGCGCAGGTCTCGCTGCGGATCCTCTGCGAGCGCCGCCTCGAGCGCCGACCCCACCGGGGTCCCTGCTGCCAGTAGGTCCAGTACGAGGGGCCCGTAGGAGGGCTGCGTGAGAGCTTGCGTAGCCACCGCACCGACCCCCGGCCGCGCCCATGACACGCTTGCCCCTACAGCGAGATAGCGCGAAGCAACAGCGACACCCACGTCGCCGGTGGTCGCGTCCTTCGCGAGGATCGTGTATGTCACCGCGCGCACGCTAGCGCACCGGCCTTGATCTCGACGCTCATGAGCTCATGGACACGACCGAATCGCGATCACTAAAGTGAACTTCGGTTCACTAAACCGAAACGGGAAGGCAGCCTGTGGTCATCGAGCACCCCCACGAGATGGTGCAAGCCCAGGTGGCCGACCTCGGCCAGCGCCTCAGAGAAGCTCGACGGGGCCGATTCACGGTCAAGGAACTGGCATCGGCCGCAGGAGTCAGCAGCGGACTCATCAGCGAGATCGAAAACGGTCAGGGCAACCCGTCGTTTCGTTCTTTGTATCGCATAAGCCAGGCGCTTGGACTGCGTGTTGGAGACTTGTTATCCCCTCAATCCGAGCAGCAGCACACGGCTGCAGAGGTGGTCCGCCGTGACCAGCGAAAGCTTCTACGACTTGGGGAGAACGGTCTGACGTGGCAGCTGCTCACGCCGAATCTACAAGGACGGCTCGAGGTGCTGAGGACCTCCATCCCGCCTGGCTTCACCAACGAGGAGGCACCCTTTCAACATGAGGGTGAGGAGTGTGTGCTTCTGCTCACCGGCACTCAGCTGCACGTGACCGTCGCAGGTGAACTGTTCACCCTGGAGGAGGGCGACGCCATCACGTACGACTCGAGACACGTTCACTGGTGGAGCAATCCCACCGAGACCGCCGCGTCTGTCGTCGGGGTAGTGACACCACCAAGTTTCTAGCCGACAGGGAGAACAAGAAGGAGAAGGAAAGAAGGAGGAGAGGATGAGACAACGAGGAACCCAATGGAGGGTCCTGATCCTGCTGCTCGCGCTTGCTCTCATGGCGGGTGCGTGCGGCACGGGTGGAAGCGTCGATATCACGACAACGACAGCGGCCGCGACCACAACGACCGCGCCGGCGACCGAAACCACGAGTGGAGCAACCACAACAACCGCCTCGGGCAGCACAGGGGACATCGTTCTCGTTGCGGCCCAAGGCGCCGAGCCTGACACGCTCGATCCCCACATGACCAGTTCCTATGCCAGCTTCCAGGTGCTCGAGAACGTGTACGACACCCTGGTTCAGCCGGCGGCGGATCTCTCCATGGAGCCGGCCTTGGCAGAGAGCTGGGACATCAGCGACGACAACCTGACCTGGACCTTCCACCTCCGGCAAGGGGTGAAATTCCAGAACGGTCGAGACCTCGTTGCAGACGATGTGGTGTACAGCTTCAACCGGGTCATCAATGAGGGCCTCAACGGCTGGCGCTTCGCTGCGGTCGATACCATCACCGCGCCGGACGACTCAACCGTTGTGATCACCCTGACCCAGCCAAGCCCCAACCTGCTCGTGTCGATCGGGGGATTCAAGGGCATGGCGATCATCCCGAAGGAGATCGTGGACGATGGTTCGATCGCGACGAATCCGGTCGGAACCGGTCCGTTCCGTTTCGTTTCGCAGTCCCCTGATCAGGGCATCGTGCTCGAGAAGAACCCGGACTACTGGCGGGCCGACGAAGGGCTTCCCAAGCTCGACGGTATCCGCTTCGTCCAGATCCCGGACGCCGGAACCAAACTGACTGCGCTTCAGACAGGCGAAGTGCAGTGGATCGATTCGGTACCACCGCAGAACGTCGACTCCTTGTCGGCCGCTGACGGCATCACGGTCGGCAGGGTTCCGGGCGGCGACTACCACTACTTCGCTCTGAACGAGAACCGGCAACCATTCGATGATGTCCGTGTGCGTCAGGCGCTGGCGAATGCGATCAACCGTCCCGAAATCGCGGAAGCAGCCCAGTTCGGCGCCGCGACCCCGAACGAGACGGCCATCCCGGCTTCGAACAAGGCCTGGTACTTCGACTATGCGCCTTTCGCAACTGCTGACACGGCAACGGCACAGTCGTTGCTCGATGCAGCCGGTGTGTCTGATCTCAGCATCGAGTTCATGGTGACGAGCGACTTCCCAGAAACGGTGACACAGGCCCAGGTCATCGCTGCCGAACTGGCTGCGATCGGTGTAACCGTCACGATCTCGGATGTCGATTTCAACACCTGGCTCGATCGTGAGGCGAACGGCGATTTCGACGCCTTCATGCTGAGCTGGGTCGGCAACATCGATCCGGACGACTTCTACTACGCCCAGCACCACACGGACGGCAACTTCAACTTCCAGGGGTACTCCAACGCGGAGGTCGATTCCCTACTGGATCAGGCGAGGATTGAAACCGACCAGGCGGCCCGCAAGGCGTTGTATGACCAGGCGGCGAAGATCATCGTCGACGAAGCGTCATACACCTACCTGTACAACCCTGACAACATCAACGCCTGGCGCGATGAGGTCGTCGGGTACATGACGAGAGGCGACAAGGCCGTTCGCTTTGTCGAGACCTCGCTCAACCAGTAGGCGAATGCATCGGTGGGACCCGGAATCGGGCCCCACCGATGTTCTCCGGGAGGGAGAATGACCGGATTCCTGGCGCGACGCATCCTGCAGATGCTCCTTGCACTGCTGGGCGTCAGCATTGTCGTGTTCGCCTTGATCCACCTCGTGCCGGGTGATCCCGTGCGGGTCGCGCTCGGAACCCGGTTCGATCAGGAGCTCTACGACACGCTGCGCCACCGGGTCGGGCTCGACAAGCCTCTCATCGAGCAGTATTTCTCGTGGCTCAGCCACGCCCTGACGGGCGATCTCGGCGTCAGCTTCCGTAACGGCCAGCCGGTCACCACGCTCATTGTTCAACGGCTCCCCGCGACGGTGACGCTGGCGCTTGCAGCGCTGTTCATAGCCCTCGTGGTCGCCCTACCGGCAGGCATCATCTCCGCCATACGGTCGGGCAGCCCCCTCGACTATGCGGTGACTGCCGCCAGCCAGGTTGGGGTTTCGATGCCGGACTTTTGGGCGGGCGTCATGTACATCCTCCTGTTTGCCCTCACCCTTGGCTGGTTGCCGTCGTCCGGCTATGTGTCGTTCCTGGAGAGCCCAGTGGAATGGCTGCGCCATCTGTTGCTGCCTGCGCTCACCGTCGGTCTCATTTCCGGCTCGATCATCACCCGCTTCGTCCGATCGTCGGTGTTGGAGGCACTCAACCAGGACTACGTTCGCACTGCCCGAGCCAAGGGCCTCTCTGAGTGGCAGATCGTCCGCGCACACGTTCTCCCCAACGCCTGGATTCCGATCGTGACCGTCGTGGGACTCCAGCTCGGTTTCCTCCTAGGCGGCGTGGTCGTGACCGAGTTCGTCTTCGCCTGGCCGGGGCTGGGTCGACTCGCCCTGCTCGCGGTGAAGGATCGCGACTACACGGTGCTCCAGGGGGCGGTCCTCTACATCGCATTCATGTTCTTGACGATCAACCTCATTGTCGATGTCATCTATGCCCGTCTCGACCCGCGGGTGCGTGTCTCATGACCTCGGATACCGACCGTCTGGCAACCAAGCCCGCTTCTCAGGGTCGTGAGATCCTTCGGGCGCTGCTCTCGAACAAGCTCGCGGTCGTCGGTCTGGTCGTACTGGGGCTTCTCATCTTCGTCGGCATCTTCGGCAAGGCGATCGCCCCTTACGGAGTGAACGACATCGACATCCCCAACCGTCTGAGCGGCCCCACCGCGCTGCATTGGTTCGGAACCGACAATCTAGGCCGCGACACCTTCAGCCGTGTTCTCGTTGCTGCGAGGGTGTCTCTCCAGGTGGGGTTCATCGCCGTCGGGTTCGCCCTCGTCGTCGGAGTCCCGATCGGCCTTATCGCCGGGTACTACCGGGGCGGCGTCGACTCGACCCTCATGCGGCTGATGGACATTCTGTTCTCGTTCCCGGCGATTCTCCTGGCGATCGCCATCCTGGCTGTGCTCGGTCCCAACATCACCAACGCGATGATCGCCATCGGGATCGTCTACACGCCAATCTTCGCGAGGATCACGAGAGGCAGCGTGCTGGTGGTCTCGGAGGAGGTGTATGTCAGGGCAGCCCGTTCCCTGGGCGCCACGAACCGGCGCATTCTCTTCCGGCACATCCTGCCCAATGTGGCAGCACCGATCATCGTTCAGACGACGCTGTCACTCGCCTTCGCAATACTGTCGGAAGCGGCCCTTTCGTTTCTCGGGCTCGGGGTACAGCCACCCAACCCGGCATGGGGTCGGATGCTCGCCGACGGCCGCGAGTACTTCCAGCAGGACCCATGGATGGGCGTCTTCCCCGGTCTCGCCATCCTCGTGACCGTTATGGCCTTCAATTTCGTTGGTGACGGCCTACGCGACGCTCTGGATCCCAAACAGAAGTCCGTCATCGAATCGCGGGGACAGTCCGCATGAGCGAGCCGGTCCTCACCATCCGGGACCTCGCCGTCCGTTTCGGTACGAAACGCGGGATCGCCGAAGTCGTCAACGGAATCTCGTACGATCTCCACGCCGGTGAGACACTGGCCATCGTCGGCGAATCGGGCTCAGGGAAGAGCGTCGGCGTGCTCGCCATCATGGGACTGCTCGCCCAACCCCCCGCTGCCGTTTCCGGTTCGGTTCGCTACCGGGGCAACGAGTTGCTCACAATGACCCCGAAGGAGCTCCGAACCATTCGCGGGAAGGGTCTCGCGATGATCTTCCAGGACCCCATGACGTCTCTCAACCCGGTACGGACCGTCGGATACCAGATCACCGAGCCCATGACACTCCACCTCGACCTCGACCCCGATAGCGCCCACGACCGCGCTGTCGAATTGCTCGACTTGGTCGGAATACCCTCGCCCGCGGCTCGGTATGACGAGTACCCGCACCAGCTCTCCGGCGGGATGCGCCAAAGGGTGATGATCGCCATGGCGCTCGCGTGCAACCCGGACGTTCTCATCGCTGACGAGGCAACCACCGCTCTCGACGTCACCACGCAGGCCCAAATCACGGAACTCGTGGCCGATCTGCAAGACAAGATCGGGATGGCCGTGATCTGGATCACTCACGATCTCGGCGTCGTCGCCAGCATCGCCGACAGGGTTCACGTCATGTACGGAGGACGCTTCATGGAGGAGGCGCTGGTGGACGACCTCTATGCGTCTCCGCGCCACCCCTACACCGAGGGTCTGCTCGGGTCGCTGCCGATGCCGGGAGCCGAACGCCCCGACAAGCTCATGACGATCGCCGGTCTGCCACCTGACCCGGTCGCGATGCCGGCCGGCTGCCCGTTCGCCCCGCGTTGTCGCTACACCGATCACGATCGCTGCAGTCGAGAGGTTCCGGGTTTGGATTCGCTTGGCGCCAATCACGAGGCAGCTTGCTTCTACCCACTGGTACCGGCTCATGAGTGACTTCCTGCTCGAAGTCCGGGATCTCCAGGTCCACTTCCCGGTATACGACACAGGGGTGATCCGCCACCATGTCAACGACGTCAAAGCCGTTGACGGCGTCAGTTTCAAGGTGCAGCGAGGCGAGACACTCGGCCTCGTCGGCGAGTCCGGATGCGGCAAGACGACCACCGGCTTGGCGCTCCTCCGGCTGATCGATCCGACCGGTGGCGAGGTCTGGTTCGACGGCGCCGAGATGAGTGCCCTCTCCCCGGGCGAGTTGCGTGCAATGCGAAAGCGTATGGCGATGATCTTCCAGGACCCCTACGCATCACTCGATCCTCGCATGTCGATCGGCAAGATCGTCGCCGAACCATTGGCGATCCATGGTCTCATCAAGAGGGGGCGCCAGCGCGACAACCGTGTCGGTGAGCTCTTGGAGATGGTCGGTTTGAGTCCCGACTACCGCAATCGCTATCCCCACGAGTTCTCAGGAGGCCAGCGACAGCGGGTTGGGATCGCACGTGCCCTCGCCACGGAGCCAGACTTCGTGGTGTGCGACGAGCCGATCGCCGCACTCGACGTCTCGATCCAGGCGGGTGTGATGAACCTCCTGGAAGACCTGCAACGGGACCTCGGACTCACCTATCTTTTCATCGCCCACGACCTCTCTGCTGTTCAGCATTTCAGCGATCAGATCGCGGTCATGTACCTGGGCCGCATCGTCGAGGTCGCCGACCGAGTCGGGCTCTACGAACAACCGATGCACCCATACACAGAAGCACTGCTCTCAGCGGTGCCCATTCCGAACCCGGCCGTCGAACGTGGGCGAACACGAATCATCCTCGAGGGTGACGTACCTAGCCCAATCGATCCGCCGTCAGGGTGCAACTTCCACCCACGTTGTCCGAAGGCGTTCGAATCATGTCCAGCGCGTGACCCGGCACTGTTCGAGATCGGCGATCACCAGGTTGCGTGCCTTCTCTACGAGGACGACCGCAGTCGATCGGCTGGTTGAAAGAGTGGGCGGGCCACCGCGGATATGAACGGGTCGGCCACCCTTCGGGGGCCGGCCGTTTGTTCCTCAGTGAGGCAGGGCCTGGCGACCGTGGAGTGTTCGGCCGCCCAGCCCATGGATCTAGGTGTTCGAGATATCCCCGACACGCCACGACAGATCACCGCCGATGCCACGTACTGATCCTCCCCTCCGAAGAGGATGAACAGCCCCATGAGCAGGGCAATGCCGCCGACGATGCCGAGC
>CAZBXV010000006.1:0-62738 GCA_964496205.1 uncultured Acidimicrobiia bacterium
GCATTGTTGTGCGAGGTGCGGGATGGGAAGACGTATCTGACCGGGGTGTACGACTGATCAAACCTCGAGAGCACCACGACATCGATCTGTTCGCGGTTGCTCCCGACCTATCGAGCATCGACAGGTACATCACCGACACTGGCACTCCCGAGATTCCGGAAAAACGGTTCGCTCACAACGTTCGAGCGGCAGGGGGTCGTGATCGAGACGATGCTGATTGAGAGGCCTACGGCCTGGTCGGTGAGTCCGGCCGCGGCAAGTCGATGACGGTCTACGCCGCGCTCGGACTGCTGGCCGAGAACGGCAGCGTCAGCGGCGGACGCGCCCTGGTCGCCGGCCAGGAGATCACCGCGATGTCGAGTTCCGCGCTGCAATAGGACACGGTCACTTTGACCCAGTTCCGCGTCCTCGTCGTGCTGACCGGCCGAACCCCCGCGAGGTTGGTCGAACTCGCCCATCGGCTCGGGGTGAACTCCTCGACCGCGCAACGTTCGGTGGAACGGCTGGTGGCCGCCGGTCTGGTCGAACGGCGGGAGAACGCCGTCGATCGCCGTGAAGTGGTGATCGAACCGACTCGGACCGGTGCAGACCTGGTGCAGGAGGTCACCAAACGGCGCCGCGAGGCCATCGACGCGGGCGTTCGGTCCATGCCATCGACGCAGCGTCGACAACTGATCGCGGACCTCGAGGCCTTCGCCCACGCGGCCGGGATCTGTCGCGGACGTGCGCGAGGAGCTGGTACGGCTTCTCGTCCATGCACACCACCGGCCGGGCGGCGTCGTGGGGCCGGGCGTAGACGTCCAGGACATCGTCCATCCGTGCTACGAACTCGGCGTTGGCCTTCGGTGGGATGGTCCAGCACTTCTTCAAATGAGGACGTGGCGCCCCCTTTCAAAATCCGGCCGATCGTGGAGTGGTCCAGATCCGGGATGTCATCGGTCAGCGCAATGTGCTTCTCCAGCAACCGTAACGACAAGGGTCTAGAAACCGTCTCGGACGTTCGGTACAATACGAACATATGTTCGATAGTCTCACTGCAACTTTGGAAGGACTGGAACCAGGTGCCTTCTTGGGGATGATTGTCGCTGAGACCGATATCACCCGAGTATCCGCGCGTCAGCGGATTGCGCTGCTTCGCGCACGGCAGCGTATGGCCTCCTACTACGAGGCGCTCGTGCTCGAAGGTGTGAATGCAGTGTCCGGGCAGATGGCCGGCGAGATAGATGATCTGGAGTTGGCCGCCGACGCCGCGTCGGTCGAGATTGCCGCCGCTCTGTGTCTGACACGTCGGTCCGCCGATGCGCAGATCGATTGGGCCGGCGAGATGTGGGAGCGAGTACCCCGGATCGCCGAGATGCTCCGGTTGGGCCAGATCGATCCACGCCGGGCCAGGACGATCGTTGCCGGCGTTCAACACCTTGACGCTGAAGCCGCCGGTCACGTCGTCGATCAGATCGCCGAAGAAGCCCCGAACCTCACAACGGGCCAGCTTGCGGCCCGGCTTCGGAAACTCTGCGTCACCGTCGATCCCGATTATGCGCTGGAACGGTACAAGGAGGTTCTCGACGAGCGTCGGGTGGTCGTCGAGGCGAGCCCTTCGGGAACTGCTCACCTGTTCGGTATGAATCTGCCGCCGGAACGAGTGATGGCGGTCTCCGATCGGATCAACCGGATCGCACGACGGAGGAGAACCGCCGACGAGTCGCGGTCGATGGATCAGCTGAGAGCAGACATCTTCATGGACCTCCTCGAGGGAAACAGCTCTGTCGTGGCCGGTGGCGTTGTCGATCTCAGGGTTGATCTCGACACGCTGACGGGTCTGAGCGAAGCCCCGGGGGAACTCGCCGGATACGGACCAGTGATCGCCGACATCGCCCGCCAGGTCGCGACTGCGCGGCCGCGAGCGGAGTGGCGATGCACCGTGGTCGACCACGACGGCGCCATCGTGTGGGAAGGAACCACGAGACGTCGACCCTCGACCGCGCTGCGCCGCGGCATCGAACGCGAGTACTCGACCTGTGTGTTTCCGGGATGCCGGATGCCCGCACGGGCCTGTGACCTCGACCACAGAACACCATGGGGCGAAGGGGGTGTGACATGCGAGTGCAACCTTGCACCGCTCTGCCGCTACCACCACAGGGTTCGACACGAAGCAGGATGGGCCTACGATCGACATGCCGGCGGCGACCACATATGGATCAGTCCGGCCGGTGCTGTCTACACGAGCTCGGGGCACTCGCCGTAGCCGGGACGTAACCTCCCGCACGCTCACGGGATCTCCCGGTGCCCGGCCCGTCAGCGGTCTGCTCTCAGCCGCCTGCCGTGAGCTGAGCTTCGATCCACTCCCGAACGCGATCTCTGAGCGGTTCGACATCGTCCAACGTCATGCCGTCGGTCGGGATAGGAGTTCCCCACCGCACCGTGATCGGGCCGGGACGCATCAGTTTCGCTCCGGGTGGCCAGATGGCTCCGGTTCCGGAGATCGCAACGGGCACGATCGGCAGGCCGGTCTGGATGGCGATTACGAACGCACCCTTCTTGAACGGTCCCAGTTCACCTGTCTTGGAACGGCGCCCCTCGGCATAGACAATGATCGAACGTCCCCGCTCCACCGTCTCATCCACCTGGCGATTGATAGCGTTCATCGAAGGGTTGCTCCGATCGACTTCGATCATGCCGATCGCCCTGATCGCCTGGCCGAATACGGGCACCTTGTAGAGCTCCGTCTTGGCCAAGTATCGCAAGGGTGACGGCGCCGAGAGATAGTGGCACATCGGATCGAGATTCGACTGGTGATTGCCGACCACGACGAAGGACCCTCCCGGTGTGAGCGGCGTTTCGAACTCGATCTCAGGGTGCAGGCCCAGTCCGAGGAGCCAGGTTCGTGCCCAGGCGGCGGCTATCCGATCCATCCAAGGGCTTGCCGGGTTCACGAGGCCCACGAGGACCAGACCAATCGCCGTACACAGCGTTGCGATGGCCACCAGGATCAAGGTGAAGACGGTTCTCGCCACGGCGGTCATGATTGGGCCTTGTCCAAGTCGTCCAATGTGTTCTGGATCACCTGTTTCACTTGATCTCGTAGCAACTCGATGTCATCGCTTCCGAGGCCGCTGGTCTGGATGGGTTCGCCGATCACCATGGTGATTGGGCCGCCGTCGATGATCTTGTGTCTCGCCTTCCACGTCTTATCGGCTCCGTAGATGGTCGTTGGTAGCACCGGTAGGCCGGTATGGACCGCGATGGCGAACGCACCCTTCTTGAACGGAAGCAGGCTTCCGTCGATCGTTCGGGTCCCTTCCGCATACACCATGATCGACTTGCCCAACTCTGCCACGCGCAGCGCGCCCGTCTCCACGGACCGAAACGAACGGTGGGAAGTCCGGTCGACCGGAACCATGTCCATCGCTTTCAGCGCCCACCCCAGAAACGGCGTCGAGAACAGCTCTTTCTTGGCGAGGAAACGGATCGGGACCGGCAAGCCGACGAAATGGGCCATGATGTCGAATGTGGACTGATGGTTGGAGATGACCACGTACGACTTCGAGGGATCGACGTGTTCACGGCCGCGTACCTCGAGGTGAACACCCGACGGCCACAGACACGCCCGTGCCCACATCTTGGCGATGTGATCCACCAAGCGGGAGCGGGGTCGTACCAGTGCAACGATCATGGCCGAGAGCGACGCAACCAGGGTCGCCAGGACGCCGTTGAGGTAGGTGACGATCGATCGAATCAGGGCCATCGTCGGGAGCGTAGTCGGAGGGCGTATGCTGATGCCGATGCTTCGCAAGCTCGTGATGGTCGCATTCCTCGGACTGGTCGTCTTGGCCGTGTTCGTGTTCGCCGGCCCGAGGATGCCCGACACCTCGTGGGTTCACCAGGCGAGTTCCCACCTCCGCGACGCACTCAACGCGTGGTGGGGTTTTCCGATCGTCGGGCCGTGAGCACGACGTCGATCGCCGCTTCGATGCTGGGCATGGCGGCATCCGCGTAGACGGCATGGCCGGAGCTGCTGGCATGAAACAGATCTGGTGACCACAAGAGCGGGTCGGTGCGAAACTCGGGAGCTCGGTCCCATATGGGCACCTTGAACACATTCGATCGCCGTGCTGCGATCTCTGCATGGGCCCGATCCGCCGCCAGTGCCCGTGCATGCGCGAGCGGCCGCACGAAGAGAGGAAGCCTCGGAATCGTCGCCATATCGCCCACTCCCGAAAGCACGACTGCGCGCGATACAGGAGTGAGGGCGTCGACGATCTCGCCGAGCTGCCGACGGAACGTGGACGCACTGATCCCACGCAGCATGTCGTTCGGACCGACCGAGACGATCGCGACGTCATGGAAACTCGCGACGGCCCGAGGAACCTGGCCGGCAAGGACATCACCAGCCTTCGACCCACCCACTGCGAGGCTGTCGATCGTGATGTGGAAGCGAGCACCAAGCTCCCTTCCCACACGCCGGACCCACACGTCGTCGATGGAGTCCAGGCCGGGTCCCGTGCAACTCGAGTCGCCGAGCACGACGATCGAGAGTGGTGGTAGCGAGTCATCGCCCCAGACTCCCGAGGCGTTGGCTCCCTCGAAACTGGGGAGACGGTGCCACCGCAGGTATGTCGCGCCGGCCCACCAACCGAACGTTGTCACCGCGCCTGCCTTGACGATGCGCCTGTTCAATGCGCGTACGTGCCGATCATCTCGGCCGAATCGACGACATGCCCTTGCATGGCGGCCTCCACGGCCTTCTTGGTCGAATCGGCAGGAAGGTCGAGCAGCACGTCCAAGGCGTACAGCTTGAAGAAGTAGCGGTGCGTTCCGATCGGGGGACACGGGCCCCCGTAGTCGTTGCGTCCCCACGAGTTCGTTCCCTGAACACCGCCATCGGGTGTTGAATCCTCGGCAACCTCCCGAGTGGTGGGGTCGATGTTCCACACGACCCAGTGATCCCACACCATCTTCGGTGCGGCAGGGTCGGGGGCGTCCGGGTCGTCGACGATCAACACGAGTGACGCCGTGCCGGATGGGACGTTCGAGAATGTCAGGGGAGGGCTGACGTCGAGCCCGTCACACGTGAATCTCGACGGCATCGAACCGTCGAAAGCAGGACTCGAGATCTGCATCGTGCCTCCTCTTTGGTCGGTGGTAGTGGTTGTGCTGGTTGGTGCGGCAGACGTCGTCGTGGTGGCCGCACCCGTGCATGCGGTAGCCACCAGAACGACGACGAGTACCACTACGCGCATAGATGCCAACCTAGTGGCCTGTCGCTCGAATGACTGCCGGGTCTCTGCGGCTCACGACGCCCCCGGCGGCGTCCTCGTCCTCGACGCACCACTGCGGGTGCGCCTTCGTCCTGCGTCCTGGCCAGATGACACCGTGCCCTCGCAGACGCCCAGACATTGATTGGACGACACACCACTAGTAGGACTCGCGGGTGAGGAAACCTGTTCGACTCGCATGGCGGGTCGAACATATGTTCGATACACTCGGTCCATGGCGTACGCCGAGTTGCACTGTCATACCAACTTCTCGTTCCTCGATGGAGCCTCCCATCCCGAGGATCTCGTCGAACGGGCAGCGTCGCTCGGGTACCGAGCACTCGCAGTCACCGACCACGACGGGTTCTACGGCGCGGTGCGGTTTTCGGGTGCTGCACACGACATCGGACTGCCCGCCGTCTACGGCACGGAAGTGGCCATGGACGCCGGGCATCTCGTCCTGCTGGCATCCTCCGCTGCCTCCTATGCGGCCTTGAGCCACTTCGTCACGAAGGGACAGTTCCGGGGAGAGAAGGATGCTCCCGTCTACGCATGGGAGGATCTCACCGAAGTCGCCGAGGCAGGCGTGTACGCACTCACGGGCTGCCACCAAGGCGCGGTGCCACGTGCCGCGCAGGCAGGGGATCTCACTGGAACGGTTCGGGAGGCCGGCCGTCTCCGTGAGATCTTCGGCCGAAGGCTGCACATGGAGATGTGGCATCACGCGATGCCCGAGGATGATCTCCGCAACGATGTCCTCTGGGATGCCGCCCACAGTCTGAACCTGCCCGTGGTTGCCACCAACAACGTCCACTACGCACACCGCGAAGACGCAGTCCTCGCCGACGTACTCGCTGCGATCGACGGTCGGCGAACCCTCGAAGAAGGCGACGGGTTCCGGTCGGCGACCGATGAGCGGTACCTGAAGGACCCCGCCGAGATGCAGGCTCGGTTTGCCCGCTATCCGGGTGCCGTCGAACGCTCAGTCGAACTGGCGGAGATGTTGTCGTTCGACCTCCGCCTCGTTGCACCGAGGCTCCCGGATTTTCCGATGCCCGGCCACTTCCGGTCGGAAATGGAGTACCTGTGCCACATCACGTTTGAAGGGGCCATGGATGTGTACCCGGGCGTGGAAGGTGGTATCGACCCGCGTGCCAAGCAGCGTCTCGAACATGAACTCGACGTGATCGAACGGCTCGGATTTCCCGGCTATTTCCTCGTCGTGTGGGACATCGTCAACTTCGCGCGATCCCAGGACATCTTCTGTCAGATTCGAGGTTCCGGCGCCGACTCGGCGGTCTGTCGCTGCATCGGGCTGACACGAGTCGATCCGATCAGGCTCCATCTTCCATTCGAACGGTTCCTGTCCGAGGAGAGGGGACGTCCACCCGACATCGACCTCGACCTCGAATCGGAACGGCGCGAAGAAGTCATCCAGTACTGCTACCGACGATACGGGCGCGAACGCGCAGCAATGGTCGCCAACGTCATCACCTATCGGGCACGGTCGGTGCTGCGCGACGTCGGTAAGACGTTTGGGCTCACACAAGCCCAAGTAGATGGCCTGTCCAAGTACGTCGACACCCGCAACCCGGCCAACCTGCGTCTTGAAGCACCGTTGCCCGAAGGGATGACCGCCGACTTCATCTACGACGTGTGCCGGCGCCTCGACGGCTTTCCTCGACACCTTGGTATCCACTCCGGAGGAATGGTGATCGCGGACAGGCCTCTCTGGCAGGTGGTGCCGCTGGAGTGGGGGCGCATGGAGGACCGCAGCATCCTCCAGTGGGACAAGGACGATTGTGGAGCCATCGGCATCGTCAAGTTCGACCTGCTCGGGTTGGGTATGCTCAACGCGCTCCACCTCACCGTCGACACGGTCGAAGAGACGCACGGAGTACGACTCGATCTCGCAACCATCCCGCAGGAACCTGCAATCTACGAAATGCTCACCGTCTCGGACACGGTGGGAGTGTTTCAGGTCGAGTCACGTGCCCAGATGGCGACCCTTCCAAAGATGAAACCGAAAACGTTCTACGACCTCGCTGTCGAGGTTGCGCTGATCCGGCCAGGACCGATCCAAGGCCAGTCCGTACACCCGTACCTGCGACGGAGAAACGGAGAGGAACCGATCCGGTATCCGCACCCGTCGACCGAACCGATCCTCGCCAAGACACTCGGCGTGCCGATTTTCCAAGAACAGCTGATGGAACTTGCACGAGTGTGTGCAGGATTCGACGGCAACCAGTCGGACAGGCTGCGTTCGGCGATGACACACAAACGATCCTCCGAAGCGATGGGGCGCCTCCAGGAAGAGGTGTTCGCGGGCATGGCAGGCAACGGCATCACCGGTCCCGCTGCCGATGAGATCTGGGAGAAGCTTCAGGGGTTCGCCCAGTTCGGTTTTCCCGAGAGCCACTCGGTGAGCTTCGCATACATCGTGTACATGTCCGCATGGTTGAAATACCACTGGCCGACCGAGTTCCTCGCCGGCCTATTGAACGCCTACCCGATGGGGTTCTACAACCCGAACACGCTCGTCCAAGACGCGCAGCGTCACGGTGTCATCGTGCTCGATCCCGACGTGAACTTCTCGTTCCACGACTGCATCGTCGAGCCGTACGATGCCGACCCCGACGCAGTCATCACCTACCTTGGTTCGTCGTGGCGGCAGGGGAGAGGCGCCGAGAACGATCCCATCCGACCGTCGGTCGCGATGCGCATGGGGCTTCGGTACGTGCGCAACCTCGGACCGGCAGAAATAGACAGGATCGAAGCAGCTCGTCAGGTAGGTGGGGCGTTTCGCGGCGTTCGCGACTTCGCCCAACGTACCGGACTGCCGGTGGACGCCTTGGAAGGAATCGCCGCGTCCGGAGCGATGGCCTCGCTCGGAGTGACGCGCCGCGAGGGTCTGTGGGCGGCCGGCGCACTCGCAGAGATCGGTCCGAATCGCCTCGCGCTTTCGCCGGGTCTCGACGCCCCCGACCTTCCGGAGATGAGTGGAGTGGAACAGCACCAAGCCGATCTGTGGTCGACCGGCATCTCCTCGCATCATCCGGTCGAGTTCATCCGAGGATGGCTCGACGAACAAGGATGCGTGCGCATCTGCGACCTGCTCGCGAGGAAACGCAACGGATGGCGTGCCCGTGTCGGGGGGATTGTCACCCACCGGCAGCGGCCCCACACGGCCCGCGGTGTCATCTTCTTCAATCTCGAAGATGAAACCGGCATCCTCAACGTCGTTGTCCTCCCTGAGGTGTGGCAGGAACACAAACAGACGGCGAGACGCCAGATTGGGCTCGTCATCGACGGTGTCGTCGAATACCGGGACGGCGTCACCAACCTCGTGGCACGAGGATTCTCACCGTGGCCCGCGGCCGGACTCAGGTCGAGAGACTTCAGGTGAGCGAGTCGTAGATCTCCTGACGATCCACGGACACGGGGAGTGGACCGACGGTCTGCAGCTTGCGTTCTACGACCGCCCGTGCAAACAGCAGGCTGCGTTCGAAGTCGTTCCCATCGAGTGTTGCGACCAGAAACCCGGCCAGAAACGAGTCGCCTGCGCCGGTCGCATCCAGCACTTCGACCGGGTTCGTCGGCACATGGAACCGTCGAGCGCCATCCGACGCGACCACACCGTCGGCTCCCATCGTCAACGCCACCATGTTGGCGCCCATCTCGTGAAATCTGTCGATGTACTCCTCGGGTTCGGCGGCATCATCGAAGAGTCGATGGCAGTCATCGATCGATGGCTTCGTGAACCAAACGTGTGCCATCAACGATGCGATGACCTCCTGTGCCTCTCGTCGACTGGGCCAGACGATTGGGCTGTAGTTCGGATCCAAGGTCGTGAGCCGCCCATCCTCCTCCGCCATCCTGAACGCTTTCTCTACAGCGGCCCGTTCAGGCTTTCGAGAGAGCGCAAACGCCGTCGAATGCACCACCTTGGCTCGGTGTAGTGCTCCCGCGGGGACCTCTTTCGGGCTGAGCCTCGCGTCTCCGGCCCGAAAGGCCTCGAAGTCGGGGGTTCCGGACGTCCGGGCAACGAACACAACGGACGTGTGAACCTTGTGATCCATCACCAGGTACTCGATGTTCACGCCGGCGGAAAGCAGCTGGGCCCTGATGAATGAACCGAACGCGCCGATGCCGACCTTCGCGATCACCGCGCTCGATCCACCCAGCTTCGCGACATTGACCGCCACGTTCGTCGGTGCGCCACCCTGATGCCGCCGAAACACCTCGGCGTCCTGGAGGCCGGGAGCCGCTTCCTCCGACACGAAGTCGATGACCGCCTCGCCGATCGTCAATACGTCGATGTCGCCTTCTGGGATCTTCATGGCAGGCAAGGGTAGTGCTCACGGAATCAGCGAACAGCTGTTCAGTCATCTGGCCATCGGGACGCGTAGACGATGCCGCGCAGCATCTGAGGACTGATAACTGAAGACTGACGACTCACCGCTCTCCTACGATGGAGAAAACAAAGGAGGCACCCGTGGCGATGAGCGCCGAACTGGAAAAGGCATTCAACGATCAGATCACGCTCGAGTTCTCATCCGAGTACGTGTACATGCAGATGGCGGCCTATTTCGAGCATCAGGACCTGCCGGGGTTCGCCCAGTGGATGCGGCTCCAGGCGGCGGAGGAGCATGCACACGGTTTGAAGTTCTTCGACTTCCTGCTCGATCGTGGCAATGTCGTCGAACTCGGTCCACTTCCGGCTCCCAAGAACGACTTCGGGAGCACCGTCGAGGTGTTCGAGGCATCGCTCGCCCACGAAAAGAAGGTGACCGCTGCGATCCACAACCTCTACAAGCGATGTTCGGAGGCAGAGGAGTACCAGGCGCTGCCGTTGCTCCACTGGTTCATCGATGAGCAGGTAGAAGAGGAGTCATCGGTTTCGCAGATCGTCGAGCGAGTTCGCAGGGCGGGCAGTGACGGAGCAGCGTTGCTGTTCTTGGACCGTGAACTCGGCGAGCGGGGAACGACCGCCGAGGGTTAGGCAAGAAGCAGCACCGACCACGCCAGGAGAAGCTGAGCCCCGTAGTAGAGGGGCAGCCCCCATACTCGGTTGACGAAGCCTGCCGCGACGAATCGATCCCTGGCGACTGAGAGATCCGACAGGTAGAACGCGCCTGCCGCAACGATGACGAGGGGTACGCCGGTGCCTATCGCGACGGACAACATCACCGAGATCACCAGGATGTACGCGGCCACCGCAGCCACCATCTCGTGTTCGAGATGGGGACGGAGCCAGACGAACACGAGTGCGCCGATGACCGCAACGATGCCTGCGGCCACCAATGTTGCTCGGGCATCGCTGCCGAGAATCCCAAACGCGACGACATATGCGACGTGTCCGAGGAGGAAGGCGACCAGGCCTCCCACGAACGCGGTCCGCGACGCTCCGAGAAGCAGCACATCACCGACTGCACCGAGTGCGAGACCGAGGAAGATCCAGGACCCGTACGTGGTGTCGAGTGCACCGGCGGTGAACCCAACTCCGAGGAAGCCGGCGGAAGCCACAGGCTTGGCGAGGTTGCGGAGTGTTTCGTTCCCTCGTTCGCCGACCAGCAGCACAAGAAGGGCCAACAGCGTGATTGCCGTGAACACCCACGTCACAGTGCACCCACCACGTGCTCGGCCACGATCCGCCACGCGTCGGAGCGCTCATCGATCAGCTCCATGTGGTCGACACCTGCGAGTTCCAACAACTCGATGGGGTCACCGGCCGCCGACGCGGCCTCCGCGTAGGCGCGGCCGTACGAGACGGGAACCGTCTCGTCGTCGGTGCCGTGGACGATCAGTTGAGGTACACCGATCGGCAGCAGCGAGCGAGGTGACGCCGGTTCAGGAGTCGCCCCACCGAGAAACGCGTCCACGGCCCCGGACCCAAGGTCGTCGTCGACGGCCGCGATGAAGTCGGTGACACCGGCCATCGAGACGACGAGATCGGGGATTCCTGTTCGGTATGCGGCGGCCAGTGCCAGCTGCCCTCCCGCCGAATGGCCGACCACCACGATACGATCGAAACGACGGGCCGCCACCTCGAGCGCAGCTGCGACATCCTCGACCGTCTCGGGCCAGCCTCCCCCCGTGCCAACCCGACGGTATTCCACGTTCCAGCTGGCGACACCGCGATCGGTCAGATCGACCGCGAGGCCATCCATCAGGTCCCGCTTCCAGTGGTGGCGCCAGAACCCGCCGTGGACGAGTATCACCAGCGATGCAGCCCCTCCTTCGGGCATACGCAAGTCGCCCGTCTGGTCGGCCACGTCCCCATAGGGGAGCGTTTCCGGTGGCATCCGATCGTCGAACCAGAGCTTCCTGATCGCCCACCGGTACCCCTCGTGGCCCCGCCCATAGATCGCAGTTCGACACGCGGGGGCGGTCACCGAGACCCTGCGCCAGGGTTCGCGTTCGAGGATGTTGGAAATGTGGACCTCGACCGTCGGAATACCGGTTGCTTCGATTGCATCTCTGATTGCGTAGGAGGTGTGTGCGAACGCTCCCGGATTGATCACGATGCCGTCGAACACGCCGATCGCGTCGTGGAGGCCGTCGATGATCGCCCCTTCATGGTTCGACTGGAACGCACGAGTCTCGACACCCAACTCCTCACCCCACCTCTTGCAGGACGTCACGAGATCATCGAGTGTGGCTGTTCCATACACCTCCGGATCCCTGGTTCCGAGGAGGTTCAGGTTCGGGCCATTGACAACGAGCAGGCGTCGCATGTCGTCAGGCTATCGACGAAGGGACATGCTGTGCCACCAGATCGGCAGCCAGGGCGAGCGTGTCCGACCCAATCGTCGCGCCGGTGAGGTCGTGGTGGTTGCGGAATTCGGCGAGAATCGCCGCGTGCACGTCACTCAGGGTGGCACCGGTAGAGGAGAGGTCACCGCTGGTCGACGGATCCCAGTCGAGTCCCAGGGCCTCATACACCGGGATCAGCACTTCCGCGATGCGATCACCGCCTTCAACAACGACCACGCCGCCGATGTGAGCGGCGCGCGAGACAATGCGCTGGCCAACACCCATCACCTTGCGGTCTCCGCCAACATTGACACTGTACGACCCAGGGCAGTACTCGCCCGGCACCTCGCCGACTCGGGCGTCGGCGCCAAGTGATCGGAACGCGTCCTTCATGATGCCGGCGACGAGCTGGAAGCGGTCCATGATGCCGGCACGCGGATCGTCAACCGGAACGGCAACGGAAAACGCCAACGTGCCTTGGTGGAACACGGCAGCTCGTCCACCTGCGAGACGCTCGACTGGGGCGTATCCGTGGGCGCGAGCAGCGGCAACGGCGGAAGAGTACCCGTCGGTCACAACGTCCTGGCGGCCGAAGGCCACAATCGAGCCCGGTCGGTGAAGGCGCAGCGAGGAATCCATCTCCCCACGGGCCACCTGGAGGAGCAGCGCGTGTGAGACGGCGGTGTCGAACGCAGGGGGGTCTGTGAAGTCCGAATCGAACAGCAGCACGAGGCAAGTATCTCATGTAGCAACGGCGACCGGCGAAGTACACTGGTGAGTCCGGCGGCAGGGCCGGCCGTCGGAAGAATGGAGATCCATGGCAGCGGTGAGCCGCCACGAACGATTGCTACGTCTCTTCGAACGCGGCATGCGGGGCGGAATGGCAGCGGGCATCTTCAGGATTCGCTTCGAAGATGAGGTCCTGCGTGGGGACCGGATCACAGTCCAGGGTCACGAGCTCATGAACTTCGGCACCGCATCGTATCTCGGACTGAATCTGGATCCCCGTCTGAAAGCGGGTGCGATCGATGCCGTCTCGAGGTATGGGCCCGTGTACTCGTCCTCGACGGCGTTCACGGCGGTTCCGCTCTACACGGAGCTGGAAGAACGACTGGGGCGCATGTTCGGCGGACACGTGGTGGTGGCGCCGACGACGACGCTTGCCCACATGGCCGCGCTACCTCTTCTGATTCCGACCGGATCGGACGTGTTCATCGATGCCCAGGCACACGAGTCGCTCAGACTGACCGCCCAGATCGCCAAAGCTTCCGGTTCAATGGTCAGGTCCGTTCCCCACAACGACATGGATGCGCTCGGGGAGGCGGTAGCACAGTCGGCGACAGAGGCGGTCTGGTATCTGGCCGATGGTGTGTACTCGATGTTCGGCGACTTCGCTCCCGTGAAAGAGATCGACGCGCTCCTGGATCGGTTTCCGACGCTTCATGCGTACCTCGACGACGCCCACGGGATTGGGTGGGCGGGCGAACACGGCAAAGGCTACGTGCTGAGCCAGGTGCCGGTCCGTGACCGGATGATCGTCGCGGGCTCACTCTCGAAATCCATGGGCGCTGGAGGAGGAGTCCTCGTGTTCTCCGACGAGACGACAGCGCTTCGGGTCAGGACTCTCGGGGGGACGATGACGTTCTCCGGACCTCTGCATCCCGCCGAGCTCGGAGCTGCGATTGCGTCGTCAGACATTCATCTCTCCGACGAGCACGCCGAGCTCCAAAGCCGCCTGTACGAGCAGATCGCGTACACGCGACGGCTGCTCGAGCAAGCAAGGCTTCCGGTCATGGCCGCGGCCGACACGCCGATCTGGTTCGTTCGAATCGGCAAGATCCCGGAAGGCATGGAGATCGTGAACCGCCTTCAGGCGGATGGCTTCAACCTCAACCCTGCCGCCTACCCGGCCGTTCCCGTGGGGCATGCCGGTGTGAGGTTCGCGAACTCCCTCTACCTTCCCAGCACGGCATTCGACGACATGATCGAGGCGTTGACCAAGCACATGTCGGAGGTGCTCGCAGAACCGGACATCGTGATCGATCTGACGGACGAACACGCTCCTCATCTCTGAGCTTCAGGAATCGGCGGAATCTGCCGATCACACCTATGTGCAAGGGATTCTGAAGACGTGGCGCTCGTACCCACCGTGGGTACGGTGGGCGGCCGAGCTCGTGATGGCCGTGCTGGCCGGCCTGGCTGTGACATCGTTCATATCCCCGGCCGTCGCACCCACCGTCGGACCTGTGGGCCTGCTGGTGGGCGGATTCAGCTCAGGTGTCGCGTTCATCGTGGGTGCGAGGGGCATGGACTCCAGGGAGCGGCTCTCGTGGACGCTCATCGGAGTCGGGTTGCTGCTCGCAGCGACGGGTGTGGTCGCGTTCGGTGTCGTATCCTCGATCACCCAACTCGCGGCGTTTGGGCCCCCTGACACCCTGTTGCTTCTGGGATACGGGGTGGGCATCGTTGGTTTCACACTCCTACCGCAGGTGGCTACGGACTGGTCGGAACGTCTCCGGGTGCTTCTCGACGGGCTCATCGGTGCCGTTTCGGCGGGCGTCATCGCCTGGCTCCTCGTGCTGGGTGATCTCCTCGGGAAGCTCCAGGGCTACACCGCCTGGGATCGTTGGGCGGGATCCGCTTACCCCATCCTCGACGTCGTGGCAATGGTTGCCATCATCCTCGTCATGCTGCGTCGAAGCACGTACCGATTCGACATTCGGCTCGTCCTCGTCGCGCTCGGATTCGTTGCACAGTCGATTGCCGACGTTGCCTACCTGAGCAGCGGCGTCGGCCAGACATTCGAGCAAGCACGGCCGTTCTTTGCGATGAACATCACGGGGCAGATCTTCTTCTTCGGGGCGGCCATGTTGGTTCCACTGAAGCCGGAGCGACGCGAATACGCAGACAGGAAGGCTCCACTTGCGGCGCTGTTCGCGCCCTACGGCCTCGCGCTCTTGATGTCCGCGCTCCTGCTGGTGCGCATCTTCGAGCGAAGCACCAATTCCGACTTCTGGGCACTTCTCTGGGGCACCATCGCGGTCGGCGGAATGGTGATGGTGCGCCAAATGGTGTCGATCCAGGAGAACCGAGCGCTCGTGGAGCGTCAGCGGACGGCTCTGATCTCCTCCGTTTCCCACGAGCTGCGCACTCCGTTGACCGCGATCGTCGGTTTCCTGGACGTCCTTGCCGATCAGGACGCCGTGGCACCCGATGAGCGAGAAGAGATGATCGGGGTGGTGCGCCAGCAAGCGCACTACATGGCGCGGATCGTGTCCGACATCGTGTTGCTGGCTCGGGACGGACTCGAGAGTGTGGAACTGTCCCCGACGAATGCTCGGCTGTCCCGATTGATCGATTCTGCGCTCGTCGGCATCGATCGCAATGGGTACCACTTCACGGTCGAACTCGAAAGCGACCCGGTCGTCTACGTTGACCCCCAACGTCTTCAGCAGATCGTGGTGAACCTCGTCTCGAACGCAATGCGGTACGGCGGCGGGCGAGTCGCAATCAGAGGCCGATCTGACGACGGCACGCTTGTCATCGAAGTGCATGACGACGGACCAGGTGTTCCGACCCGTTACGAGTTCGCCATCTGGGAACGGTTCGATCGGGGGCCACACCGTCTCGACGCGACGCGTCCAGGATCCGGTATCGGTCTCGCGGTTGTCCGCGCCGTGGCGAGAGCCCACGGCGGTTCCGCCTCGTACCGGCGTTCCGACCTGCTGGGTGGATCGTGCTTCTCGGTGCAGCTACCCCAGAGAGTTGTCAAGAGCATCAGCGGCCAAAGGAGAAGGCGCCTCGCATAGACTCTCGCACGACAGGAGGAAAGCGTGCGATACGGAGTCATCGGGGCGGGCCGCCAAGGCACTGCAGCGGCGTACGACATGGCCAGGTGGGGTGATGCGAACCAGATCGTGCTCGCCGACCGGGAATTGGATGCAGCCACCAAGGCGGCACGTCGGATCAACACGCTGGTAGGGAACGAGATGGCCACTGCCACCCGGATCGATGTTGCCGATCGGGAGAACCTCGTTGCACTCCTTCATCCCCTCGATGCCGTCCTGTGTGCAACCCCCTACGCGCTCATTCCTGCTTGCACGGCCGCCGCGATCGAAGCCCACACGGGGATGGTGGACCTGGGCGGGCACACACCCACCGTACTCGGGCAGTGGCAGCTCGATCCACGAGCGAAGGATGCCGGGGTCGCCATCGTTCCGGACTGCGGGATGGGGCCCGGTCTGAACAACACCCTCGCACTCGCCGCCGTCGAGACGCTCGAAGCCATGGGGGCGGTCCCAAAGGAAGCACGAGTGTGGGACGGCGGGCTGCAACAGCACCCCTCGGGGCCCTTCGGCTACCACCTGCTCTTCAACATCGAGGGACTCACCAATGAGTACGACGGCATGGCGCTCGTCCTGAGAGATGGTGAGGTGCGGGAGATCGAGACGCTGACCGAGCTCGAAACACTCGAATTCGATGAGCTCGGGACACTCGAAGCATTCGTGACCTCGGGCGGCACCTCAACTGTTCCATACAGCTACGAAGGAACGCTGGATGTGTATGAGAACAAGACGCTTCGGTATCCCGGTCACCTGGCCGCGTTTCAGGCGTTTCGCGATCTCGGACTCTTCGGACGCGAGGGGCTGAACGTCGGTGAGGCAACCGTTGTGCCACGCGATGTGTATCACCAACTCCTTTCGCCCCGACTCCAGGGTGGCGATCCGAGGGACGTGTGCGTGATGCGGGCGGAGGCATCAGGGGAGCGAGACGGTGTAGCCGTGCGCGCGGGTTTTGAGGTGATCGATCGCTACGACGAGGAGACGGGATTCCTCGCCATGGAACGTCTCACGGGGTGGCACGCCGCTGTCATCACCGAGATGATCGCACGAGGAGAGATCTGCCCTGGTGTGCACCCACTCGAGCGAGCGGTGTCGCAACGTCACGTGCTGAACGCCCTGAAATCGAGGGGCATTCACATTGTCGCGACGTAGCTCCCTGAACCTGCCATATTCGTGCCGGGCGTAGGTTTGAAGTCGGTGTACCAGGAGGTTGCGATCGTCGCCCGGCTGTGGGTCGATAGGGCCGTTCGGCCCTGCTGTCAGGGTCCAATGCCGACTCTGCCGCATCAGTGGATTAGTAATCTGCAGAGTGTGCAGAGTATGCAGAGAGCGGAACGATCGGTAGGTGTGACGTGGCAGGCATGCTGACATCGCACGACCTCCAGGATCTTCTCCACGTTGACCGGTCGACGATCTATCGGATGGCCGAATCCGGGCGCCTTCCCGCCATGAAGGTCGGCCGCCAGTGGCGCTTCCCCGAAGAGGCGATTCGCAGGTGGTTGGCCGGCGACACGGAGACGACCCCATCGACACCGAACGGACGCGGCGACCTGCCCCCGTCGCTGAAGCCGGCGCTGGACGTGATCGCCGAGATGCTGGGCGTCATGCTGGTCGTGAGCGACATGGACGGTGTACCGCTCGCGGACGCCTCGAATTCCTGCGGTCTCTTCGACGTCGTTGCAGCCATGCCTGGAGGGGTCGATGAGTGCATTGCCGGATGGCAGGAACTCGCCGGTGGCAGTGATATCGATCCTCGTTTCACGGAGAGCCACCTCGGTCTCGAGTGTGCACGGGCGTTCGTGCGCAACGGAGCCGAGTTGACCGCGATGGTGATCGCCGGCGGAATCGCCCCGGAGTGGTGGCCACCGAGCGATGAGGAACTCGCCACCATGGCATCGAGCTTCGGTGCGAGCGGATCGGATCTCTCGCCCCATCTGGACGAGGTACACACGCTCGATGACGAAGGACGGCAGCGGGTGATCGACATGTTGCCCAGGGTCGCTTCGATGATTCCCGAGATGACGGCCGAATACCGATCGATGAAGGGCAGGCTCGACGCGATCGCTGCCCTGAGTAAGGAGCTGAACGCATGAGAAAACTACTAGTTCTTGGCGCAGGCACCGCCGGCACCATGGTGGTCAACAAGATGGTCCACCACTTGTCACCCGACGAGTGGAAGATCACGATCGTCGACGAGGATCCCACCCACTACTACCAGCCGGGTTTTCTGTTCATTCCGTTCGGCATGTACGGCCCCAACGATGTTCAGAAACCGAAACGGGACTACATCCCGAGCGGCGTCGAGATGGTCAGCGGCAAGATCGAGGTCATCGATCCTGACAACAACAGGGTCAAGGTCGTGGGCGACGAGCGATGGCTGGACTACGACTATCTCATCATCGCTACGGGAACAACACCCCGACTGGATCAGACACCGGGGCTCGCCGAAGACGACAAGATGCCCGACAACGTACACCTGTTCTACACGTTCGAAGGGGCTGTCAATCTCGCCAAGTATCTTCGTGGATGGCAGGGTGGTCGTCTCGTCCTCAACATCGTCGAGATGCCTATCAAGTGCCCCGTCGCACCCCTCGAATTCATCTTCCTCGCCGACTCTTTCTTCACGGAGCAGGGCATCCGAGACAAGGTCGATATCACGTTCGCGACACCGCTGTCCGGTGCATTCACCAAGCCCATTGCCTCACAGGAACTCGGCGGGATGCTCGAGAAGAAGAACATCAACCTCGTTGCCGACTTCTCGGCGGAACACGTCGACCCGGATCGCAACACGGTCGTCGCCTACGACGGCACCGAAGTCGAGTACGATCTCCTCGTGTCCATTCCCACGAACATGGGAGCGGACGTCGTCGGGGCGTCAGGGCTGGGAGACGAAGTGAACTACGTACCCGTCGACAAGGAGACGTTCGTCTCGAAGAAGTACGACAACATCTTCGCACTGGGCGACGCGGCTGCATTGCCGACCTCGAAGGCAGGTTCCGTTGCGCACTTCGCGGTGGAGACATGGACGGAGAACTTCCTCCGGTACATCGACGGCTTGCCGATGCTCGAGAAGTTCGATGGTCACGCCAACTGCTTCATCGAGTCGGGGTTCGGCAAGGGGCTGCTCATCGACTTCAACTACGACACCGAACCGCTGCCGGGCAAGTACCCGCTCCCTGGTGTCGGGCCGTTCTCGCTGCTCCAGGAATCAGAGCTGAACCACTGGGGAAAGGTGATGTTCCGCTGGCTCTACTGGAACGTGCTGTTGAAGGGCAAGGAGATGCCGGTCACGTCGTATATGACGATGGCAGGGAAGTGGAGGTGACATGAGCGTCACAACCGAAGACCTCGCCCAGTTGAACACCAAGGTCGACCATCTCGCGACACAGGTGCAGTTCGTGGTGGACGAGGCACTCATCATGCGGGGCCGGCGCCAGGAGCGAGACGAACTGATCGCTGATCTGACGTCCCTGGGAGGCGACGCATACACGTTCGCCGTCACACAGCTCGAAGAGGTGGATCAATACGCGTCACTCGACGATCTCACTCACCTGTTCAAGAAGATTGTGAGGAACTTGCACGAGCTGGAAGAGATGCTGGACACCGTCGTGAGCATGCGGGAACTCGTCGGCGAGGTGACACCTTTGACACAGTCGGCTGCAATCACGCTCATGGACAAGCTCCAGGATCTCGAAAAGCGCGGTTACTTCGGGTTCGTCCGCAGCGGAAGCAAGGTCATCGAAAACATCGTCGAGAACTTCAGTGAAGAGGACGTGGCCGCGCTTGGGGACAACATCGTGCTGATCCTCCAAGCAGTCAGGGAGATGACTCAGCCGGAGATCATGACGGTGGTTCGAAACACCGCATCGACGGTGCGGGAAGAAGAGATTCCGGATCGAATCACCTGGCGGGAACTCATTCGCCAGATGCGGGATCCGGCAACGAAGAAGGGCCTGGCACGGCTGATGCTGACCCTCAGATCGGTGTCCGGAGAGACACCGAAGAACAAGTAGCAAAGGAGCACTCATGGCAACAGAAACGATTGCCGGGCACGAGATCGACGTCGACGACGAAGGTTTCATGACCGATTCGAGCCAGTGGACCGAGGATCTCGCACCCGAACTCGCGAAGGCCATCGGGATCGATGCACTCACCGACGACCACTGGAAGGCGATCCGGTTCGTGCACTCCGACTTCGGTGAGGAGGGAGAAAGCCCGACCGTTCGGAGGGTCAGCGTGGAGACCGGGTTGAGCACGAAGCAGCTCTACCAACTGTTCCCGAAGAAGCCCGGGAAGAAGATGGCCTTCATCGCCGGTGTTCCCAAGCCGACCGGCTGTGTGTGAGAGGGGTGGGTCATGCCACTACCCAACTTCGATGAGGAGTCGGACCGCAAAGTCTGCATCATCCTGAGCAAGGGCTCGCTCGACTGGGCGGCCGCATCGATGGTGATCGCGAACGCAGCGGTCTCCGAAGGAATCGAACTGCACCTGTTCTTCACGTTCTACGGGATGGACGCGGTGCTCAAGAAGAAGATGGATCACCTGAAGGTGACGCCGCTCGCGAATCCTTCCATGGGGATGCCCAACGCGGTCGCCGCGATCCCGGGCGTGACTGCGATGGCGACATCGATGATGAAGAAGAAGATGGCCGAGCAGAACGTTCCGGACCATCGCGACTTCATTCAGATGGTGTGTGACGCAGGCGGTCATCTGCATGTGTGCAAGATGACGTTCGACATGTTCGGCTACACGAAGGACGATCTCTTCGACGAGGTCGAGGACGTGATCAGCGCCTCGGACTTCCTGGAGATTGCCGAGGACGGCCAGATCATCTTCATCTAGCTCTGATCGGTATCTCGCGGGGGTCCTTCGGGGCCCCCGTTTTCGCCTGGTGGGACGAGGATGATTGGTACATGGGTCTGCTCCATGACCTCCGCCGACACCGATCTCCAGGCACCATCGGAGAACAGCCGTCTGGTGACGCCGAGCAGCACGAGGTCGGCATCGATGTCTTGGGCCGTCGCGCAGATCACCTTGGCGGGATCCGACCCTTCGAGGAACAGCTTCGTCGGAGTTATCCCTCGGGCGTTGAGCGCTGAGACAACCGGGGCCGAGAGCCGCTCTCCCCGCTCGGTCACGTAGCGAGCCGTGCGGTCCGAACTCTCATCCCGGGGCATGTCACTCATCGGATGCCACAACTCGAGTTCGAGCGTGTCGAGGAACTCCTGGGGTGCGGGTACGACCGTGAGCACGGAGACCTGTCCTTGGTCGCGGACCAGCCTCAGCGTGAGATCGGCAACCGGCCCGGGGGGAAGCACCCCTGTGGTGGCGATCAGTACGTGCACCCTCCTAGCGTAAACGAGTCCGGCGGGTGACGACCCCGAGAGCGGTAGAGTCGTTGCATGCTCGACGAAAGACTTGTGAACGGGGTCACCTGGATGATCCCCAGTGCACTCGCCCTGATCGGAGCGCGTGCCGGTGATGAAGTGAACGCGATGACGGCATCGTGGATTACCCAGGTATCGATGGAGCCCGTCTCGATTGCCGTATCGATAGAGAAGACTGCACTGACACACAGACTGGTCATGGACGGTGGTTTCTTCTCGGTGAATCTGTGGTCGCCGGACGACACTCGTGTGTTTGTGAAGTTCTCGAAGCCCGTGGAGCGAGAAGGCGATTCTCTGCACGGGCGTCCGATCCGCGAGGGATCGACGGGTGTCCCGGTATTCGAGGAGGCCGTGGCCTGGTTGGAAGTCAAGGTGACCAGGACACTCGACGTGGGAACGCACACGCTGTTCATCGGAGAGGTCGTCGACGTCGGCAAGGACTCTGAATACGAAGGCCGTGCAGCCTCGATCGATGACACACGCATGAAGTACGGCGGTGTCAAGAGGCACTGAAAGGATGGCCATATGGACATTCGGCTCGATGGAAAGGTTGCACTCGTCACCGGCGGCAGCAGAGGAATCGGTGAAGAGATCGCCAGAGAGTTCCTCGCATCAGGTGCCAAAGGTGTTGTGATCACAGGTCGCAAGCAACCCGGCCTCGACGAGGCCGCCGATCGCATCTCCGGTGGTGACAGACTGCTCTGCTTCGCCGGAAACGCGGGTGACCCGGAACACGCTGCGTCTGCGGTCCGGGAAACGATCGGCGCCTTCGGCTCCTGCGACATCCTCGTGAACAACGCGGCCACCAACCCGGTCGCCGGCAACATCAGCGAGATGGACCTTGGAGCGGTGGATAAGACCTGGGCGGTCAACCAACGGGGACCTCTCCTGTTCACCAGACAAGCGTGGGCTCAGTGGATGCAGAGCCACGGAGGAGCGATCGTCAACCTCGCTTCCGTTGGTGGTCTCGTTCCCGGTCCGATCATGGGCGCCTACAACGTCTCGAAGGGGGCACTGATCTTCATGACGCGACAACTCGCGTATGAGTTGGCCCCCGCGGTTCGTGTCAACGCCGTCGCTCCCGGCATCGTCAAGACGAGATTCTCACGGGTTCTGTGGGAGACCGACCAGAACGGCGCAGCCGGTCTGCACCCGCTCAACCGGCTCGGGGAAGTCGAAGACGTCGCGTCGGCCGTCCTGTTCCTCG
Source organism: uncultured Acidimicrobiia bacterium (assembly GCA_964496205.1). GTDB lineage: Bacteria > Actinomycetota > Acidimicrobiia > Spongiisociales > UBA4744 > CAYLHS01. The sequence continues at coordinate 22,448 of CAZBXV010000006.1, forward strand.
CGTCTGACGCGTCGTCATGGATCACGGGAGTCACGATCCCGGTCGATGGGGGCATGACGAACGCCCGTCCGGGCATCGGGTAGGGGCGATTGTGCTACCAGCGGCTACTCGGTGGGTTGGAAGGTCATCAAAGCTGCGACAGCTTCGCTCTGCTGATCCGAAGTTGGGTCTAGATAGGACAGGGTCACCACGTACACGTAGGTGTCGGTGAGCGCGAACAGCTGATATGCGGTCGTGTAGGTGCCGTCTCCGATCGGAAAGCTGGACACGGCCATGACGGCAGGGCCGAAGGGCATCTGAACCTCGTCGACCGACTGGACGTCAACGCCGATCGATGCGTACTGATCTGCGAGCGTTTGGAGATAGACGTTGATCTCGTCGAACGCGGTGCGTTCCTGTCGTCCTATGTTGACGTTTGGCGCGAAACCGCTGCTGAGGTCGGTGAGATCGAACGCCCAGAACGTGATCATCCCGCTCTGAAGCGCTTGGATGGCGACGTTCAGCTCTTCCCCGCCGAGTGGGGAGTCCTGCAGCATTTGCATGGCCGCTTGGTTGTCCAGATCGATGGGCGCATATGCCGCCGGCAGAGCGATGACGAAACCCGGGCCGTTGTGCACCTCGAAGCCGGTCGGCACATCCATGGCGATGGTGGTTTCGGTTGTCGTGGGAGCGGCGGTGGTAGTGGTCGCGACAGTGGTTTCGGTCGTCGTGGGAGTCGCGGTCGTGGTTGTGGCCTTCGTTGTTGTCGCGAGTGTGGTTGTTGGCGCTTGGGTCGTTGCTTCTTGGGTCGTCGATGAGCCGCCTGGACCGGTACAGGCCGCGAGCAGCAGGACGGATGCGGCGAGAAGTCTGGGTCTCATAGCCGTAGTGTGACAGCACGGGGCCCTCGAACCAAGGCTTGGTTCAGGCCGGTTCGTACCCCGGCCGTCCCTTGCTCAGCCAGTCCTCGAAGGCGGCGTCGGTGCCGACATCATGCTGCGCTTCGACCGACAGGTTGAAGCGGTGATTGAGCAAGTCGCAATACGCCTGGACCGGATCGTTGACGTCGGGTATGGATCTGAGTCGCTGAAGCGCCGGCTCGAAGGCGTCTACTCGCCATCGAATCGCCGCCACCGTTGCCGGCGTATCAGTCGCGTACTTGGCCGTGTAGTAGTACAGGTCATCGAGGATTGTCGACGCCTGCCGCTCACCCGCATCGAGTCCCGTCAGCTCCTTGAGACGATTCGCGTGAAACGAGCGTCCACCGACACGGACGTTGAGCGCCAACTTCCCGTCTGCCGATGCCACGGTGAGGTCGTCGACGTTGAACCCCAGATCATTGATGCGGGCGATACGCTCCGCAATCTTGTACTGCTCGTTGCTGCTGACGACCCACACCGCTCCAAGTTCGTCCCACAGCCCTCTGTATCTTCGCGCGATATCGAGGCCGAGTTCGAGGTCCGCCTGGTCCAGATCGACACCACGCTCGGCAGCGATGTCGCCCATCCCACCGGCGACATTCTCGACCATGATGTCAAGATCTTCTTCCCGTCGACCGTCCGAGAGGTCATCATGGATCGTTGCCGTTTCCGCGTCGACCATCCGTGGTTCGAGGCCATCGGCATCCCAGCGGTAGAGGGTGTTCGAGAGTGAACAGTCACCCCAGAAACAGCCGGCGAGGTGGAGTTCGACGAGCAGCGACGCAAACGCGTCGAGCAACTGCGTTCGATGGACCCCAAAACCCGTCCCCTGGAGCAGCTCCCGATAGGAGAACGCGTAGTCGAGGTAGCGGGTGACGAGCGCGGCCGCCGTTTCTGCCGTTCGATCCGGGTTCCTGCCGGTGACATAGCCAACTGCCGTGACCGCCGGTCCATCTCGATCTTCGAGGGTGCGGAGGGCCCCGTAGTCCCGCAGAGCCGCGGGTTCCGGGAGCTGCTTCACCGCGTAGATGCCCTGGCGGTACGAGACGAAGCGAACGACATGGCGCGAGATGCCTCTCGGGAGGTCGACGAGCCGCGGGGAGTCCCAATCCTCCAGCGGTTGGTCCCACGGCAAGTCGAGGAAGTCGGGGTGGCCGGGTCTGATGGTCAATTCGGGCATGCCGGGTACGGTAGCGAGCTCTGGCTGCTGACTGTCCGGCGTAGCCCGTCCGGCCGGTACTATCGCCTGTCATGGAACAGCCCACACAGATCGTTCTCGAGCGTGATGGCCGCCTTGTGCTGACCTGGGACGGGGGAGATGTCACCGAGATGGGCGCAGATCTGCTTCGGCGGTCCTGTCCTTGTGCCGTCTGCAAGGAATCGGGCGACGGATGGGTGTTCCCTACAGCACGAATTCGGACGATCGAGCAGGCAGGCGCCTATGGTTTGAGGATCCTGTTCGAGGGGCACGAGAGCGGCATCTTCGGATACGACTACCTGCGTTCCCTCGGCACGGGACGCTCTGAGCAGCCATACTGATGGGTGGAGATGAAGGAGAAGGGATGCATTCCAGGAAACTCGCGGTCGTCGTAGTCGTCGCTGCCGTTGCGGCGATGCTTGCCGGCTGCGGTAGTTCGAATGATTCGACGACAGCAAGCGCATCGGCGGGGGAGAAGCTGTTCAACTCGGCCACGATCGGTGCGGATCCCGGGTGTGTGACCTGCCACTCGTTGGATGAGGGGAAGGTCATCGTCGGACCGTCACTCGCGGGAATCGCGACGGATGCGGCCGGCGACGCGGCGGATCGAGGGATCTCCACCGAGGAGATGCTGAAGATCATGATCACCGACCCCAATGATGAGGTGGTGGAGGGATTCCCAGCCGACACGATGCCTCAGGATTTCGGGAAGCAGCTCACCGAGCAGCAACTGAACGATGTGATTGCGTTTCTGATGACGCTGAAGTGAGAAGCCTGCCCTGATCGAGCAGGTCGATCACCGTTTCGATCACCTCGGGGTCGAACTGCGTGCCTGCACCCCGAAGGAGCTCTGATCGAGCTTCATCGAGTCCGACTGCACGGTGATAGGGTCTGTCGTTCGTCATGGCATCGAACGCGTCTACAACGAACAGGATCCGGGAGAGCAGGGGAATGGTCGTGCCTGTCATCCCGAACGGGTAGCCGGTCCCGTCGTATCGCTCGTGATGACAGAGGACGGCTTCGGCGACTTCGTTGGGAACGAGCCTGTGAAGGAGCCAGAACCCGTCGACGGGATGGCGATGCATCTCTTTCCACTCGGCCGCGCTGAGCGGACCGGGCTTGTTGACGATATCGCTGCGCACCCGGATCTTGCCGACGTCATGGAAACGAGCCGCTGTGTCGAGACGTTGGAGCCGTCTCGGCTCGAGCCTGAGGTGCATGCCGGTGATGGCGGCGAGGTTCGCGACTCGGGAACCGTGCGGCTCCAGCCAATCTGCGTGCTGGCGGACAAGGCTTGTGAGTGATCCCAGATGGTTCATCCTCTCTCCAAGTCGTTTCACGCAGTGAGGTGTTACATGCACTCTACGCGCGATTTCTCAAGGCGGCCGGATTGCGGCGCGAGCGCGACCAGAATGTGCCCATGGATATCGCTGTGGACCTCGTACAGGCATATCTTCGAATCAGTGGCTATCTGACGGTCACCGAGTTCGAGGTGCAACGCAAGCTGGACGATGGCAGCTATGAGACGGCGACCGACGTCGACATCATCGCAATCAGACTGCCAGGTGCCCTCTACGAGGGCGATCCGAAACTCTCCAGCGAGTATCGGGTTCTCCAGGTTACGGATCCTCAGCTTCATCTCGAACCCGAAGTCGTCGATGTGATCCTCGGGGAGGTCAAGGAGGGGCATGCCGAGTTCAATCCGGGGCTGAAGCGTCACGACGTTCTGCACTCGGTGCTTCGTCGCCTCTCGTGGCTCTACGGAGACTCACTCGACGAGGTCGTTGAGGAGCTCCGTGCGCACGGTTCGGTCACGAATCCGATTCCTTCCGGAGGGGAGGTCCGTACCCGTCTGGTCGCGTTCGGGCGGTCGGAGGCGAGGAACCTGAACACGATCCCGCTGACGCACGTGTTCGAGCGGCTTCTGGACTACCTGGAGCGCTTCGAATCCATTCTGAGACCTGCGATGTACAAGGACCCGGCCCCGGCGATGCTGCATCTCCTGCTCAAGACGGGTTTCCGGGTGGAGAAGGATCACCGATGACCCGGCGGTGCTCCTCGGTGTGGTGCGAGATGGCCTGAAAGGCGGCCGTCATGTCGAGGAAGGCGTCGAAGTCGGCACTTCTCGCGTGGCGAAGCAGGCGTTTCGACAGCCGCAACGCCTGAGGGGGTTTGCGGGCGATCGTCGAGGCAAGCTCCTGGACGTGTTCCAACAGCTCGGCCGGCTTCACGACTTCGAGCAGGAGGCCGATGTGGAGGGCCTCTCGAGCATCCACGATCCGGCCCGTGAAGATCAGTTCCGAAGCGCGCTGCCAACCAACGATTCGAGGCAGGATCCAGGCCCCTCCGTCACCGGGTACCAGGCCGAGATCGACGACCGGCTGGCCCAAACGTGCAAGGGATGAACCGACGCGCAGGTCGCACAGCAGCGCGAGATCGCAGCCGCCTCCGATGGCTGGACCATTGACGGCCGCGATCGTGACCAGATCCAATAACGCCACCGACCGCATGAGCCGGAGTACGCTCGACCGGTACGACTCGGCGATTTGGCGAGCCGAGCCCTCGAAGATGTCTTCGCCGGCGCGCATGTCCTTGAGATTCCCGCCGGCGCTGAACGCACTCCCTGCACCTGTCAAGACGAGTACCGAAAGGTCTCGATCGTCCTTGATCCGCTCGAGTGCGTCGATGAGACCTTCGAGCACCCCGGTGCCTGTCAACGCATTGCGTACATCGGGTCGGTCCATCGTGATGGTGGCGATCCGGCCGTCGACCTCGAGTCGGATCGGGTCGGTCATGCCGTTGATCGTGCCGCTGCGACGAACGCCTTCGCGAGTTCCGGATCGATGGGATTCGCCGTGCGGCCGTCGACCTCGACGCCAGTTCCCACGATCACGCCGTCTGCTCGTGCGAGGATGCCGGCCACCGTATCGATCGTGGCGCCGGAGCCGACGAGGATCGGCACGTCTGGGCATGCGTGGCGGACAGCCTGGATCCGGCGGAGGTCGGTCGGGGCGCCGGTCCCCTCACCTGACAGGATCAGCGCATCTGCCCCCGCCCGTGCCGTGAGGTCTTCGGCACTGCGCGCAAGGTCCAGGCCGGCCGGAGGGACGGCGTGCTTGACGAAGACGTCGGCGAAGATGTCGACGTCGGGTGCAATGGCGTGTTTCAGGCGGGCCACCTCCGCTGCTCGTCCTTCGATGATGCCCTGATCGGTGTACATGACGCCGCTGAGGATGTTCACACGAATGAACGAGGCTCCTGTTGCCGCTGCGATCGAGAGCGCACCGAGTGCGTCGTTTCGGAGAACGTTCACACCAACCGGAATGGAGACGCGGTCAACGACGTGCCCGACTGCAACCGTCATGGCGGCAATCGTGGCCGCCGGGACCGGGTCTTTGAAGAAGGGAACGTCGCCGAAGTTCTCGACCAGGAGGGCATCAAACCCGGCTTGCTCGAGGGCGACGGCGTCTTCGATCGCTCGGGCGGCGACGGTGTCGATGGAACCCTGGAATCTGGGCGAGCCAGGCAGAGGTTGCAGATGGACCATCCCGATGAGGTGGTGATTCATCAGACGGCGGTGCTCGCCACTTCGAGCGCGAGGACCGCGATGTCCCCTTCTGCCTGCAGCGAGGTATTTTCGGCAGAGAGCCTGCCGGTGGCGACACGACACCATTGCCCGGCCTGCCCCTTGATGATCTGGTCGCTGTCTTCGGGTCCATGTACCCACTTCGCGTAGCCAGGTCCGATGACTTCCAGCCTGATCGGTGTGTAGACGTGACCCGCCTTCTTGAAGGCATGGGGGAGCGACTGCCAGGCGAACCTCGCGATGTGGCGGATTCGGGGCGTGTCCTCCGCTTCGATGTCGGCGATGTTTTGCACGTCGATCCCGTACGCCCAGGTCTCGGTGAGTCGGGCCGTTGCAAAGGTGCGTGCGGCGATATCGCCGGAGAACCAGGGGAGTCGTTGAGAAGGGCCCATTCGAGAGAGCGCGTCGACGACGCCTGCTCTGGCACCGCGCCACCACTCGATGACGTCCTGGGGCCGCATGGACCGTCCTCGTTCGATTCCGGACGATGCGTACTCCTCGAGTGATGAGTGCGTGTCGGACTCTCGCAACGGCGCGTCGCCTTCTTCGATGACCCTGAGGGCGAACTCCTCGGAGGACGCGAGGAACGCGACGATGTCCTGGATCGTCCATCCTCTGGACGTCGTGTGACGAGTCCAGTCGCGGATGGCGATCTTCTGGAGGAGTTGGTCGAGGGACTGCTCCTCGGCTACGAGGTCAGAGAGAATCTCACGCACGACCCAATAGGATAGTCGCAGATAGCCCGGTCGGATCAGCCGCGTCAGACGTTGAACGTTGGCGGAGGGTGAACCACCGGTTGAGGCTCGACGAGGGCGTTCAACGCATCGACGAACTGACGGAGTCTCCCGTAGGACCTCCGATTGAAGAACAGCGCGACGCGGGCGTCGTCCAGGGAGTCCTCGTCACGAATCTCGACGGGGGTCGCCTCGATCGTTTCGATCTCGCCCTTTGCCACGATGTCCGCGAATCGTTCATTCAGATCCTGGAGCTGTGATGCGGTGGGGGCGAGCCGCATTCGCAGAACGAGCCTGCCGTCCACGTACCGCTGAGATCGGTAGTTCGCGTAGAAGTGACTGATCTCGTCTGCAGCATCTCGAGCACTACTCGTGGTCTTGTAGAGCGCGAGATCAGACGGCGCGATGAGGCCATTGCCGAGCAGGTCCTCGCGAACGAACTCGTTGAAGGTCTCCCAGTAGCCCGTGTCGTCGGCCTCGAGGAGAACGATTGGGTGGAGATCACTCTTGCCAGTCTGGACGAGCGTCAGCAGCTCGAATGTCTCATCCATGGTTCCGAACCCACCTGGGAAGAGCGCAAACGCGTGTGACTCCTTGATGAAGCCGACTTTCCGGGTGAAGAAGTACTTGAAGTTGATGGTTCGTTCCGCATCGACGTACGGATTCGCCGAGTCTTCGAAGGGCAATCTGATGTTGACGCCGAACGAGTGATCGGCACCGGCGCCCTCGTTGGCGGCTTGCATGATGCCTGGGCCCGCGCCGGTGACCACCATCCAACCCCGCGTGTCCACCATCTCGCGAGCAAACTCGAGTGCAAGCCGGTAGTTGGGGTCGTTCTCGTCGACGCGCGCCGACCCGAAAACCGTCACCTTCGGAGTATCCCTGTACTTGGAGAATATGAGCGTCGAGTAGCGAAGCTCCTTGACGGCGGCGTTGATGAGCTTGACGTCGCCGCGTTCGGCATGATCCCGATACAGCTTCACAGAGGAAACGATCAGCTCCTTGATCAGATCCTCTTGGGAGCCGTCGCCTGCTGCGTTGACGAGTTCGTCGATGAGATCGTCGAGCTTCTCGTTACCGGTGTTGTATGGGCGCATCTTGCGAGGCTAGCGGTTCTGTCCGCAGAGGTTGGCGGCGGCAAAGGACCGGCCCGTACGATCGAGTGGTATCCGCACGGGTCAGTCCGAGAAAGGCGGCCCGCCCGGACCTTTGCGAACCACAGCGCTCCACACGGTCTCGTAGTGATCTCTGTCGTAGGGGTCGACATGGGGAAGCACGAATTCTCTCCACGCCTGTTGGAGAGGGTCATCGTCCTCCGCAAAAACCACGAGACCCGTCGGGAGCCGATCGAGGACCGTTCGAAGGCTCATCGGGGTCTCGACACGTGTTCCCGCATCACGGGCTGTGAACGACTCGTTCGCTTCGATGGTCAGCCGGGCGATGGCGCTCACGAACTCGTCCTGGAGTGTCGGATACCGACGGCGCAGCATCTCCTCGACCTGCTCGACCGTCGGGAAGTCCTTCTCCCAGATGACCCACCGGTCCGCGAACGCCTTGTTGAGGGTTTGTGTGCCCGCATAGTCGCGAAGATCAGTCGGGTTCATCGTCCCGAAGATGCGCACGTCGCTTCGTAGCTGAACTGATTCCCCGTTGGGAAGATCGAGCGTCGCATAGCGGTCGAGGAGACCGTGAAGCGCGAACAGCGTTTCGGCGCCTGCAGCGTTCAATTCGGAGAGATTGACGAGGGCCGGGCCCCGCAGCGCTCGAGTGATGTCACCGTCTTCCCATCGGCTCTCGGTTCCTCCCTTGCCGTCACTGTGGAGTTGGGTCGATCCGATGAGTGTCACGTCACGGACTTCACCTGTCAGCGGAACCCTGAAGTAGGGGAGGCGAAGGAGCGCCGCGAATTGCTCGATATCGTGGTCCTTCCCCGTTCCCATGTGGCCCCGGACGGCGACATGCAGTGGTATGAACTCCGGTCCCGTGGATCGGCGGACTCGTTCGATCGAAGCGAATCGGTACAGCATTCCCAGGTCGACGTAGTACGGATCAGGCTCGGGGATCTTGGCGGCTCGATGTTCCTCGAGGCCGTCCGGGAACTCGAATGTCTCGAGTTCGATCGGTGCGCCCCGGCCTGACGGGTCGGTGAACGTAACGGTCTTAGCCAATGGTGCGCTCCTTTGGTTTGTTTCGAGCTGCTCTGCCCCACCACGTGTCGACTCCCCAGAGGGCAAGGCTTCGCCTGAGGGCCGAACGAACACCGTCCACCATCGCCGACGCGAGCTGGTCTGGGCTCTCTGCGACCTCGTGGCGGGTGTAGGTCTCTTGGACGGTAGCGTCACCGATTCCGATGCCGAGCACCGTCGTGCCGGACCGTTCGATATCTGCGGCAGACTTGGCGAGGGCCGTCGAAGATCCCCGCGTCATTCCGTCGGAGAGGACGACGAGGACGCGGACGTTGGTTCGGCGTTGAGCCATCCGCTGCGCGGCGTGGACCAGATTGAACTCGTCGACGTTGGCTGCCTTGTCGAACATGGAAACGGGGGGTCCCTGCGAAGCGTCACGGCGCGCCTGTGCGCCCGCTCCGGCAGGATCGTACGCTGTCCAGAACAGACCCGCGATCAGGTCCTCCGCCTGCCTCCAGGGCTCGTCGAATGTCTTGATCAGATAGTGGTTGATGGTGTTTGTCAGCCGCTGGGCATCGCCGCCCCGGTTCTGACGCAGCCCGCCGAGCGTTCGCTGTCTCCTCTGGAGGAAGGACTGTTCGGAGTCGTCAGAGCGGGCAGCGAACCCTCGATTGAACACCGCGACCTCGAATTCGAGCTGGAGTTCGTCGGCGAGACGGGCAAGCGTCCATGCGCCGAGCGTTGCCGCCGACATCGCCCACCTGCCCGACGGTTGAAGCATCGACGCCGAACCGTCGATCAGCAGGCTCACCGCGTACGCACGCCTCGTGGGCAGGTCCCGCCGCTCGTACATCCGCTTGTACAGACCCGCTCCGAGGAACAAAGCCGAGTATGGGGACAGATCGCCGGCATCGAATCCGGCACGAAGGCCCCGGCGCTGGTTGGCGATGAACAGCGGATGCAGCTCGCCCGATACGTGCTGCTGCGCGACGGACCAACGCCTGGCGGCGTGCTCGACGGCCGCTCTTCCTTGCTGTGAGAACAACCGGAATCGATCGGGGAATGGGGTGACGATCAGCTTCCCTTGCTGTCCGGTGGGGAGGAAGACCGACGGCGCCTGGCTGACTCGGAGAAGTTGGTCTGTGGATGCCTCGCCGGCGAGCTGCGCCGGAGCCTTGCGTCCGGTCGCTCCCGCCCGCGCGTCGGCTGCCCGCTTCGTCCCCTCATAACCCTCCGAGCTCTCTACGACCGGTGAGTGGAGGCGTACATCATCGACCGAATCCTGGATCGTCGATGCGTCCGTCTTCGGCTGACCGACAGGAGAGGTCAGCTTGTGGCGGCGGGCGATCTCGAGCAGACGAAACGCGATCCCGGCCACCTCCCAAGGTCCAGGTGCGTCGATCACATCGGTCAGAAGAGGACGCGCCTCGTCGAGTGCTGCGGCGGTTCTCGGGTGGAGTGTGACCCGGGGAAGCCGATAGCCGCCGGTGCGGAGGAAGCATACGAGCGCGAACTGGCCGAGAGGGCTCAACCGATCGAGCGCGTGTGCAGAAGACGCCCGGTAGAGGTCGGCGAGTACGGACAGTGCGCCCGGATATCTGGAGAGGTGGACTCGTTCTTGGCGGGCATCCTCCAGTGCGAAGAACAGCGCTTCGACATCCGGACTGCCGCCGAGCGCGTGGGGGATCGTGATCGGCGCGTCGCCGGTATCGGTACCCCACTCGGGGGGAGCAGGCCGTTCGTCGGACAGGTCGGTGGCGAGAAGGTGCACGACTTCGTGCAACGCCGACGCGAGCGCGACTTCGGCAGGCGTCACCGGAGCGTTACGGGCGTAGGCCGCCTGAAAGGTGGCGGGATTGAGCACGATCTCAGATGCGCCGGCGCTCGTATCGGCACCCAGCAAGACGTTCAGATCGTCATTCCCGGAGAGCGATCGAGCGAAGCGGGTGACGGCCGGAGCGACCTGCTGATAGCGAGCAACGACCGCCTCGATCGCTTGGAGTTCGGCGGGAAAGAGCTGGGTGAGTTGGGTACGGGGTTTCGCCACAACTCCCCATTGTCACATCAGGCTGCCAGTATCGCCAGCGCTCCGACGACGACCGCCACCATGGCGACCCCAACGGCGACCCACACCCTCGTCGCCGCGGACCTCGATCTGACACCGAGCTTCTGCCACGTGAACACAACCAGCATGCCGGCGGCGAGACCTCCGAGGTGGGCTTGCCATGCGATGCCTCGGAGCCAGAACCCCAACGCCAGGTTGAGGACCAAGAGCGCGATGAGCTGCTGCCAGAGTCGCCGTCCGTGGGGTGTGTGGCGAATCTTGTAGGAGGCCACGATCCAGGCACCGAAGAGCCCGAAGATCGCTCCTGAGGCCCCCACGGCTGCGCCCGCGGGTACGAGTATCAGATATGCAACGGACCCCCACAACAGCGATGCCCCATAGAGGGCGGCGAAAGCCAGAGATCCCGTCTGGCGTTCGATCTGCGGCCCGAACAGGTAGAGGGCGTACATGTTGAAGCCGATGTGGATCAGGTTGAGGTGGAGAAACGCGCCCGTGACCAATCGCCACCACTCACCTGCATAGACGGCTGCGTTGTATTGCTCCAGGCTCGCGAACAGAGGGTGCCACAGGTAGACGGCGATCACGTACAAGCCGATATTGATCGCGAGGAGCGCGGCTGTCACAGGGGGAATCGTGGTCACGGCGGCACGTCCGTTGATGACCTTCGTCGTCGACCTCGCGCAGTCGACGCACTTCTGGCCGACCGGCGTGTCGACGGAGCACTGCGGGCAGATCGGCCTGTTGCAGGACGAGCATCGCAGGCGCGTCTCTCTGTTCGGGTGGCGGTAGCAGACGGCTGGTTCAGTCACGGACCGCCACTGTAGAGGCTCCCGGATCGTTCGTGATCACTCCTATCATCCGCCCATGTTCTTCGACCGGACCGTCCTGGCCAACGGACTGACCGTGATCACCGAGCCGATGGAAGGGATCCGGTCGCTTGCCGTCGGTGTGTGGCTCAATACCGGTTCACGTGATGAATTGGAGAACGAGCGCGGTGCATCGCACTTCCTGGAGCATCTCCTCTTCAAGGGCACCGAGTCGATGAGTGCGCTGGAGATCGCCCAGCGGTTTGATGCGATAGGAGCTGAAGCGAACGCCTTCACGACCAAGGACGCGACCTGTTTCTGGGTGCGTCTCCTCGACGAGAACCTCGCCGAGGGGCTCGACCTGCTGGCAGCGATGGTGCAGCGCCCGGCGTTTCGTCGACCAGATGTCGAATCCGAACGAGACGTCGTGTTGGAAGAACTCAACATGAGTGAAGACGATCCCGAAGACGTCGTACACGAGCGATTCCTCACCGAAGTGTTCCATGGGCATCCCCTCGCATATCCGGTGCTCGGATCCCGTGCCTCTGTGGAGTCGCTCACCGGCGATGTGCTGGGGCGCTACTGGCAGCGCCGCTACCGGGCCGCATCTTCGGTCATCGCCGCGTCGGGACACGTCGATCATGCACAGCTCGTGGATCTGGCCGGCGACGCCTTCGCCGGGTGGAATGGACGCATCGACCACAGAAAGCTGACGCCGACCGGTCCGGCGGGCGGGGTAGACACCATGTGGAGAGAAGGCGAGCAGGTGCACCTGGTGCTCGGCGGTCGTGGACCCTCCAGGAAGGACACTCATCGATACGCGTTCGGTGTGCTCGATTCGGTGTTGGGAGGCACCACGTCGTCGCGGCTCTTCCATGCCGTCCGGGAGAACCGGGGTCTGGCCTACTCCGTGTACAGCTTCCGTTCCGCGTTCGAAGACGCGGGTGCGTACGGGGTCTACGTCGCGACGACGCCTCGCAACGTGCCTGTCGTTCTCGAAGTGCTCGCCGAGGAGCTCGACGGACTGATAAGAGACGGCGTCACGGAAGCAGAGCTCGCCAGGGTGAAGGGAGGGGTCCGAGGATCGATGGCGCTCGCGCTCGAGGATCCGAACAGCCGCATGATGCGCCTCGGAGGTGACGAGCTGAGCGGCGAGGAGCATCTGACCGTTGACGAGCTCATCGCAAAGGTTGACGCGGTTACAGTCGACGATGTGCGCGACGCCGCCGAAGCCGTTCTGACGGGGCCACGACTCCTTACGACCGTCGGACCGATCGGTGAACGGGATCTGGAGGGATACGCATGAACATCGGGATCTCAGGTGCCGGGGGACGAATGGGGAGGGCCGTTGCTGCCGCCGTTGCCGACTCCCATGTCCTGTCGCTGGCAGCGTTGTTTGATCCCGCCGCCGCAGGCGACACCATCGAAGGTGTGACGGTCGCGAGCAGCCCGAATGCGCTGGAGCGGTGCGACGTGGTTGTCGAATTCACCAACCCCGATGTCGTGATGGGCAATCTTCAAGCGTGGCGGGATCTCGGCCTCCACGCCGTGGTGGGAACATCGGGCTTCACTGCAGAACGAATCGGTCAGGTACGGGCGATGTGGGACACCGGGCCGCAAGGATGTCTCATCGTCCCCAACTTCTCCATCGGAGCCGTGCTCATGATGCGTTTCGCAGAGATTGCGGCACCGCACTTCGCCGCTGCGGAAGTCATCGAACTCCACCACGACCGAAAGGCCGACGCCCCTTCGGGGACCGCGGTTGCCACGGCCGGCCGGATCGCTGCCGCGAAAGCCGAACAGGAACGGGCTGTCGACTCGACCGAACTGATCGATGGTGTCCGTGGAGGCACGGTGGATGGTGTTTCCGTCCACTCCGTGCGGCTCCCCGGCCTACTGGCCCATCAGGAGGTGCTGTTCGGCAACAGTGGCGAGGTCCTCGAGATTCGCCATGACACGACTGACAGGTCGGCGTTCATCCCGGGTGTGCTGCTTGCCGTCTCGCGCGTCGCAGAGTTCCCCGGCGTGACCGTCGGCCTCGACGCACTGCTGTAGCCATTCAGCTATTCAGCTCTCTTCGATCTCGATCCCACTCATGAACGCGTCGTCGACAGGTCGCTCGCCGCGGAGGTCGGTCGCAGCGATCGAGTCGACGGCATCGAGACCTTCGGTGACCTCCCCAAAGATCGTATAGGCGTGGGGCAGGCCGACGTCCTGGAGACACACGAAGAATTGTGAGCCGTTGGTGTTGGGTCCGGCGTTCGCCATGGCCACAGTGCCCCGCACGTACTTGCGAGGATGCTCGAGCTCATCACGGAAGCGGTAGCCGGGTCCTCCTCGTCCGGTTCCTGTCGGATCACCACCTTGGATCACGAATCCGGGAACCACACGATGGAAGATCACGCCATCGAAGAAGCCCTCTCTGGCGAGGAACACGAAGTTGTTCACCGTCTGCGGTGCCTCGTCTGCGAAGAGATCGATGGAGATGTCACCGTGATTCGTGTGGATCGTCGCCGAGTACTTCTTCGACAGGTCGATCGTGATGTCTGGCGCGTTGTCGTACTGGGTGGCCATGAATACCTCTGATCGCGAATAGGGGCGAGGGTACCCCGCAACTCTCAGAACAGTGCGCTCGCCAACTTCCTGCGGTAGTGGGCCGTCAGCGGGCTTCCAGGACCGAGGACCTCGAAGACGTCGAGCATCGAGGTGCGCGCCTCGTCTCGGATGGGTCCGCCGAGCGCGACCGCACGGAGCAGATACTCGAGTGCATCTTCAGGACGGCCGGCAGCGGTCAATGCTCGCCCGAGCTGGAGCAGCAGCGCGCCGTCCTCAGGGTTGGCCGCGGCCTGTTCCTCGAGGTCGCCGATCGAGGACGTGTCCACGGAGGCGATGCGTGCAGCGGCCGCGAGGCGTTGAACCTCCGGGGTCGGAGGCAACGGAGACAGCAACGCAAGAGCCTCATCCGTGTCGCCGCTGTCGATGAGGAGGCTTGCGAGGCCCGTTGCGGCCCCCTCGTGGGCAGGATCTGAAGCGAGGGCCTCCCGATAGAGCTTCGCCGCGGCATCGGCGTTGCCGGATGCGGCGACTGTGGCGGCTCTCGCCGCTTTCTCGTCGGCCTCGGAGGGGATCAGGTCACGCAGCCAGCTGCGGATCTGGGGCTCGGGGAGCGCACCGGTGAAGCGGGCGGCGGGCGCACCGTTCTTGAAGGCGATCACTGTCGGAATGCCTTGTACCTGAAACTGACGTGCGAGATTCGGGTTTGCGTCCACATCGAGTTTTGCCAGCTCGAAGGTGCCGCCGTACTCGTCGGCGAGACGCTCGAGGACCGGCCCGAGCACCCGGCACGGACCGCACCACTCGGCCCAGAGATCGACGACAACGGGTACTTCTCGGCTTCGTTCGATGACCTCGGCCTGAAACCCGGCCGTGTCCACGTTCTTGACGTTCTGCATCGTCGGAAGGGTAGTGGGATGGGCGGGAAGGGAGTGCATGCTCGCAGCCGTGAGACGTCCCTATGCTTAGTGGTCGAAGGAGGTCCCGATGGCGCCATTCGGACAGGTACTCACCGCCATGATCACCCCGTTCGACGATCAAGGAAACGTTGACTACCAGCAGGCGTGGAATCTGGCGGCCCACCTGGTGGAAAACGGTTGTGACGGGCTCGTTGTCACCGGAACCACGGGAGAGTCTCCGACACTGACGTCGGATGAGAAGGTGGCCTTGTATCGGACCGTTGTCGAAGCGGTTGGCTCCAGGGCCGTCGTCGTGGCCGGCACCGGCACGAACAACACCGCCTCGTCCGTCGAACTGGCGAAACGTGCGATCGACGTCGGCTGCCACGCCGTCATGGCGGTGACTCCCTACTACTCGAAACCTTCACAGCAAGGCCTCGTTGCACACTTCACCGCCATCGCCGACGCCTCCGACGTGCCGGTGCTCCTCTACAACGTTCCCGGGCGAACTGGGCGCCTCATCGAAGTAGAGACGCTCGCCGAGTTGTCCCGCCATCCGAGGATCGTCGGTGTCAAGGATGCGGTCATGGACATCGACCATACCGCGAAGACTCGACTCGCCGTCGACGAGGACTTCGCCATCTACTCGGGTCAAGACTCGTACACGCTCTCGATGATGACGGTCGGGGCGATCGGAGTCGTGTCGGTCACCGCACATCTGGTCAGTCGTCAGATCAAGGACATGGTCGAGGCGTTCTCCAAAGGAGACCTCGACGAGGCGATGCGGATCAACTACGGACTCCTTCCCATCTCCTACGCGTGCTTTGCCGAGCCCAACCCGACCCCCGTGAAGGCGGCGATGAACCGGCTCTGGGGGTCCGTCGGAAGACCAAGGCTCCCGCTGGTGGAAGCGTCGAAGGCCACCGTCGACGCGATCGAGCGCGCGCTCGGCGTTGCGCAAGCGCTGTGAGCGTCAGCGTCACCTTTCTCGGGGGGCTGGGGGAGATCGGCCGCAACTGCGCGGTCCTCGAGCAAGATGGCAAGTTGGCGCTCATCGACTGTGGCCTGATGTTCCCGGACGAGCACATGGTCGGCGTCGATCTGGTCTATCCCGACTGGGGATGGGTCGTGGAGCGCAAGAAGGACGTTGTCTGTGTCGTAGTCACTCACGGGCACGAGGACCACATCGGGGCGCTCGGCGAGTTCCTCAGGGACGTGCCGGCACCGGTGTTTGGCACCGGCTTCTCGATGGCGTTGGCCGCAAAGCGTGTCGAAGAAGCAGGTGTCGAAGCGGACTTCCGGGTCGTGCATGACAACGAGTGGGTGCAGGAGGGGCCCTTCCGGTTCATGTTCGTACCCGTTTCCCACAGCGTCCCCGAGGGGGCAGGAGTCGCGTTTGACACACCCGAAGGGCTCGTCGTCCACTCGGGCGATTTCAAACTGGATCCGACGCCGATCGACGGGCGTCCCACGGACCTGCCCCAGTTCGCGATGCTCGGGCGCGACGGCGTGCGCCTCCTCATGGCCGACAGCACAAACGCCGAAAACCCGGGGTTCGTACCGTCCGAAACCTCGCTGGAAGTCCCGATTTCCGAGATCGTCCAGCACGCCCCGGGTCGAGTAATCGCCGCCTGTTTCGCGTCACATGTGCATCGTGTGCAGCAGATCGCCGATGCGGCGGTCGACGCCAACCGCAAGATCGCGTTCATCGGCAGATCCATGCACCGAGTGAGCAGTGTCGCTCGAGAGATGGGGATTCTCCGGATTCTCGACGATTCGATTGTCGACATCGAGGAACTGGTTGACCTGCCCGCTCATAGGCAGATGGTGATCTCGACCGGAAGCCAGGGTGAGCCGTTCGCTGCGCTGTCGCTGATCGCGTCGGGGCGGCATCGATTCGTTGAACTCGACCCGACCGACACCGTGCTCGTCAGTGCAACTCCGATTCCCGGTAACGAAGCCGCCGTGTCACGGGTCATCAGCAGGCTGTGGAGGGCCGGCGCCACCGTGTACCACGGCCGGAATGCCCACGTGCATGTGTCCGGCCACGGAGCCCAAGACGAACTCAAGACCTTTCTCAACGTCGTGCGCCCGCGCACGTTCGTTCCGGTTCACGGTGAGTACCGTCATCTGCGCGCACACTCCGACCTCGCCCGACAGATGCGCGTTCCCGAGGTGTTCACGCTCGAGGACGGCGACAGGATCGTTCTCGATGGTGAGGACACGAGGGCTGTGTACTCGGCGGTGTCCGGCGAATACGTGTATTTCGACGGGTCGGGTGATATGGACGCCGGAATCGTTCGAGACCGCAGACGGCTCAGCGACGACGGTGTTGTCATCGCCACGGTGGGCGTTCGGCACGGAACCGCCGACGTCACCTACGGGCCCGAGTTGGACAGTCATGGCCTGGTTGGTACGCCCGACGTCGTACTCGCCAAAGCACGGGACGCCATTCTCCAAGAACTCGGCTCGAAGAAGGGCTCGTGTGAGTCTGCGGTCGTGAAACAGTCGGTTCGGACCGCGACAAGGAAGGTTGTCCGCGAAGAGACTCGCCTGAACCCGGTCGTGGTGGCGGTCGTGTTCGAGACATGATCATTGGCCCGCGCGCGAGGCTCGTGTAGGCTCACAGGCAACATGGCAACCCGGACACCCACCCGCCGGGGAGCAAGCGGGCGGAAGCGGGTGTCTCGGACAAAGAAGCCGACGCCACGCGCGACGCGCGGCCGCTCGAAGGCGTCGAAGAGCACGATGGCGGTGCGTTTCGCATCGCTCAAGTCGCGTTTGCGTGCGCATCTCGGCCGCCAGACCGATGACGTATGGGGCGTGGTGCTGATCGTCATCGCAGTACTCGTCACCCTTGCATTCTTCGGACAGGCAGGTCCTGTCGGACGATGGACGGTTGCAGGGCTTCGGATCCTCTTCGGGCTCTGGTCGTATCTGGTGCCGGTGGCGGTCGCCGGGCTGGGCGTTCTCCTCATCACCGGCGGGCAGCGGTCCCCGTCGGGGCGCGTTGCAAGCGGTGTCGCCCTCGCGTTCGTCGGCACGCTCGCGCTGTTCCATCTGATGACCGGAACGGTGTCCTTGTCGGCATCCATCGAATTGGTCCAGGAACGCGGAGGTGCAGTCGGGTCACTCATCGCATTCCCGCTCCGAAGAGTGATCGGTTTCTGGGGAGCGTTCGTGGTGTTGTTTGCGTTGACGTGCACCGGTCTGCTCATTCTCACCCGAACGACCGTACGCCAGTTGTGGTTGGCGATCGTGGACATCGTCAGGGGCATTCGGGCCTGGGCACGGCACACGCGCTCGCAAAGCCCCAAGGTGGCCACGCAACTCCGCACGCCGAGACCGGTGCCGAAGCATCGTGCTGTCACCACACAACCGGCGAAGAATGCCGCAAAGGTGTCCCGCCCGCCCAAATCGAAGCCAAAGGCGAAACCCGGGCCGGGTCAGACGTCGATCCCGCTCCCACCGCCGACACCAGGGGAGGGCTACACGAAGCCGCCGATGGAGCTGCTGTCGACCGGTTCGGGGGAAGCGCACAGCCGCAAGGCGCTCGAAGAGACCGCCCGTGAGCTGGAAGACACACTCATCCAGCATGGCGTTGATGCCCATCTCACCAAGATCGTGCCCGGACCCACGGTGACGCGCTACGAGATCGAACTCGCGCCCGGTGTGAAAGTCGCGCGCATCACCAGCCTGGCCCACGACATCGCGTACGCGCTCGCTACGCCGGACGTGCGTCTCCTTGCTCCGATCCCCGGCAAGAGCGCGATCGGCGTCGAGGTACCAAATCGCCGGAGGCGACTCATCACTCTGGGAGATGTGCTCAGATCCGAGGAGGCCTCTGGAGACACCGATCCGCTTTCGGTCGGTCTCGGTCTCGACATCTCCGGAGCCCCCAAGCTGCTTCATCTCGAAGAGTTGCCACACGTCCTGATCGCCGGGGCGACCGGTGCCGGCAAATCGTCCTGCATCAACTCAATGGTCACGTCATTGTTGATGCGGACGAACCCGGAGGACGTCAGGCTGATCATGGTCGACCCGAAACGCGTCGAGTTGGGCCAGTACAACGGCGTGCCCCATCTGCTGACGAGGGTCATCACCAACCCGAAGAAGGCGGCCGACGCCCTCCAATGGGTGGTGAGCGAGATGGACCGGCGCTACGACCTCGTCGCCGATGCGCAGGTTCGAGACATCATCGGCTATCGGGAGAAGTGGGACGCGGGACTGCTCGACAAAGACGGATTCGACCGGTTCCCCTACATCGTGGTGATCGTCGACGAACTCAACGACCTGATGATGGTCGCGGGCCGTCAGGTGGAGAGCGCCATCGTGCGCATCGCCCAAATGGCACGAGCGGTCGGAATCCACCTCGTGATCGCAACCCAGCGTCCCTCGGTTGACGTGATCACCGGTGTGATCAAGGCGAACATCCCGAGCCGTCTCGCGTTCTCGGTGGCATCCATGGCGGACTCGCGGGTCATCCTCGACACCGGGGGTGCGGAGAAGCTCGTCGGAATGGGCGACATGCTCGTTGCCACTGCAACGCATCCCCGACCGGAACGGATTCAGGGTGCGTGGGTGAGCGAGGACGAGGTCCACAAGGTCGTCGACTGGGTCAAGCACCAGCGGAAAGCCAAGTACCAGGACAAGGTGATCGAAGCTGCAGCTGCCCAGGCACAGGCTGCCGAAGAGGACGCCGACGGGGAAGACGCCGAACTCCTCCGACAGGCAACGGAGCTCGTGGTTCGATCCCAGCTCGGATCCACCTCGATGCTGCAACGAAAGCTGCGAGTGGGATTCGCCCGTGCGGGCCGCCTGATGGACATCCTCGAACAACGCGGTGTCGTCGGTCCCTCGGAGGGATCGAAGGCGCGTTCGGTGTTGATGACGGTCGAAGAGTTCGAAGAGCAGTTGGCCGGATCGAAGAGCTGACGCTATCCGCCGAGGAAGGCCTTGTCGACCATCGCCGCCATCTCTGCTCTCGTGATCGAACGCATCGGTCTGTAGGTTCCGTCCGCATAGCCGTCGGTGATGCCGAGTCGAGCCAGCTCTTCGACATACGGCGCGTACCACGCGCCCACCGGCACGTCCGAGAAGGTCCCTTGCACGGCACCTGCCGACCCGTTGAGTGCCCTGACGATGAACACGGCCATTTCCGCCCGGGTCACGGATGCGTTGGGGCAGTATCGGAGTGGATCAGTCGCACACCCTGTAGTGATGTCGGTGAGAAAGAGCTGTTCGGCATAGCCCGCGAACCAGTCGGATGATCGAACGTCCGCGAAGTAGCCGGCATACCCGCCTGACGTACCGTCGATGCCGAGCGCCCTCAGAAGGAAGGCCGCCATCTCCGCCCTTGTGACCGGGTCCTCCGGACAGAAAGCCATAGGATCGGTCGCACAGCCATTGGTGACTCCCGCCTGGTAGAGGGCATCGACCGGCCCTCTCGCCCAGTAGTCCGGAGGCACGTCGATCCATGGATCGCACAGATCGCCGATTCCGTTGCCGTCGGCATCGGCCTGATCAGGGTTCTTGACGGTCGGGCAGTTGTCGACATCGTTCGGGACACCGTCGAAGTCCGAGTCGTCGATGCCGGGTTCGCCGATCACCGTTGCCGCGAGCAGGCTCTCGTAGGGGTTGAACTTGGTTCCGTCTGGGCGGTGGAGTTCGAAGTGAAGGTGAGGGGCGACGTTTTCTGCATTGCCGCTGTCACCCACCCAGCCGATCAGCTGTCCTGCCTCGACATGGACACCCTGCGTGATGCCTGGGGCGAAACCCCACCCCTGGCCGTCGTCGGTTCCGGGCGTGTCGTTGTTGAGGTGGATGTACCAGCTCACCCAGCCGTCATCGTGGCGCAGTTCCATTGCGCAGCAATCGCCACCCTGCTCATCGTGCATCCAACCGACGGTTCCCGACGCGGCGGCAACGACCGGCGTCATCTTGTCGGCCATGATGTCGGTGGCTCCGTGGGTCCGTCCTCCCGACCTGGGCGCATCGAACGTATCGGTGAAATGGTTGGGTCCGAGCACGGGGAAGATGATCGGATAGATTTCCGCTGCTGAGGACACCGAGGGGATCGAGAGAACCGAGATGACGAGTGCGAGCGCGACGAAAACGCGAACCCTGGAGGCGGCCCCCATGCGTGTCTCCCTTCGCTTCGAACCGAGAACATCGGCAGAAACGGGCCGGTTCTTGAGCGGTTTCGAATCGTCTGACAACCTATGCTGGTGGTACGCCCGCAGGAGGAGCGATGACCGAACTGATACGCCGTTTTGGAACCCTTGTCGACATCTACCAGCAAGCTTTCAAGGAGTTCGGTGATCGGCCCGCCTTCGGCACGAAGACAGGCGCTGCTTGGCAGTGGATCACGTACGCCCAGTTCGGCTCGATGATCGAACAGATGCGAGGCGGTCTCGCAGGACTCGGAGTCGGTCACGGTGACCGGGTGTCGATCATCGCGAACAACCGGGTCGAATGGGCCGTGGTCGCCGGTGCGACATACATGTTGGGAGGAACGGTCGTCCCCATGTACGAAACCCAGCTCGAGAAGGACTGGAGCTACATCATCGACGACTGCGGTTCGAAGGTGCTCTTCGTCGCAAACGAGGACATCGACAGGCGAGTCGCATCCGTCCCTCACCCGGGGTTGGAGTCGGTCGTTGTGATCGACGCATCCGACGAGTACTCCGGGCTGACCTACGCGCAACTCCTCGCATCGGGTTCGAGCAGGCCCGCGGCCATCGCCGACGTGTCGAGGGATGACCTCGCCGACATCATCTACACGTCCGGGACGACCGGAAATCCGAAGGGTGTCGAGTTGACACACGCGAACCTCGCCGACAACGTCAGTGCCGAGCTCATGGTGGTGCCGATAAGCGCGGACGACCGAACCCTGTCGTTCTTGCCGTGGGCCCACAGCTTTGGGCAGACTCTCGAGCTCCACGGCGTGATGGCCGCGGGCGGCTCGATGGGGCTCGCCGAGTCGCCGGCGACGATCGCCGACAATCTGATGGAGGTCGAGCCGACGCTCCTGATTGCCGTTCCCCGCATCTTCAACAGGGTGTACGACGGCGTGAACGCCCTCATGGCCGAGGAAGGCGGGGTCAAGAAGAAGCTGTTCGACGCCGCTGTCGCGAACGAGTACAGGCGCATGGACATGGCCGAGGAGGGCCGCACCAGTGCGGTCGTCGAGATGAAACACCGGCTCTTCGACGCGCTCGTGTTCTCGAAGGTGCGCGAGAGGTTCGGTGGCAGACTGAAACTCGCAGCGAGCGGTTCGGCCGCGCTGTCACCCGAGGTCAACAAGTTCGTCGACGCGCTCGGCATCGACGTGCTGCAGGGGTATGGGCTGTCGGAGACGTCACCGCTGGCGACCGTGAACCCCATCGAGAAGCGCAAGATCGGCTCGGTCGGTCCGGCTATTGCAGGCGTCCGCATCGCGCTCGATCATGTCGCGACCGCCGACCCCGAGGACGGCGAGATCATCATTTACGGACACTGCGTCATGCGTGGATACCACAACCTCCCTGAACAAAACCAGGCGGTGTTCACCGAGGACGGTGGGTTCCGGACCGGCGACATCGGGCACCTCGATGAGGACGGGTACCTCTACATCACCGGCAGAGTGAAGGAGCAGTACAAGCTCGAAACGGGCAAGTACGTCGTTCCGACGCCGATCGAAGAACAGATTCGCCTGTCACCGTTCATCTCGAATGTGATGATCTACGGCGTCAATCGTCCCCACAACGTTGCGCTGGTCGTTCCGGACTTCGCTGCGCTGGACAAGTGGGCGAAGGAGCGGGGGATCCCGTCGGACGACAGAGGGTCGTTGCTGCAAGAGACCGAGGTTCGTGACCTCTTCCAGAAGGAGATCGACACCGCGTCTCGAGGCATCAAGTCCTACGAGCGGGTCAAGAGTTTCGTGCTCGTTCAGGATGACTTCACGCAGGAGAACGGCATCCTTTCACAGACACTCAAGGTGAAGCGACGCGAAGTGATGAGGCGCTGGGGTGACGACCTGGAGTCCCTGTACCAGTAGGGTGGTGCCGTGAGCTGTGAGGTCTAGTGGAGTTTCGCCTGCCTGACATCGGGGAGGGCCTCACGGAGGCCGAGGTCGTTCGATGGCTGGTGCCCGTCGGCGGCTTCGTCGAGATCGACGCTCCACTCGTTGAAGTGGAGACGGACAAGGCCGTCGTCGAGATCCCCTCGCCGTTTGCGGGCGTTGTTCAGGAGCATGGAGCCGAAGAAGGCGACACGATCAAGGTAGGTGCGGTCCTCGTCGTCATTGGTGAGACCGCTCCTTCGGGCAGCGGCACCCACCACCGTCCGGCTCGATCCGAAGTGACCTCATCGTCGCCGGCAGCTCAACCGACGGGCACGGCGACACGTCCGGTTCCCGCCAAGGGAGAACGACCCGCCAAGGCGAAAGCACTCCCCGTCATTCGAAAACTGGCACGGGATCTCGGCGTCGACCTCGCAGAGGTCACGCCGACCGGACCAGACGGAACGATCACGAGAGAGGATGTGGAGCGAGCGGCGAGCGGGACCCCGAGCACGGCTGGAAACGCCGACGAGCGAGTGCCGATGACTCGCCTGCGCCGGACCATCGCCGCACACATGGAGCGTTCGTGGAGGGAGATTCCGCACGTCACCACCTTCGACCTCATCGACGGCTCGTCGCTCCTCGACGCCAAGGCCACCCTCGAACGACTCCACGATCGACCATTCCCGATCGAGACGCTCGTGATCAAGGCAGTTGTGCCCATCCTGGTCCGGTTCCCCAGCTTCAATGCCACCCTCGAAGGTGACGGTCTGATTCTGCACCGGCGATACGACATAGGAGTGGCCGTCGACACGCAGGAAGGGTTGATCGTGCCGGTGATCAAGGCTGCAGACACGCTCGATCTGACGAGTCTTGCAGAGGAGATCACTCGCCTCTCCGCTGCCGCCAAGCAGCGGAGTGTGGTGCCCGACGAGATAGCCGGCGCAACATTCACGATCTCGAATATCGGAGCCGTCGGCGGAGGGTTTGGCACTCCGATCATTCCCTACGGAACGACAGCCATCCTGTCGGTTGGGCGCGCTACAGACGCCCCGGTTGTGCGAGATGGTGAACTCGCCATTGCCCCGATGGTGCCGCTGTCGCTCTCTTACGACCATCGCGTTGTCGACGGGAGAGAGGGACGAGCGTTCATGACGGCGCTCATCGAAAGCCTCGAGAACCCGGAGGCTCTCCTCGCCTAGGGCCGTTCGCTGCGACGCAGCAGTCTGGTCAGAAGGGTGGCGAGATGCCCGGGGAGGACCTTGCCGACGCCAACGGTCGCCTTGTTCAATACTCCGGGTACGACGAGCCTGCGTCCTGTCATCATCGCTTCGAAACCCACGGCGGCCACATCATGCGCGCTCATCATCGCTGCCTGCACAACACGCGACGAGTCGACGCCGGAGCGAAGCTGAAGGCCCATCGAGTGGGGATCCGGACACAGAGTGGTGACCGTGACTCCGGTGTCCTGCAACTCGTCCGACAGTGCCTGTGAGAGCGATACGACATATGCCTTCGTCGCGTGATAGACGGCCATCCCTGGACCGGGCTCGAAGGCCGCACTCGACGCGACATTGAGGATCCGTCCGTGGCCGCGCTCAACCATCCGGCCGACGATGCGGTAGGTGAGTGCTGTCATCGTTCGAACGTTCAGATCGATCATCGCGAGCTGCGTGTCGAGGCTGCTGTCGAGGAATGGGCCCTTCGCTCCGAAGGCGGCGTTGTTGACGAGTACCTCCACCTCGATCTCTTGATCGTCGAGCATGGCGATGAGGCGATCGATCTCTCCGGGCTGAGACAGATCGGAGCAGAAGGTCACCGTGTTGCACGGTTGATCCAACTCGAGCTGTGCCGCCGCCAATTCCAGATTCTGAGGGTCGCGGCCAACCATCACGAGGCAGTACCCATGCGACGCGAGCTGCTCGGCGAGTTCGAGTCCGATTCCCTGCGAAGCCCCTGTGATGAGTGCAAGTGATGGCACGACACTGCAGTCTATTCGCGGAGAGGTACCCTTTGGCGATGGCCGCTCCCTCCGTATGGCTGACCACCCTCGGCTGTGCGAAAAACCAGGTTGACTCGGAGAAGATCGACGGTGTACTCGGCGATGCCGGGTTCACTCACGCGGCGGCTCCAGAACAGGCCGATGTGATCATGATCAATACCTGTGCGTTCATCGAAGACGCCAGGCGAGAGTCGATCGACACCATCCTCGAGCTTTCGGAGGCCAGAAGAGCCGGGGCCAGGCTCGTTGTTCTCGGTTGCATGGCGCAGCGGTACGGACAGGAGATCGCCGAGGCCATTCCAGATGTCGATGCAGTGATCGGGATCGATCAATACTCGGAACTGATTCCAGCGGTCGAGGGGATGACGGGGTGGCAAGGGGTCCGGTTGCACAGTTCCGCAATGGACATCCTCCATGAGGTTCGACGGGGCGCCCCCGCGATGCCGTTCGCGTATCTGAAGGTCGCAGAAGGCTGTGACAAGACCTGCACGTTCTGTGCAATTCCGTCGTTTCGTGGCCGGCAACGATCGAGGCCCATCGCTCATGTCGTCGCTGAGGCCGAACGCTTGGTTTCCGATGGTGTCCGCGAGATCGTGCTCGTTGCTCAGGATCTTGCCGCCTACGGACGCGACACGGACCGGCCCGAGCGCATCGTGGACCTTGTGCACGCCGTAGCCGAAACGCCCGGACTGTGGAAGGTCCGCTTGCTATATCTGTATCCGTCCGAAATCAGACCCGGGCTCATTCGCGAGATCGCCGACAATGGCAAGGTCGCCTCGTACTTCGATCTCAGCCTCCAACATGCGGAGCGTCGCCTGCTGCGAGCGATGGCTCGCCCAGGTGGCGCCGATCGCTACCTGCGGCTCATCGACGACATCAAAGCGGCCGCACCGGACGCGGCGCTGCGTTCGAGCTTCATCGTCGGGTTTCCGGGCGAAACGGAAGCGGACGTGGGCACCCTGGAAGGGTTTCTCGAAGCTGCCGGTCTCGATTGGGCGGGGTTCTTCCCGTACTCGGCGGAGGAGGGAACGTCGGCGGCCCTGTTGCCCGGCAGACTCGACCATGAGGAGATCGCTGAACGAACGCGCCATCTCCAAACCATCCAGGAGACGATCACAGCCGGCAAGCGGGCCGGCACCGTGGGACAGACGATCGAAGTGCTGATCGACCAGATCGAAGACGGAATCCCGGTCGGCAGGTCGGCCCGAGAGGCTCCTGAGATCGACGGCATGATCACACTCGATAGAGGAATCCAAGGGCAGGTCGTCCAAGCTCGCATCACGGCGGCGTACGGACCCGATCTGGAAGGGATCGTGGCCGGATGATCGTCGAAGTACTTGCAGTCGGTACCGAGCTGTTGATAGGCCAGATCGTCAACGCAAACGCGGCGACCATAGGGCGCCGTCTCGCCGAAGAGGGCCACGACGCTCACTATCAGGTGGTCGTCGGTGACAACATCGAACGCATCGCGACCGCAATCCGTGCTGCACTTGGAAGGGCAGACGCCGTGATCATCACGGGCGGTCTCGGCCCCACGCAGGACGATCTCACCAGGGAAGGGATCAGCGAAGCGACGGGGCGCCAGCTCGAGTTCGTCCAAGGCGCCGCCGACAGGTTGCGCGCACGGTTCGCATCGGCCGGTCGCACCATGCCGGAGGCGAACCTTCGTCAGGCAGAGCGACCGTTGGGTGCCGAATTCCTGCCGAATCCAAAGGGAACGGCGCCCGGTCTCGCTCTGGTCCACGAAGGATGCCAGGTCTTCGCCGTCCCGGGGGTACCCGAGGAGATGGAAGCCCTTCTCGAACATGAAATCCTTCCTCGGCTGCGAGGCGGCGGTCAAGGCATCGTGAAGAGCAGGCTCATCCGCACCTGGGGTTCCAGCGAATCCAGAGTCGCCGAGATGCTCGACGACCTCTACGGTCCAGCGAACCCTTCCATCGCCTTCCTCGCGTCCAGCGGCGAGATCAAGGTGAGGATCACGGCGAAAGCATCGAGCGAGGCCGAGGCAGACGCGCTGATTGGGCCGATCGAACAGGTCGTGTGCGAGCGTCTGGGTTCGAGGGTGTTCGGGGTCGATCAGGATACGATCGAGGTGATCGTGCTGGGTCTGCTGGAGGAGCGGCGCTGGTATCTGGCCACTGCCGAGTCGGCGACCGGCGGCCTGATCGCATCTCGTATCACGTCGGTGCCCGGCGCGTCGAACGCCTTTCGCGGAGCCGTGGTCACCTACGCCACCGATCTCAAGACGGGGATGCTCGGGGTACCGGAATCCTTGATTGAACGCGAAGGCGTCGTGAGCGAATCAACGGCCGTTGCCATGGCCGACGGCGCCGCGACCACCCTGGGTGCAGAAGTGGTGGTATCGGTGACGGGATCGGCAGGGCCCGATGCCCAGGAACGGCCGGTCGGCACGATGATCATTGGGGTGCACACGCCGGAAGGCACGAAGGCACGCACGATGCGTTTTCCCGGCGACAGAGAACGCGTCCGGGTCTACACGGCCACGGCAGCGCTCCACCTGGTGCGGCTGGCAGTCACGGGGGAGTGGTGGTAGGCCGCCTGTTCATCGCGGTCCCGTTGCCGGAGGAGACCAGGCACGCGCTTGCGTCCCTCCTGTCGGACACGCGCCTTCCCGGCAAGGTCGTCAGACCACAGAACTGGCACCTGACGTTGAGATTCCTCGGTGACACGGACGAAGTATCCTATGAGCGGCTCCTTGCAGCGTTCGAAGAGGCCGACTTCGGATCTCCATTTCGCGTGCGCCTCGGGGCACTTGGAGCGTTTCCCTCACCGGCGAGAGCGACAGTCCTCTGGGTCGGCTTCGCCGAGGGAGCGGAGGGTCTTGAGCGGCTGGCCGTAGCAACGGAGGAGGCCACCGGGATCGCGGGTCTGGGACACGAGGATCGACCGTTTCGCCCTCACCTGACGCTGTCACGCATCAGGCCCCATCAGGACGTGCGGGCCGTGATTGACAGGGCGCCGCTTCGGGAGATCGCGTGGACGGTTCGTGAAGTCGACATCATCCGAAGTCACCTCGGACGAGGCGGTCCCACCTATGAACGGATGGAGCGCACCATCCTTGGTGTCGAACACACGTTCGACTAGGATGTTTTCTGTCACACCGGCTCCGTACGGTGTGGACAGAACCAGAAGGGAGCAGCAGGTGGAACGAGACAAGGCCATCGAGATGGCGATGTCGCAGATCGAACGGCAGTTCGGTAAAGGCGCCATCATGAAGATGGGCGACGGTGTCCAAGAGAAGATGGCGTCCATTTCGACCGGAGCGCTCTCGTTGGATCTCGCGCTGGGCATCGGTGGCGTTCCACGTGGCCGCGTCGTCGAGATCTATGGACCAGAAAGCAGCGGCAAGACGACACTCGCGCTGCACATCATCGCCGAGGCGCAGCGAAACGGCGGCGTGGCGGCGTTCGTGGATGCGGAGCATGCGCTCGATCCCGTGTACGCGAGGGCACTGGGTGTCGATGTCGACGAACTGCTCATCTCCCAGCCGGACACCGGAGAACAGGCGCTCGAGATCACCGACATGCTGATCAGGTCTGGTGCACTGGATGTGGTTGTCGTCGACTCGGTCGCGGCACTGGTGCCTCGAGCAGAGATCGAAGGCGAGATGGGGGATACGCACGTCGGACTTCAGGCCAGACTGATGTCGCAGGCCCTACGCAAATTGACCGGCAACCTTCATCGATCTCGGACTACTGCGGTCTTCATCAACCAGTTGCGTGAGAAGATCGGCGTGATGTACGGCTCTCCGGAGACGACTCCGGGTGGGCGGGCGCTCAAGTTCTATGCGTCGGTCCGGATCGATATCCGCAGGATCGAGACGATCAAGGACGGACAGGAGTCGATTGGCAACAGGGTGCGCGCCAAGGTAGCCAAGAACAAGGTCGCCCCACCGTTCAGACTGGCCGAGTTCGACATCATGTTTGGGTCAGGTATCTCGCGGATGGGCAGCCTTCTGGACGTCGCGGTCAATGAAGGAATCGTTCGCAAGAGTGGCGCTTGGTACAGCTACGACAACGATCAGCTCGGGCAAGGACGGGAGAACGCCAAGCGGTTCCTCGAAGAAAACCCCGAGGTCGCGGTCCAACTGCAGGCGAAGGTGTTTGAGGCGGTCGGTCTCATCGAACCGAGCCCTGAGGAAGAAGAGGCCCGGGAAGATTGATGGGTGCGCGCCGGGGGTTCATACGGTACGATGAACGCACGCACACACATATACGAATTGAAACATACGAGAACAACCAGCGAGCATTCAACCA
Source organism: uncultured Acidimicrobiia bacterium (assembly GCA_964496205.1). Classification (GTDB taxonomy): domain Bacteria; phylum Actinomycetota; class Acidimicrobiia; order Spongiisociales; family UBA4744; genus CAYLHS01. Next base: position 51,634 of record CAZBXV010000006.1, read on the forward strand.
AGGGAGTACACCGGTCGCGACACCGTAGACGTTGATCTGTCGCAGCTATCGGGAGTGTGTGTGCCGAGCCGTCAGGCTCGGCACCTGCGTCGTTGAATGCCCTGGGAAAGCGAATCAAACATGGAATACATCGTCGGGGCTGTGGGCCTGGCGGTTGGGGGACTCCTCGGTTTCCTCGGCGCGAAGTATCGGGCCGGCATCGCACGCGCCAATGCGGAGTCGACCGCCGAAGGACTTCTCTCAAAGGCCCGAATCGAGGCGCAGGAGCTGCTCAGCAGGGGGGAGGAGGAAGCTCGTGCGAAAGCCGAGGCATACAGGGATCGTGAGGAGGCCGCTCTCGGGCACCGCAAGATCGAACTGAACGCGTCGGAGGAACGCCTGACCCAGCGAGAGCAGACCTTGGAGCAGCGTGCATCCAACCTTGCACAACGTGAGCATCTGCTGATCACGCGCGAGAACGAGGCCCAAAGGCTGCGTGTGGAGACCGAGAAGATTCACGAGCAAGCTCGATCGGAACTTGAACGTTTGGCGGGGTTCGATGCCGACGCTGCCAAGTCGAACCTTCTCCATCAAGTTGAAGACGAAGCTCGCCGGGAGGCGATGGTGCTCGTGCGCGACATGGAGATCAAGGCGAGAGAGGAGGCGGATCGTCGCGGACGCAGGATCCTCGCAACGGCGATTCAGCGCCTGGCCGCCGAAGTGGTGACAGAGTCGACCGTCTCGGTGGTGGAACTGCCGACGGACGACATGAAAGGTCGAATCATCGGCCGTGAAGGCCGCAACATCAGAGCATTCGAAGCGATCACCGGTGTGAACCTCATCGTCGATGACACGCCAGAGGCGGTCTCCGTGTCGTCGTTCGACCCTGTTCGAAGGGAGGTGGCGAGGCTCACCCTGGAGTGGTTGGTGCAGGATGGTCGTATTCATCCCGCCTCCATCGAAGAGATGTATGAGAAGTCTCGATCGGAGGTTGAGGAATCTGTCCGGGATGCAGGCGAATGGGCTTTGGTCGAGGCAGGCATCTCGAGGATGCATCCCGAACTGGTGACGTTGCTCGGCCGGCTCAAGTACCGGACCTCGTACGGGCAGAACGTGCTCAAGCATCTGGTCGAGTGCGCTCACATCGCCTCGATGCTCGCCGCGGAACTCGGAATCGACCCGGGTCCGGTCAAGCGCGCAGCCCTGCTTCATGACCTCGGAAAGGCGGTGACCCACGAGGTCGATGGGTCACACGCCCTCATCGGGGCCGAGATCGCGAGGCGGTTCGGGGAGGATCCGGCGGTGGTGCACGGCATCGAAGCGCACCACAACGAGGTGGAACCTCGCACGGTGCTGGCGGTGATCGTGCAAGCGGCAGATGCGGTATCGGCTGCCCGCCCCGGTGCGCGGAGGGAGGCCCTGGAGTCGTACGTTCGTCGTCTCGAGAAGCTCGAGGAACTGGCCTACGACTTCTCGGGGGTCGAGAAGGTCTTCGCCATGCAGGCCGGCAGGGAGGTGCGGGTAGTGGTCGATCCGGGCAAGGTGGACGATCTCGCGGCCTCCGATCTGGCTCGCCGCATCGCGAAACGGCTCGAAGAGGACCTTCAATATCCGGGACAGATTCAAGTGACGGTCATCAGGGAGCTACGCGTCACCGACTACGCCCGATGAACGGCGCACCCCGCGCGGGAGGGCGCTACATCATCAGGACGTTCGGCTGTCAAATGAACGAACACGACAGCGAACGGATTGCCGGGATGTTCGAGATGGACGGGATGGAGCCGGCGAGCGACCTCGAGGACGCAGATGTCGTATTCATCAACACGTGCACGATCCGTGAGAACGCTGACAACCGTCTGTACGGCAATCTGGGACAGCTCAAGACGTTCAAAGATCGACACCCGGACGCGACCCTGATCGTGGGTGGATGCGCAGCGCAGAAGGACAGGGACCTGGTGCGAGAACGCGCACCGTGGGTAGACGTGGTGATGGGGACGCACAACCTGGAACGGGTCCTCGATCTGATGGATGTCGCGAAGGCCAAAGGTGGGGTTACAGAAGTCGTCGACGAGATGGAGACACTGCCATCACTTCTTCCGGCAAGCCGACGGCAGCCTCATTCGGCATGGGTGACGATCCAGGTGGGCTGCAACAACACGTGCACCTTTTGCATCGTTCCGTCGGTGAGAGGGCCCGAAATCAGCAGACGACCCGGCGACATCGCATCCGAGATCGAGGCGCTGGCGGCCGAGGGCGTCGTGGAGGTGACGTTGCTCGGCCAGAACGTCAATACCTATGGGCGGGATCTCGCGCTGGATGGACGGCACCGTCCGATCTTCGGCGATCTCCTCAGGCGTGTCGGCGAGATCGATGGGATCAGACGAATCCGTTTCACGAGCCCACATCCCGCAGATTTCCGAGAGGACGTCGCCTCGGCCATGGCCGAGACCGAAGCGGTGTGTGACCAGCTTCACCTTCCCCTCCAAAGCGGTTCGGATCGGATACTCGCGGCGATGCACCGGGGGTACAACGTGCAACGATTCATGGCCCGGCTCGCAATGGCCCGTTCCTATGTGCCGGATCTCTCGGTTTCGACCGATGTCATTGTTGGATTCCCTGGGGAGACCGACGCCGACTTCCGAGAAACGATGGATGTCATGGAGGCCGCTCGATTCGACCATGCGTTCACCTTCATTTTCTCGGCGCGCCCGGGAACGGCCGCTGCCGAGATGGAGGATGAGTTCGTCGACCCCGAAGTCGTACAGGGCCGCTACGAGCGTCTGATCGAGCTTCAGAACAGGATCGTGTTCGAGAGGAACCTCGAACAGGTGGGCAAAACGGTTGAGGTCTTGACAGAGGGGCCTTCGAAGAAGGACCCGACGATGGCGGCGACGAGGACGTCCGGGAACAGAGTCGTGCACGTGCCCGGCGTGTTCCCTGCGGGCACCTTCCTGGATGTCGAGATCATGAGTGCGCATCCGCACCATCTGATGGGGGTGGTGCGCTGATACTCGCGATTCTCGGACCAACGGCATCGGCCAAGAGCGAGATTGCGCTGCGTTTGGCAGAGGATCGGGACGCCGAAATCCTATCCGTGGATTCGATGCAGGTGTATCGAGGCATGGACATCGGAACGGCGAAGCCCGATGTGCGCGAGCGCAGCAGAGTGCGACATCATATGATCGACGTCGTCGACCCGGAAGACGAGTTCACAGCGGCCGAGTTTCAAGCGCAGGCTCGACAGGTCTTGGACAGGGACATCGTCATCGCGGGAGGATCAGGACTGCACTTCAGGGCGGTCGTGGACCCACTCAGCTTCGCTCCATCCGATCCAAGGGTGCGGGCCGAGATCGACGGTCTCCCGGCCGGTCTGCGTGTAGAGGAGCTCCGAGGGATCGATCCGAAGGTCGATCGGGTGGTCGATCTCGCGAACCCGAGGCGCGTTGCGAGGGCGTTGGAGATCTACCGCATCACAGGAGAGACACCGACCAGTCGATTCAGGACTCCCGAGGCCGAAGCCGTGCGTGCGTATCAGAGTCGCTTTCCGTTCACCGCCGTGGGACTCGACCCGGGTCCGGCGCTGTCGGCACGGGTGCGCCGTCGGCTCGACGCAATGGCTCGCCATGGCCTTGTGGACGAGGTCGAGAGCCTGGCCCCACGTCTTGGCCGGACCGCATCGCAGGCCGTTGGCTACAAGCAGCTGCTTCCGGTTGTACGAGGTGAGACGTCGCTCGGTGAGGGACTCGAGGATGCGTGGAGAGCCACCTTGCGTCTCGCGAAGCATCAGCGAACGTATTTCCACCGCGATCCCAGAATCCGTTGGGTACCGTGGGATGACGATCCAGACGCGTTGTACCGGCACGTCTGCTCGGTGATCGAGGAGGCAGACGGATGAAGTTCACGAAGATGGAGGGGCTGGGGAACGACTTCGTCGTGTTTCAGGGGCCGATGGCCCTGTCTCACGACGTGATCCGCCGCATCTGCGATCGGCGCCGGGGAATCGGTGGCGATGGGGTCCTCGTCGTTTCTCCCATCGATTCGGGGCACGTTCGGATGGAGTACTGGAACGCAGACGGATCGCCGGCGGAGATGTGTGGCAACGGACTGCGCTGCGTCGCGTTGTATGCGTCTCGCCGTGGTCTGGTCGAGGGTTCTGGGTTCGTCGTGGAAACGGTCGTCGGCCCGCGTCGAGTGGAAATCGGTGACGGTGCGATCACCGTGGAGCTGGGACCGGTTCAGACGGCCGGAACGCGCAGTGAAGTGGGCGGAACGGTCGTTCATGAAGTGAACGTCGGCAACCCTCATGTTGTGGTTCAAGTTGAGGATCCGTCTCTCGCAGCGGTGGAGGATGTGGGACCAACGCTGGAAAGGGCGTTTCCGGGAGGGGTGAACGTGGAGTTTTTGACCGTTCGCACCCCATCGCTGTTGGAGGTGCGGGTCTGGGAGCGCGGGGTTGGCGAAACGCTCGCATGTGGTACCGGCGCGGCGGCCGCCGTGGGCGCCGCATTCGCGGAGGGACGAGCGGAAGCGGACGCCACGGTGCGGCTGCCGGGCGGCGATCTCGGGGTCCGTCTGGAGGCCGGCACGGCCTGGATCAGTGGTCCCGCAACCGTTGTGTTCGAGGGGGAGTGGGATGGGTGAACGTGCGATTCTCGTTGCTGCCGTCACCGAGGAGGAGGCTTCGCTCGATGAGTTGGAGCGCCTCGCCGACACGGCCGGAGCGACGGTTGTCGGCACGACCGTCCAGCGCCTGAAGCGTTTGAATCCGGCGACGCTTGTCGGAACGGGCAAGCTGGCCGAACTCGAGGCGATGGCCGAGGATCTCGACGCGGATGTGGTCGTCTTCGATCAGGAAATCACTCCTGCCCAAGAACGGAATCTGACCGATGCGCTCGGGGTTCGCGTGCTCGACAGGACTGCCCTCATACTCGACATTTTTGCCCTTCATGCGCAAAGCAGGGAGGGTCGTCTCCAGGTCGAACTCGCACAGCTTCAGTATTTGCTGCCGCGTCTGCGTGGCAGGGGGGTGGAGATGTCCCGATTGGGTGGAGGCATCGGAACGAGGGGACCCGGCGAGACCCAGTTGGAGACTGATAGGAGACGGATCCTGGGAAAGATGGCGACGCTCCGGCGCGATCTGACCGACGTAGAGAGGACCCGTCAAGTCAAACGCGGCGGACGAACGACGCTTCCCGTTGTGGCCTTGGTCGGGTATACGAACGCGGGCAAGTCGAGTCTCCTGAATGCACTGACAGGTGCCTCGGTGCTTGTCGGAGACCGGTTGTTCGCCACACTCGATCCGGCAACACGCCGATGTGTGCTGCCGGGCGGACGCGAGATGCTCGTCACCGACACCGTCGGGTTCGTGAGGAAACTTCCGCACCAGCTCGTCGAAGCGTTCCAATCGACACTCGAGCTGGTCACCGAAGCGAACCTGGTAGTGCACCTGGTCGACATGAACGACGAGGAAAGCGAACGCCACATCGAGGCGGTGAGAACGGTCCTGGATGAGATCGGAGCGTCAGAGCTGCCTGAACTACTCGTCGGGACGAAGGAAGACCTCGGGGTGGGCACGTTTCGGATGCTGCATCCCGACGCACCGGTGGTGTCCTCTGCTACAGGAAGTGGGATGTCGGAGCTCGCAGAACGAATGTGGGAGATGGTGACCGGCGGGTTCGAGACACTCGAGGTGCTCGTTCCGTTCGGGAGCGATGTCGAGCGACTGCATCGGGTGGCCGACGTTCTGGAGGAGGAGTACCGACAGGATGGGGTGCGAATGAAGGTGCGGGTTGGACGGGCCGAGGCAAGCCGGCTTTCGCGACATGTCCTTGGGTTCAGATCGCCCGAAGAACGGCAACAACCTTCCCGAGGACCTGGACGCCTTCCGTGAACACCATCTCCTCGTAGTTGGGATTCTCCGGAGTGAGCACGACCGCTCTTCCTCGACGCGAGAATCGTTTGACCGTCGCCTCCTCGTCATCGATGAGTGCCGCGACGATCTGTCCGTTCTCGGCGACGTTTTGGCTACGTACCACGACATAGTCGCCGTCGAGAATGCCGGCCTCAACCATGGAGTCACCCCGGACTCTCAGCAGGAATACGGGACCTTGGCCCGTGAACTCGGTGGGCAGCGTGAGCACCTCTTCGATCTGTTCGTCGGCGAGAATCGGCATGCCCGCAGCGATGCTGCCGACGAGCGGGACGTCGCGAGTCGCGGAACGGTGCACGCGATGGTGGTGAGCATCGACGACCTCGATGGCCCGTGGTTTGGCGGGATCACGCTTGATGTGGCCGGCGCGCACCAGAGACGAGAGATGGCTGTGCACCGTAGAAGGGGAGCGAAGGCCAAGTGCGTCGCCTATCTCTCGTACCGAAGGCGGGTATCCACGATCTGCGACCGTCGACGTGATGAAGTCGAGAATCTCCCTCTGACGACCAGTCAGATCCTCCATGTGCTCCTCCTCGAACGTACGTTCCCACCCTAGCGACCCGGATCTCACGATCCAAACATATGTTCGACCTTGACAGCGAACACATGTTCGATCTATTCTCTGCACACGAACAGACGTTCGGGTGGCAAATCTGTCACACCCGGTCCGTAGGGTGGCGACACGGTGAGAGGCACCGGCGAGTACAGGAGGGAGCGGACATGACGATGAATACCAAGACCCTGCAAAGGGCTGCGGTTCTCCTCACACTCATCGTGATCTTCTTCCTCCTGCTCGCGAATGCCGTCGGAGCCTCCGGGGCACATGACGAGCTGGGCGCTACTCAACAGCATCGGGTGGTCTCTGGAGAGACCCTGTGGAACATCGCGCAGACCGTCACGCCGGTCGGCGGAGATGTGCGGGTGACCGTCTACGAGATCAAGCGCCTGAACGAGCTCGGAGGGTCGATCATCTACCCAGGTGAGCTTCTGGTCGTCCCAAGCGTGGGATAACGGCGCGGATGGTGGCACCCCGAGAGGCCGGGTACCCTTCGGGGGTCATGCAGTGTCCGTTCTGTTCGGTCGATGAGACCCGAGTGATCGACAGTCGGCCGGTCGATTCCGGTACGGCGATCCGGCGACGCCGGGTGTGCGAATCCTGTGGGCTTCGTTTTACGACCTATGAGCGTGCGGACGTTCCCCTGATCGTTCGAAAGCGCGACGGGCACAGGGAACCGTTCGATCTCGACAAGGTGAGGGTTGGCCTGGAGCACGCTCTTGCGGACCGTCCCGTCGATGACAAGAAGCGTGATCGGATGGTGTCCGCAGTCCGAACCGCGGCGGAAGCAAGCGGCAGGGTGGTCTCGTCTGATGACATCGGCAGGGCCGTTCTGGAGCAGCTGGCGGCGGTGGACGAGGTGGCATACCTCAGATTCGCGAGTGTGTACAAGGAGTTCGAGGGTACCGGCGACTTCGAACGGGAACTGGCTGAGCTGCAGCGTCGAGGGGACACCTGAAGGTTCTTCTCGGAAGGAATCAGAAAGACGTGTCGATTCGGGCGAGCTGGGTCTGGAGCGAGTCGAGCTGGGTGTTGGCCCAGGTTCCGATGGCTGCGAGCGAGCTGTCGAGCTGGAGATTCAGCGCATCGATGCGTTGTGTCAGCTCCCGAATCAAGTCCTCGGCCTGTGTCGTGTCGCCGCTGCGGAGCGCTTCGAAGTACTCGACTTGCCAGTCTTCAAAGCGCTGAGCCAACTGAAGTGCACCCGTCTTGTGGTCGGCCAAGAACAGCTCGTCGGGCAGGTCCGAGAGCGCGGCGTTGGTTGTCGTCAACGCAAGACCCAAATCCACTCCGAGTGCGGCAATGTCATCCTGGGTGGCCGAAGTGGGAAGGGACGGGAGTTGGAAGGAGCGCGCGGTGAGGAGGCGGTAGCTCAATACTGCGCCGATGCGATTCTCGAGCGTGAGACCGGCGTCGGCGGCGTTGGTCATCGACTGTCGAATCGGTGTGAGGGCGTCGAGCGGGGCGGTCGACACGAAGAAGGGCACCGACGGCATTGGTTCGGCGGCAACCTCGAAGGTGTCCCGAGCACTGTCGTCGAACGATGAGAGTGAGACGGCGGCATCGGAGAGAGAGGCGGTATCCGAGGTTGGGTCGGTGACAACGGCAATCGTTGCCCGTGCCCCCGGCACCGCCGACGAGTAGTCGGCGATCGAGGCGTGATAGGCGTTGGTCGTGTCGGCAGCCGCCCGGTCGGGGATGACGCTGGCGGCTTGTATCAGTCCGAGTCCTCCGAGCAAGAGCGCGACGGCAGCGACGATGATCGGCCATCGAAACATGCGAGTTGACGTTGCAAGGGTGTTGAAGGTGTCGGGTTCCCAATCATCGATCAGTGGGGCGGTCTCTGTGACCTCCCAGAGACGTGTTACCAGCGCGGTGGTGTCTCCTGGTCTGTCGTCCGGACGATGGAGGTCTCGCAGCGATGGCATCGTCTGTAGAGCGGGCGTTGGGGGTGCGGGTTCGGTGAGCAGGGAGGTCGCGCTCTCGAGGGGGCGTTGCTCGGAGAACCCAAACAACTCCACGAGCGTCGAGTCGTAGCGAATCCACAGTGGTGGCTGGGCAGCGGCCACGACGGGCGTCCGTTTGGGCTCGGGAAGCGGTGCGAGGCTCGGGCGCGGGTGATTCGACTGAGGAGTTCGCGCATGGGCCGGTGGTGAACGGCGTGGGGGTTTCGAGAGCACGGGCCGAGCCAACCATCCCGAGGATGGGGCGCGGTGTTTGCCCCCCTTCTGGCGACGAACAAGGTGTCCTTCGGGGCAGCGACCAGTGGGAAGAAGGGTGACCTTGCGGTCGCACGTTGTACAGTAGGCGTCTGGCACGCGACACTCCGTTGTGCGCCTCCGCCCGCATAAGCCCTTTACTCCATATGGACATTAGCTTCACGAGACTCGATTCGGAACTACCTGCACCGCAGCGAGCGCACCCTGGCGACGCCGGCGTCGATCTGTATGCACGCGAGGACACGCTCCTGGGGCCCGGGGAGCGGATCCTGGTTCCGACGGGTATCGCAGTGGCGATCCCCGACAATCATGCGGGCCTGGTCGTGCCGCGAAGTGGTCTGGCGATTCGGGGCGGTATCGGTGTGGTCAACGGCCCGGGGCTCATCGACGCCGGGTATCGAGGCGAGGTGAAGGTGGTGCTCATCAACCACGGTACCGAGCCGGTTCGACTGGCCCGCGGGGATCGTATCGCGCAGCTCGTGGTCGTTCCAGTGGTCGTGGCCGAGTTCGTCGAGGTGGACGCTCTACCCGACTCATCTCGTGGTTCAGGGGGGTTCGGTTCGACGGGCAGGTGATGGCGGGGAGCCGCTACACTACCGGCCCACGCGGAAGTAGCTCAGTTGGTAGAGCGCAACCTTGCCAAGGTTGAGGTCGCGGGTTCGAGCCCCGTCTTCCGCTCGGCAGGGCGACCTGGATCGCCCTCCTTGTGCGATGGTCTGGCGACGTGGCCGAGTGGCGAGGCACGGGTCTGCAAAACCCGGTACACCGGTTCGATTCCGGTCGTCGCCTCCAACGGCGAGGTCTATACTCGCCGCTCCGGGCGCTTAGCTCAGGGGGAGAGCGCTTCCTTGACGCGGAAGAGGTCAGAGGTTCAAATCCTCTAGCGCCCACCAGATCTCCTCGCGTGAACAATCACCGTGTTCTGCTGGCTCTCGCCGGGCGAAGATGGGTCCATTCATGCGTTCGTGATGTTCCCATTCCTCAAATTGGCACGAGATAATTCCTCCCCTATGCATCTAAGCGTGGCAGACTACGCGCGTCTGAGTAGGAAGGATTGCCGATGGCGATGTCTGAAGAACACAAGGCTGCGCTTGCCCAAGGTAGGAGAGAAAGCAGGTCGATCAAACGCTACTTGGAGGCCCTTGGTGCAAGGCGCCCCGGACGGCCTATTACCAAGGAGTCACTGGAGCGCAAGCTTGCTGGTTTAGAGACCAAGATCGGGTCTGAAGCGGATCCGTTGAAGCGAGTCGATCTGGTTCAGCAGCGGCTGGAGACCCTCGATGCACTGGCAGCCATTGCAGATGCAGCCGACTTTGCCGACCTGGAAGCGGGTTTCATCGGCACGGCGAAGGGCTACTCGGAGCGGAAGGGCATCAGCTATTCGGCGTGGCGTGAGATTGGCGTCTCCGCCGAGGTGCTGCGTCGCGCCGGCATTGCGCAAACGCGGCGTCGTTCGTAGCGGACGCCCCAGCAACGTTGGTGGCCGGGCTTCAGTCCCAACCGAGATCGTGGAGCCGGTCGTCGTCGATGCCCAGGTGATGGGCTATCTCGTGGAGAACGGTGCGCCTGATCTCGACACGCAGGTCTGCATGTGAAAGGCCAAGTGCCAGATGCGGCAGACGGAAGATGGTGATCTGGTCGGGGAGAGCCCCCCAGTAGTCGCCTCGTTCATCGAGGGAGACTCCCTCGTACAGGCCGAGGAGCTCTCCTGTCGGGTCTTGTTCGGAAGTCGGAGCGTCCTCGACAACGATTACGAGGTTGTCGATCCGATCGAGTATTCCCTGTGGGATGTCATTGATGGCCGCATCGACGACCCGCTCGAACTCCCGGGGGTTCACTTGTCGCCGAAGATGCCCCCGATCGCGTCCTTGCCCTTTTCGAGCAGGCCGCCTGCGGCATCGGCGCCACCCGAAAGCAAAGAATCGATCTGTCCGGCGATCGGAGCGGGGAGCTTCTCCTTGATAAATGACAGGACGGCGTCCACCGCTTCCTTGGCCTTGTCCGCACCCAGGCCGGTCTTCTCGGCGACGAGCTGAACGAGCTGGTCCATCGTGAAGCTTCCTTTCCTTGGCTGTCGGCTTCGGGGCTATCATCCCACATTCCGGGCGATTAGCTCAGCGGGAGAGCGCTGCCTTCACACGGCAGAGGTCACTGGTTCGATCCCAGTATCGCCCACGGCGAGAAACCCCTGGGAGACGGGGGTTTCCGCTCTTTCAGAGTCCCCTCGATTGGTCCGTGGAAGTCCGTCGCGACCACGCCACCGGGATCTTCATCTCCCGAGCCACTGTCAACAACAACTGCGCCATCGACGACGGCTGGTCAATCACCAACACCGGTTCCCCGAATCGGGCGGCATCGGCAACCAAAGACCTCCACGATCAACAGGGCGCCCGGCGAGTTCGCCGGAGGAATATCGATGTCG
>CAZBXV010000007.1:0-4352 GCA_964496205.1 uncultured Acidimicrobiia bacterium
TCCAGCTGTCATCCCGGTACGAGTTGACTCGCTGGGCGACCGATCGAAGGATCGTATGATGCCGTGACTCTCCGGGTCACGGCCGTCCTCAGTCGTCAATCTCCAGCTCCCGGTCAGAGCGCGGCTGGAGTCACCGCGAGACCGTGCAGCGAGATAGGTTCTCTCGCTGGTCGCTTCACTTCCCGAGATCGGCGACGTAGGCCTTGATCGCTTCGAGCTGGCCCGGACCGTCGAGTCCGGCCTCGTGGACGACCATCTCGCCGACGCCCGAACTGAGGTAGTGACCCTTCCGGAATGGGTACAGCGTGTGGGCGCGCCCCAGATCGCTGCGGATCCACTTGTACATCGTAGGCAGTGTGAAGCCCGTGATGCCCATCGCTTTCTGGGCGACATCTTCGGGGAAGATTGCCGCCTGTTCGTCTGCCGGGAGCAGGTCGAACAGCTCAGACGAAGTGACGAGGTATACGTCGAGATCGATGCCTGCTTCGTCGAGCAGGCCGAGTGTCTCGGTGACGAACGCGTACGTCACTTCCGAGCCCTGGAGCACGAGAACGCCATCAGGCGATCCTCCGGCCGACCGCAGCTTGTACATGCCTTTGGCTGCCATCGAGGCGGGGGCGAGGCCCAGCGCCTCGCGATCCGGCACCACCTCGCCAGGCCGCGTCACGAACGGTGCAAGGACTGCCGGACGGGCTTGAAGGGCTGCTGAAAGCAGTGGCCAGACCTCTGCAGGCTCCCATGGCGTGAGGGTGACGGCAAAGCCGCGGGGGAAGTCCTCTTGAAGAAGTTGCAGCGCTTGGGGATCGGCATGTGTGGGCCCGTCCTCGCCGGTCTTGAGGCCTGCGTGTGCGTTGACGAGCATGAACGGACGGTATGGGCCCGGGTCGGTCTCCTGTCGCATCTGGTTGCCGATCGCGTGGAGCCGCGCCGAGATGTGGCCCAGGGCCGCGAGGAAGGCTCCGTACGAAGCCACCGAGCCGATGTGGACTCCGAACGCCGATGTGCCGGCGAGTACCGCCGACAGCCCGTCCTCGCAGATGCCACCGACTGCTATCGAACGCGCATCTGGGTTGGCCGTGTGGTGGTAGTTGCCGGCGGGGAATCCCTCCGCCGCGATCGAAATGGCCGTGGAGCCGAGCAGGTCGGCTGCACCGACGAGGAGCGCCCCACCTGACTGGCGGTTCAGGTAGCCGAGTGCTTTGCCGAGTGCCTGGCGCAGGGCAAGCTTGTCGCCGGGTTTGACAGCGATCTCACCGGGGACCGTTGCCGGGTCTGCCGCAGCGTAGACACGATCGACCTGCGGGACTCCTGCGCGGAACACTCGACCACGAGCATCGAGACGGTCCTTGGCTTCGGCGAGCCGATCGGCCATCACCTTGGTCATGTCGTCGGTTTCGAGGAGGGTCCGATACCGTTCGAGCGTGGCCCACTGGGCGGCCTCCACTGCGACGGCGTCTTTCGGATCCGGCGTCGGCCAGTCGAACGCCTCTTCACCGAAGATCGGACGCTGTGTCTCGCGAAACGCGTCGCTGCACATCGGGTGGCCACCACCGTGGGACTTGCGGCCTTCGATGCCGTACTTCCATCCTTTCGTGGTGCGGTAGACGATCGCCGTCGGCTGCCCGTTGTCCATCTCGGCAGCTTTCTTCTGGGCGGCCAGTACGAGTCCGTAGTCGAACCCGTTCGGCACGTCGATGACGTTCCAGTCGTGGAGGTAGAAGAACTCTCGCGGGTCCCACTGCACGTAGTCGCCGGGGACGTTCCCTTCGCGGGTAACGGTGTCAGAGTCGATCGCTGCTTGGTTCCAGTCGACGTGCATGACGGCGTTCGATAGCCCTGAGGTACCAGCGAACGCGGCAGCCTCGGCAACACGACCCGGCGTCAGGCCGCCTTCTCCTTCGATGAGGTGCACGTAGGGGGCATCGGCTCCGAACGCATCGGCTGCCGCGAGGGCAAGTCCGAGTGACGTGCCTACACCGATGCCGGATGCCCCAGTGGCCAGTTTCACGAATGGTGTTGCGGGCGTCGGATGCCCGTCGAGCGGTTTGGCGTGGAACTTTCGGAACAGGGGTGTGGTCCTGGTCCCGTTGCGTCGGAACCCGAGAAGGTCCTCGAGACGGAGTCGGAGCTTCTCGTTGGCGGGGAGGAGATCGGGCCGTGCGATCCGTGCGATTTCGTCACGCAGCGCCCACATTGCATAGAGGCCCAGCGCCTTGTGTCCTGCCGAGTAGGACATGAGGTCCTGGTCCAGTCGATTGGGGTCTCCAAGGTCGTAGTCCATTCCTTCGAACAACAGTCCGGAGACAATGTGTCCAGACGACACCGAGCCGCCGGGATGTCCCGACTGCGCGTAGTTGAACAGCACCGCACACAACGCCCGGTAGATCTCGTCGAACCGTTCGAGAGGCTGGAGATCCTGGGGCACAGCGTCCGTCGATACCTCTGTCCACGTGGCTCGTCGCGGTCCAAAAGTGTGGCCCATGATCTGATCAGCTCCTCGTCTCGTGCGGGGACGGCGCCCGGCCCCGCGGTCTGCGCGGTTCGGTCCGACCAGCCTACTTCGCCGCGAGAACCGCCGGTTCGAGCTGGCGGAGTGAACTGGATGAGCGCTTGGGTCGCTCCGGTTCCTCTCGTCCCCAACTCGCCCGGCGCAGCGCGACGTACTGCGAGACCATGGGGCGAGCCCGGCTGGGTTGCGTGGAGGTCTCTTCTCTCCGACGGGATACTGCCGCCTCCGGCGGCGCCGGTCAGGTCGTCGTTTCTTCCCCCAGCGGGGCCGCCGGGCTGGGTGGCCCGAGGGGGTAGAGGGGTGGCAAGCCAACAAGAAACGTTGCGTTTCGTCATGTTCCAACAGGCGTTTCTGTCACACCCGGCTGATACGTTCACCCTATGGAGACCACGGATCGGATCGAAACCACACTGGTAGAGATCGAGACAACGATCGGCCAACTGAGAGCAGCACAAGTCGAGTTGTTGGCCAAAGTCGACCGGCGGCAAACACCCCTGGCAGACGGCTGCCGCACCCTGACCGAATGGACCGCCTCCAGGCTGGATGTCGCACCCGAAACCGCACGGCTGTTGACCCGCATGGTCCACACGAATGCTTCCGCAGTGACCGACGGGTTGGCTGACGGTGGCCTCACCTTCGACAGGGCAACCGAACTCATCCGACTGACCAACCCGACACCCGACGAGATCGAAGGATCACGCAGCTTCGACATCGCCGGCCTGCGTCGCCTGATCGCACACGATCGGGTCCTCACCCCCGTTGAAGAACGAGACACCTACGACAGTCGCCATCTGGTCATGCAACCCAACCTCGACCACACCACCTGGCGTCTCTGGGGACAACTCCCCGGACACGAAGGAGCACTCGTCGACAAGGTCCTGACCGACACCGCCGACACCTTCCCACCCCCACCGCCCGGCGCCGTCTACACCCGTACACAACGACGAGCCGACGCCTTGGTAGCCGTGTGCACCAACCAAGGTGGAGATGGTCCCTCCAGTGTGATATCCGTATTCGTTGATGCCACCCACCACGCTCAACTGGGCACCAACACACGTCCTTCACAATTTGGGGTGCGAACTCAGGTTGCTGCCGGACCCAGAATCGGACCCGCCACGTTGGAGAGACTCCTCTGCGACGCCACCGTGGAAGTCACCGCCATCACCGAGAACGGACAACCACTCGCCATCGGCAGGAGGACAGCAGCGATCCCGCCACGTCTGAAACGATTCGTATTGTGGCGTGACCAAGGCTGTGTCATCGACGGCTGCACCAGCCGCTACCGACTCCAACCCCACCACATCACCCCCTACTCACAAGGCGGAACCACCAACCCAGACAACCTCGCCACCGTCTGCTGGTACCACCACCATGTCGTCATCCACACCCTCGGCTACCACCTCGATCCCACCAGCCCACCACACCGAAGACGCTTCACCACACCCCCAACAAGACCAGGCCCAGGCCCATAGCCGACAACGCCCAACAACACGGCCATCCGTCAACACTCAACCCCTTCCACCAGCACCCCCTTGCAGCGGGCCACTCACCCGCGCCCACCCTGCCACACCATATCCCCGGACCTGCATGTTGCGCTGTCATGAGCCCGCTACGGGCGACCCGGTTGGATGAAGAGCTGATGTCAGCAGCCGTCTTCTGGGCTGCAGATTCCCAAGTCGAAGGGCCGGATACTCGTCCCGGCAGTCGAAGAGACCTCGCTGCCGCTGCCGTCGAGCGCTCGCAGACTGGAAGGATCCGTGGATCCGCCGTCGGGCAGGACGAAGAATGCCGTGCCCCCAACGACCTGCTCCCAATACGGCGTTCCGTCTGAACCTTCAGCAGT
>CAZBXV010000007.1:4452-62493 GCA_964496205.1 uncultured Acidimicrobiia bacterium
CCTCCTTGCCGACGCGGTTGGCTACAACGAACCCCAATCGGCTGCGGAGGCATTCACAGGATGGGGCCGGCCCGAGGGCGGGCTTTCCATCGAGGAAGAAACGGGTGATGAGGTCACGTTCGTACTCACCGACCCGGAGGGCAATCGGCTGGGACGCTTGATCGTGAGCAAAACGGACCATGGCTGGTTCGTGATGCAAGCTGAACAGTGCGGCGAGGAACCCTGAGCCGAGTGGTTCCCTCTCCCTGGGCGGTCTGATCGACGATCGCAGTCGGTAGCCTCGGAGTGGACGTGGCTACACCTCGCGATCGGAGACTCTCAGCGGCAGCTGTATTCGGATTCGTCGGGAGCGTTTTCGGCATCGGCCTATGGGTCCTCGCAGTGGCGGCGGTCACTGCCGGCGGATTGTGGAGACAGCTCGAGGGTGTCGATGTGTGGCTGGTTGCGGGACAGTTCATCGTCGCACTGGTGTTGCTGCTCTTGGGAGTACGTGGCGCGACCATCGCCCGCATGGCGCCGATGCGGGCAGCGGTCTATCTCGCGATCGCCGGTATTGCAGGATGGGTGACGATCAGCAGATTCTGGCTCCTCTTTGGCCCCTTCTACTTTGTCGGTGCGCTCCTCGCGTGGCTCGGTCGTCCGAGAGAATCGAGCCACTCTGAGGAGCGAGTGCAGTCGATCTAGCCTTGCTCGAACATGGCTGACAATTGGAAGCTGCAAGTGGCTTTCGTGCTCGCAACCATCGGGAGTGTGGTGGGTCTGCTTGCCTTGGTGTACGGAGCCCGCATCTTGATGATGCCGGAGGTATGGGGGGCGCTCTCCGGCACTGATCGAGCGCTACTGGTCGGATACGCGGCCTTTGTCGCCGTTGTGCTTGTGGTGGGGGTGCGGGGCGTTGCCATCTCGCAGCGGGATCCCAAGAGAGCGGCCGTCTGCATGGCGGCTGCAGGAGTGCTGACCTGGAATCCGAGCTACCTGTGGCTCGTGCTGGGCCCGCCATTCCTGGCCGGCGCGATCTTGGCCTGGCTCGGCCGTCGCGAGGGTGACGACCAGTTCGGGCCGGCCGAGAGCTGAGTGCTGTCGGCCGCCAGCTGTCTGCTGTCGACTCATTCAGATCCACCTGACCCGGCACCAGGCTCGCCGGTCACATGCAGGGCAGGTCATCCACCGGTTGAATCGTGGTCCCGGGATCCACACGGTGAGTTTCGCGATGCCGGCAACGGCATCGACCAGGGCCACGTGGCTCGTCTCTCCGCACTTGGAGCATTCGATCGAGACTCCGTCGCTGGGAGGCGTGTGGTTGAATGCCGCATCTCGACCCTCGTCGGAGGAGCCGACATCCACGGGAGGCATCTCGAACAGAGACCGCTTGCCCTGCGGGTCTTCTCTCACAGCCGCTCCTTGATCGACTCCGCCACTTGTCGGTATGCCTCCGCGGCCTTCGACGTGCGAGCATAGGTCAGGACCGTCTGCCCATACTCGGGGGCCTCGGCGATTCGGATTGTCTTGGGAATCGGGGGAGGCAGCACCTCGATACCAAATGCTTCCGGCAGCTCTTCGAGAACGCGACGCGCGAGATTCGTGCGGCCGTCGAACATCGTGACGATCGCTCCCAGCACTTCGAGGCTCGGATTGGTGTAGGAGCGGACATCTTCGACGGTTTCGAGGAGCTGGCCGACACCGCGGCGGCTCAGCGTTTCCGGCTGAACTGGGATGATGAGGTGGGTTGCTGCAGTGAGCGCGTTGATCGTCAGCAGTCCGAGTGAAGGAGGGCAGTCGATTAGCACGAGGTCATACTCGGACCGCAGCGGTTTCAGCGCATGTTCCAGTACGTGCTCTCTGCCGGTCCTGGTGAGGAGATGGATTTCCGAACCGGCGAGGTCGATCGTGGACGGCAACAGACTGGGACCTTCCCGCTCGATCCGCGCCTTGCCGGCCGTGGTGCGTCCAAGCATGACGTCGTGCACCGACGACTCCAGTGAGTCGGCGTCGATGCCCATTGCATAGGTGAGGCACGATTGGGGATCGAGATCGACGAGCAGCGTGTGCATGCCGGCGGTCTCGAACGCTTCTCCAAGCGTCTGGACCGACGTGGTCTTGGCGACTCCGCCCTTCTGGTTGGCGATCGCGACGATCGTCATGACACGGAGTGTAGGTGGTCGCTACTTCCGGTACACCGACACGTGCAGCCCACTTGACGACGTGAACGGACCGAGGTCCCAGCCGCCCCATCGGTTCTCCAGGGAGAGTCCGGCGAGTCGTGCCATCACGTCCAGCTCGGGCGGGTAGGCGAACCGGATTGACACCGGGTACATCGTGATCTTGTCGTCGCGAACGATCAGATGCTGGGTGTCGACTCGCTGATTGGCGGCATCGAGGACGCTCGTGTCGACTTTGATCCAGTCTGCGCCAACGTGGGTGACGTTTGTCCGCTGTCCCCGATCGAATCGGGTCAGATCGGGCACGAATGCCTCGATCACAAACCGACCGCCCGGTTCCAGGTGGTTGGTGACGTTCTCGAAGCAGCGGATCTGATCCTCCTGGGTGAGCAGTCCGAAGAACGTGTTGAACGCCACGAAGATCAGCGAGAATGAACCCGGCACATCGACGTCGGCGAAGTCGCCGATCGTCACCGGAACCTGATCGGTCTTGGCCGTCAGCCTGTCGACCATGGCCTGGGACGCGTCGATGCCTGAGACCGAGAGACCTGTCTCGGCAAGTGGAATCGCGACTCGTCCCGTCCCGATCGCGAGCTCGAGTACCCGTCCGCCCTCGGCCAACCGGCGCAAAACGGCCACGGCCGCCGAAGGGTCCATGTCCCCGTACAGGTCGTCGTAGATGTCGGCGATCCGATCCCCGTACGTCGATGGTCCGTACTCCATCGGTTCATTCTGCCAGGTAAGGGGTACGCTGCGCGGGTGAATACCGCCGTCGGTTCGCTTCGCACTGCCCTCGGAGCAGTGGTGTTGATGGCTGCCGGATGTGCGACAGGGGCAGTGACATCCGGAACCGTGGTGGTCGAAGAGACGACCACGACAACCAGCACCGCCACGCCTATGACAACAGCAACCACGACGACCGCACTCGAGCCGACCACGGCAACAACCGTTCCCGTCTTCCACGCAGAAATCCACGAGATCGGCGAGGCGATCGCCGCCCGCATGTCGTTTTCCTGGCACGAAGGGTGCCCGGTCGCACTTGACAAGCTCAGACTCCTGAGGCTCTCGTACCACGACTTCGACGGGAACGTCCAAACGGGCGAGCTTGTCGTGAATGCAGACGTCGCCAACGACGTCGTCCAGGTGTTCTCGGAGCTGTTCGACTCCGGATTTCCGATCGAGCGCATAAGACTCGTCGATGCCTATCAGGGCGACGACGAGGCGTCGATGCGGGCCGACAACACCTCCGGGTTCAACTGCCGGTACGTCGAGGGAACCACGAAATGGTCCCAACACGCCTACGGACTGGCCATCGACATCAACCCACTGCTCAACCCGTGGGTACAGAGTGATTCGATCGACCCGCTGGAAGCAGCCAAGTACACGGACCGAACGTTGCAGGTTCCAGGCATGATCCACGACGGCGATGTCGTGGTGGAGGCTTTCTCGTCGATCGGCTGGACGTGGGGAGGTACGTGGGTGCACTCCAAGGACTACATGCACTTCTCATCGACCGGGAGGTGACCGCTCGGCCAGTTGGGATCTGACGAATGGGTAGCATGGCACGGACATCGCAGTGAGATGCTGCACGCACGCTGGCCATCAAGGAGCTGATCACGATGACGAAGTGGGTCTACGCGTTCAAAGAGGTCGCTGACGCCGAAAAGTACACGGGTTCGTGGGACGGTGTCCGCGGGCTGCTCGGCGGCAAGGGCGCCAACCTGGCGGAGATGGCAAGGATCGGTGTACCGGTGCCGCCCGGATTCACCATCACTACCGAAGCCTGCAACGCCTACCTCGATGCCGGCGAATCGTTCCCCGAGGGGATGTGGGACGAGACTCTCGCTGCGCTGCAAAAGGTGGAGGCAGAGGCAAGCAAGACGTTCGGAGACGCGGGCAATCCGCTTCTCGTCTCATGTCGCTCCGGTGCCAAGTTCTCGATGCCGGGCATGATGGACACGGTCCTCAACATCGGCATGAACGATGAGGTCGTCGAAGGTGTCGCCAAGCTGTCCGGAGACCCCCGGTTCGCCTACGACTCGTACCGCCGTCTTATCCAGATGTTCGGCACTGTCGTGCTCGGCGTGTCGGATGAGCCCTTCGAAGAGGTGCTTGCCGAACATCGCAAAGAGCACGGGGTCGCCAATGACGCCGAACTCCCGCCCGCGGCTCTCGCCGACATCGTCAAGGGATTCAAGAAGATCGTCAAAGACGAGGCGGGCATCGATTTTCCGCAGGATCCGTACGATCAGCTCAAGCTCGCAACCGAAGCCGTGTTCAAATCGTGGAACAGCCCGCGGGCATTCGCATACCGCAAGGCTGCCCACATCGCCGACGACCTCGGCACCGCCGTCAACATCGTCACCATGGTGTTCGGGAACATGGGCTCCGATTCGGCAACCGGCGTGGCGATGTCTCGCAACGCGACCACCGGTGAGAAGCAGATCGAAGGCGACTATTTGGTCAACGCGCAGGGTGAAGACGTCGTGGCCGGTATCCGTGTCACCGATCCGGTTCAGAAACTCGGCGACGACATGCCGAAAATCTGGAACCAGTTCACCGACATCGCAACGAAGCTCGAACAGCACTACCGCAACATGCAGGACATGGAGTTCACGATCGAACGCGGCAAGCTGTGGCTCCTCCAGACCCGTGACGGAAAGCGCACCGCACAGGCGGCGGTCAAGATCGCTGTCGATCAGTGTGAAGAAGGTCTGATCAACAAGAAGGAAGCAGTGGAGCGCGTGTCGCCCGAGCAGGTCGACTTCTTCCTCCACCCGCAGTTCGATCCCGAGTCCCGCTCGGCAGCCGTCGACAGTGGCTCGCTGGTCGCCAAAGGTCTCAACGTGTCGCCTGGCGCCGCCGTCGGTGTCGTTGCGTTCGACGCAGACCTGGCACAGAAGTGGGCTACGGAGGAAGGCAAGGAAGTCATCATGGTTCGTCCGGAGACCAAGCCGGATGACGTGCACGGCATGCTCGCCGCCAAAGGCATTCTGACGAGCCGTGGCGGCCGGACATCGCACGCTGCTCTCGTTGCCCGCCAGTTCGGCAAGCCGGCCGTTGTCGGTGTGTCCGAACTCGAGATCGACATGGCCGCGCGGTCGATGGCCGTGGCCGGCAAGACGGTTAGCGAAGGCGACTGGATGTCGATCGACGGCACCACCGGTGACGTGTTCGTCGGCCGCCTCGACACGAAAGTGCCCGACATCTCGGACCCATCCCTGATGAAGCTCCTGGGCTGGGCCGATGAGATCCGCCGGCTTCAAGTGTGGACCAATGCCGACTACCCACGTGACGCCGAACGCGCCCGCTCATACGGGGCGCAGGGCATCGGGCTGTGCCGCACGGAGCACATGTTCTTCGAACCGGAGCGACTTCCACACGTGCAGGAAATGATCATGGCCGAGACGCCCGAACAGCGTGAAGGCCCACTCGCCGTGCTGTTGCCCTTCCAGCGGGAGGACTTCGCCGGTCTGTTCCGTGCCATGGACGGCCTTCCGGTCATCATCCGGTTGATCGACCCCCCGCTGCACGAGTTCCTGCCGAGCCACGAGGATCTCAGTGCAGACATCGCCGAGCTGCGCGCAAAGGGCGGATCGTCCGCCGAGATCGCCGAGAAGCAGCGGATGATCGACCGGTCTGAGGCGCTGCGTGAAGCCAATCCGATGCTGGGTCTGCGTGGTGTCCGCCTCGGTATCGAACTGCCGGAGCTCACGAAGATGCAGGTTCGGGCCATCTTCGAGGCCGCCATCCAGGTCAAGAAGGAAGGCGGCGACCCGCACCCGGAGGTGATGATTCCGCTCACCAGCCACGTCAACGAGCTCAAGCGTCAGCGCGAGGTCCTCGAAGGTGAGGCGAAGCAGGTGATGGAAGAGCAGGGCATGACCGTCGACTACAAGTTCGGCACCATGATCGAGATCCCCAGGGCCGCACTCACCGCCGATCAGATGGCGGAGTACGCCGAGTTCTTCTCATTCGGTACCAACGACCTGACCCAGACGACGTTCGGGATCAGCCGTGACGACGCCGAGACCGGATTCCTCATCGACTATCTGGAGCAGGGCATCCTGCCCACCAATCCGTTTGCCAGCCTCGATGAAGCAGGCGTCGGCAAGCTGATGGGGATCGCTGTCGAGGGTGGCCGTTCCGCCAGGCCCGATCTCGAGGTAGGCATCTGTGGTGAGCACGGCGGCGACCCATCGTCGATCGACCTGTGTCACCGTCTCGGACTCAACTACGTGAGCTGCTCGCCGTTCCGGGTGCCTGTCGCCCGCTTGGCCGCAGCGCACGCAGCCATCCGCAACGCCTAGAAAAGACGATGGACAAGTAGAGAGGGGGGCATGCCCCCCTCTCTACATTCCAGCCCGAAGCCGAGCCAGGTGTGCGCCGCTCAGGGAAGTCGGGTCGGGTCGAAGAAGCGGCGCACACCCGGTGATCAGTGGCCCCCGCCGCCGTTGCCGCCCGAGTTGTCCCCGCCGGTGTCCCCTCCGGTGTTGCCGCCCGAGTTGTCCGAGCCGCCGGTGTCGTCGCCACCATGGTGCCCGTCGCCGGAGCCGGAACCCTGGTCGCTGCACCCCACACAGGTTGTGGACGGGGTGCAGTCGGCGCAGGTTGTCGAGGGCGTTCCGCAGCCGACGCAGGTCGTCGAAGTGTCGTCGATCGACTCTGGCTGGTTCAGCATCTGGCGTGTCGTCACTCGGAGCTGTTCAGCCGTCTCATTGACGAGATTGATCTGCTTCTCCTCCATCTGACGAGTCATCGTTCGGAGCATTTCAGTGGCGTCAGCCCGGTACTGCTCCGAGGTCTGGGTCTTGGTCTGCGCCTGAAGGGCGGCTTGTTCGAGGGCTGCCGCGGCCGGTTCATAGCCGTCACGTAGCGCGCCGATCGCGTTGCCTGCCAGCTCCAGTCCCTCGGAGACCCGGTTGCGGATGATCAGACGCTCTGCCTCCTCGAGGCGTTCTTGGGTGCCGCCGTTCATCAGGCCGACCTTCTCCATGAAGGTATCGACTCCATACAGAGGGTCTCCGGGTGCTGCGGAGTTGGCAACCACACCCACACCACCTGTCACGGCTGCGAGGGCTACGGATGCCGCGAGCACCTTGGTGGCAATCGCGGTGAGAGCAGTTCCAAACACGGTCCTTCTCCTCCATCGGTATCGTCGTGAGGCCCGATCGTGTGTCGGGCCGAGACGGACCGCTCCTAGTGCTGCAGCGATGTGATTGGACGCCGTCGATTCGTTGACGGTGGCCGGTGTCCTCAGTTGAGCGACGGCATCACCGAGCGGGGTGCCCGGTTCTGCGTCCTCGAGGATCTCGTCGAAGTGTTCCATCTCACCATCGTTACCGTTGAGGGTGCTCATAGGGGTACGCTCAACTTCCGTCGAAGTGCGTCCAGGCCCCTCCGTTGAAGCGCTTTGACTGCTCCTGGCCGTTTTCTGAGGATCACTGAGATCTCGGGAACGGTCAGCCCCGCGATGATTCTCAGCGTGAGCACATCGCGTTGCGCGGACGACAATTCCTGGAGCATCTCATGGATCTCGTCGGTGGAGAGGTTGCTGCCGGCTTCGTCCTCTGCGGACGGTGCCGGCTCGGCGACGGAGTCCAGGTTGTCGTCGGTCGGGTGTTCGTGGCGGCGGAACAGGCGCCGTCGTTCATCGATCACTCGATGGTGGGCGATCATGAACACCCAGGACCGGAACGCCCCCTCATCGCCGTCGAACGAGGAGATGTTTCGGGCAAGCTGGAGAAACACATCACCCAGTCGATCCTCTGGTTCTCGCGCCCCGTGGGCGCGCAGGTATCCGAGCACCTGGCCGGAGAGGTCGTTGTAGAGGGCGCTCCACGCCCAATCGGCGCCGGTCTTCGCGGCGTCGAGAACCGAGTTGAACCCAGGACCGATCATGTGATCACGCGATCCACATGGTTGTTACCGCACACCAATGCTCGAAGGGTACGGCTCATACACCGAGGCGGGTGCCGATCGCCGTGAGAACAACGACCATCAACCCCACTCCTATCTGTGTCCACCCGACTGCTTTGGCCGGCACCGGCGGCCGGTGTAGGGACACGATCGACACGATCGCGAGCATCGCCATCGCGACGAGTGACAGCCAGGGTGCGGCGCCGATCAGAACGAGGGCGAACGTCGCGAGGATTGCTGCGGCTTGGATCCACAAGATGGGACCGTGGGGAACGTCTTTCTCCTTGAACCGCCGGACCATGCCGCGAGCCAGCACGATGGCGGCGACGTCCCGTGCCGTCAGCACGCCCCACAGCCCGAATGAGACGACCCAGTGGACGCCACCACCTACTGCAATGGCTGCTGCGGTCGATCCCATCGCGATCGCCCCGGCCAACTGCGGAGCCAGTCCCCGGTTCTTGCTGTGTGCGTCTGCTTGCAGCGAGAAGAGAGCGAACGGGACGGCCGCGATCAGCGGCCACCAAAACGGACCCTTGCGGGTGACGAACGCTCCGATCGCACCGGCGGTCGCAAGGAGTATGTAGAAGGTAGCGACTGCCAGTGCCACCGACGATCGGTCGAGCCATCGTCGCCGTACCAGGTCGGTGGCGAAGAGCTTGACCGGGCGGCGTGCGAGGAACACTGCAGTGGCAGCGACCCCCAGCTCCCAAGCCGTTGCGGTTGGTGCGACGAGCAATCCCAGCAGGATCGGCTCGAACGTGAACCCCCACCCACCGTGCTCGGTTGGGAACGCGACCGATCGAAGCGTCATTTCTCTGACCGGACGAAGCAACCGTCCACATGGTCGTTGACCATGCCGACCGCCTGCATGAACGCGTAGATGATCGTTGGGCCCACGAACCTGAACCCTCTCGATCGAAGATCTTTGCTCAACGCGACCGACTCGGCGGTTTCAGTGGGGACGTCGATCGGTGGCGGAACGGCGGGTGGAGTGAAGCGATCGAGGTAGGAGGCCATCGACCCGAACTCGTCGATCACCTCCAGCGTGTGGCGAGCGTTGCCGATCGTCGCCTCGATCTTCCCTCGATGCCGAACGATGCCCGGATTCGCGAGGAGACGGTTCACGTCCGCGTCGGTATAGGAGGCCACGGTCGCGATGTCGAACCCCTCGAACGCCTCCCGGAAGGCCTCGCGCTTGCGGAGGATCGTGATCCACGCGAGCCCTGCTTGGAACGAGTCGAGCGAGAGCTTCTGGAAGAGCAGCCTGTCGTCGCGGACCGGGAATCCCCACTCCGTGTCGTGGTAGGACACGTACAGGGGATCGTCGCCGGGCCAGCTGCAACGCGTCTTGCCATCTGCCCCGAGTCGTGTGATCATCGCCGACCGATCATACGCGCAGACTGTTCCTGATCTGCTGCTTCAGAAAATGGCAATCTCCGCCGATAGCATCATCGGTGAAGACGATCCTGATCATCGAGGACGAGCCCTCGAATTCGGCGCTAGCCGATGTCGTTCTGCGGCGGTTGAACTGCCAGACGATCATCAAGCGGAACGGGCTCGCCGGTCTCGACAGGGCGCATCGAGGCGACATCGACCTGATCATCCTCGACATCGCCTTGCCGGGTGTGAACGGATGGGACGTACTCACCACACTTCGAAAGGACCCCGTCACCGTGGACGTTCCGGTGCTCGTCCTGACAGCGCACGCCGGCGAAGAGTCGATGGGAAGAGCGTTTGGGGGAGGCGCCAACGACTTCATCGAGAAACCCTACGCGCCCGAAGAGCTTCGGGTGGCCGCACGGAAACTACTTGGTGAGACCGAGGAGGGGTCTCCTAGTCGGACAGGAACGACACGAGGTCCGCTCTGAGTTGATTCCTCGACGGGGTGTGGACGTACATCATGTGGCCGGCCTCGTACCTGCGTTCCGTGACCCGACTCTCTTCCCGCAGGCCAAGGTGATGGAGCGTGTAGTCGGTAGCGAAGTATGGGGTTGCCATGTCGAAGTACCCCGACGCGACGAACAGCCGCATATGCGGGTTTCGGGTCATGGTCGATCGGAGGGTCTCCGACACGTCCACATACGCGTTCTGGAAGTCTTCGTAGTTCCATGCCGGGAACACCTTGGGGTTCAGCACCTCATAGGGGAGGTCACTCTCATATGACAGGTCCCTGCGCACGTAGTCGTTGAACATCGCTGCGTAGGCTCCTGTGATGGCATCCATGCTCGGATCGTTCTCGAGCATCGAGCCGGTCAGATAGCGGTCCACCCCCTTGTACCGGCTATCGAGACGTCCAACCGTGTAGCCGTCTGAACGAAGCAGCTCTTTGAGGAACTGGAACTTCTCGACTCTCAGATCGGATCGCTCAACGAACTCGGCGGAGACTCCGATCGTCTCCGCAACCATCTCCGCAATGCTCGACCGGTCGTCGTCGGAGAGCCGATCCCCCATCCAGAGCGCCTCCATGTAGTCGCCTGCGGCGAACTTCTCGGCCTGAGCGAGCACTTCGGTCAGCGCGAGTGCCTGGAGGTCCTCTCCGAGCTTCTCGTGGTACCAGGCCGCGGCCGCGTAGGCAGGGAGGTAGAGCACGTAGGGGAGATCGTTGCCGCGATGGAAACCGTGCGTCTTGGAGTCGATCGCGATCGTCTGGAAGTTCAACACAGAGGAGATGAGCATGACTCCGTTGAGGTACATCCCGTAGCGAGTCAGCAGGTGCCCGGCGAGGCCGGCCGACCGGGTTGTCCCGTAGCTCTCACCGATCAGGTATTTCGGAGACGCCCACCGTCCGAATCTGCTCAGATACAGATGGATGAACTCACCGACCGCCTCGATGTCCTTGCTGAAGTGATGGAATGAGCTTTCTTCCTTGCCGGGAATCGCCCTGGTGAACCCGGTCGATACCGGGTCGATGAACACGAGGTCGGCGACGTCGAGTATCGAGGCGCTGTTGTCGACGAGTCTTCCGGGAGGGGTCGGCTGGTTGCCTTCGTCGTCCAGGAGAACTCGCTTGGGACCCAAGAGACCGAGATGAAGCCAGACAGACGCCGAACCAGGACCTCCGTTGAACGCGAACACGATCGGTCGTTCGGACGGATCGTCGACACCGTCGCGGCTGTAGGCGACGAAGAAGAACGACGCCTTCTTCTTACCCTCCTCCTCGGTCAGGAGGAACCGTCCTGCCGTTGCGGTGTAGTCGAGGGTTTCGCCGGCGATCCTCGTTCGGTGCGACGTCGTGGAGAGGTGTTCCTCGAAGTGTGGAGGGGTGGTCGGTTCTTCTTCGGGAGTCTGGGCGGCCTGATCGGTGGAGCTGGGTTCGGTCATGTCGCAAAGGGTACTGGTCCGTGAAAGGCTTCGAGCGGGGAACTCTCACCTCTCAACGTTTGAGAAACACTGACCGAAACAGGAGACATTTGGCGCGCGCTTCCGTACGCTACACACTCGTGAAACGCAGATACTTCGCTCTCGCAGGTACGGTCGCCGCGGCAGCAGCACTCGGCTTCGGTGAGTTGGTGGGTGGTCTCCTTCCCGGTGGGACGTCCCTGGTGGTGTCCGTCGGTGCGCGTGTGATCGATGCTGCCCCGCCGTTCGTGAAGGACTTCGCGGTGGCGTACCTCGGAACCTCCGACAAGCCTGCCCTGATCGTCGGTGTGATCGTGTTCACGCTTGCGTTCGGCGCGTTGTTCGGGCTGATCGCTGCCCGGAACCGAGCCGCAGGAGTCGCCGGTTTCGTTCTGCTCGCCCTGGTCGGGTTTCTCGCGATGGTGGTCAGCCAGCCCGCGTGGGAAGCGCTCCTCGTCGCAGGTGCGGCTCTCATCGCGGCTGTGTTCACCCTCGTAGTGCTCCTTCGCGTGACGACGGCGAGTGCCGACGAGGGCAGGAGGAGGTTCCTGCGTCAGGCCGGTTCCCTGGTCGCGCTCAGCGGGCTCGCGGCGGTGGCGGGAAGATCGATCGTTCAGGCCGCCGCAACGACTGGTGCTCGCAACGACGTGACGCTGGCTCCGCCGGTGACGCAGCCCACGCCGCTTGCTACGTCGCTCGATGTTGCAGGGATCTCTCCGCAGTACGTCACCAACGCCGACTTCTACCGCATCGATACCTCGCTGGCTGCTCCAAAGGTCAATGTGGACAACTGGAAGCTCTCGATCACGGGGATGGTCGATACGCCGCTCGAGTTCACGTTCGACGAGCTTCTGGCGATGCCGATGATCGAACGCGATGTGACGATCTCGTGCGTCTCGAATGAAGTGGGGGGTGATCTCATTGGCAACGCTCGGTGGCAAGGCATCGTTTTGGGGGATCTCCTGAACCAGGCCGGCGTACAGAACGAAGCCACCCAGGTCGTCGGGCGATCCGTCGACGGCTTCACCGTGGGATTCCCGACCGACAGGGTGTTCGACGGCCGGACGGCGCTGCTCGCCGTCGGCATGAACGGCGAACCGCTTCCTATCAACCACGGGTTCCCTGCCCGACTGATCGTCGCCGGGCTCTACGGATACGTGTCCGCGACCAAGTGGCTGAGCGAGATCGAACTGACCACATGGGATGCGTTTGACGCCTATTGGGTGCCGCGAGGCTGGGCGAAGAAGGCGCCGGTCAAGACGGAATCACGGATCGACGTTCCGGTCAAGAACAGAACGATCACCGCCGGCAAGGTGCCAATCGCCGGAGTTGCCTGGGCGCCGACGAGAGGCATCCAGAAAGTCGAGGTCCAGATCGACGACGGACCCTGGCAGACCGCGCAACTCGGCGACGATGACGGGACCGAGTCGTGGCGCCAATGGATGCTGGAGTGGAACGCCACGGTAGGCACACACCGGCTACGGGTTCGCGCGACCGACGGGACCGGAACAACGCAGACCGAGGATCAGGTGCCGCCCCGCCCCGACGGAGCATCGGGTTGGCACACCGTCACGGTCGACGTGACCTAGAATCGCGAGCCCAGGGCTGTCAGCGGCGTTTTTCTCGTTCGGGAACCCTGGGTTCGGGAGTGTTCGGCTCTAGAACTGCTCGGGTTCCAGGGCGTCGAGCAACTCGACTCCTCCGGTCACTGCCCCGAACAGCCCCGTGTCCTGAGGCAGCAGCTGCTCGGCGTAGAAGCGGGCAGCGACGATCTTGGCCTCGAGGAACTCCTTGTCGTCTGCGCCTTCATCGAGGAGCGCAGAGGCGGCGAGCGCCTGCTTCGCCAAGTAGTAGGCACCGAGTGTCGAACCGAACATGCGCAGGTACGGGGTCGCCCCGGCGAGTGCGTCGTACGGATTCTGCATGCCGTTGACAGCGAGCCAACCGGTCGCCTTCTCGAAGGTCCCGACTGCCTTGCCCAGGTTGGTGCGAATCCCTTCGAATCGGGCGCCGGCGGCCTCGAGCTCACCGTCGATCGCCTTCATGTCGGCGATCAGCCCCATGATCGGTGCACCGTTTGCCAGCGCGAGTTTCCGACCCACCAGATCCATTGCCTGGATGCCGTTGGTCCCTTCGTAGATCGTGCCGATGCGTGCGTCCCGGTAGTACTGCGGAATACCACTGTCTTCGATGAAGCCCATGCCGCCATAGACCTGGGAAGCGAGTCCGGTGATCTCGACGCCCATGTCGGTGAGCCACGCCTTCGTGATGGGTGTAAGCAGTTCGCCGAAGAGCTGGTTGCGCTGTCGAACGTCCGGATCAGGGTGGTTCAGCGCGACATCGAACGCGAAGGCGTTGGCCAGGCCGATTGCCCGCATCGCTTCGAGCTTCGCCTTCATCGTCATGAGCATCCTGCGGACGTCGGGATGCACGATGATTGGTGACGACTCGGTCTTCGGTGCCCCGATCGGACGTCCCTGAAGGCGTTCCTGCGCGTACTGGACGGCGTTCTGATAGGCCAGCTCGCCAATTGCGGTGCCGCTGATTCCGACTTCGATGCGAGCGGCGTTCATCATCGTGAACATGCACGACATACCGTTGTGCTCGCCTCCGATGAGGTAGCCGACAGCGCCTTCACCGTCGTCGCCGTAGGCGAGTACGCAGGTCGCCGAGGCACGGATTCCCATCTTGTGTTCGATCGATACGACCTTGATGTCGTTGCGTTCTCCCAGCGAACCGTCGGGGTTGACGAGGAACTTGGGAACGATGAACAGGCTGATACCCTTCGATCCCGGGGGCGAATCGGGGGTTCGGGCGAGCACGAGATGGATGATGTTCTCGGTGATGTCCTGGTCACCCCACGAGATGAAAACCTTCGTGCCGGTGATCCGGTACGTGCCGTCCGGCTGGGGGACTGCCTTTGTCGTGAGCGCACCGACATCTGAACCTGCCTGTGCCTCCGTCAGGTTCATGGTGCCGGCCCATTCGCCTGACACGAGCTTCGGCACGTAGGTGGCGATCTGCTCCTCGGTGCCGTGCTCGACGATGGCGTGCGCGGTTCCCTGTGTGAGGCCAAGCACCATCGACAGACTCGCGTTCACCGAGTCGAGGATCTCGGTCATGATCGACATGACGACCTGGGGCATCTGGCCGCCACCGAGTTCTTCGTCAGCGGGGAGTCCGACCCAGCCGTTCTGGGCGGCTTGGATGTAGGCCTCTTTGAATCCTTCTGGAGTGACGACGGAACCGTCGATGAGCTTCGAGCCGGCTTCATCGCCGGTCTTGTTCAGTGGGAACCATTGCTCAGCGAAGAATTTGCCTCCTTCGGCCAGGATCGCGTCGACCAGATCGGCGTCTAGCTCGGAGTAGCGATCGAACGAGGTCAGCAGGTCGAGATCAAGGAGATGGTTGAGAACGAACCTGAATTCGTCGAGAGGCGGGGCGTACTGTGTCATCGGGTCCCTTTCACAGAAGTCCTTCCGGACAGCTAGCCATTGTTTGCAGTATCGCGCCGAATGCTTGCATCTGCAAGCTATCGGCAGTGTCCAGGACTCGATATTCACCCGTATCCGACGGGGTGAATCGGTAGTCTGTCACTCTCGTGATTCGTCGATACCTGACTCTGCTCGTTGACTACCTGCGCCCTCAGCGAGGTCGTGTCATCGCGCTCGCCGTGCTGCTCGTCTCAGGGATCGCGTTCCAACTGATCAACCCCCAGATCATCCAGCGGTTCATCGACGGAGCGACGTCCGGCGCGGACCACTCCCACCTCGTCACGCTGGTGGGCATCTTCATCGCGCTCGCGGTCGCGCAGCAGGTGTTCTCGGTGATATCCACCTACCTCGCGGAGACGGTTGGGTGGATGGCGACAAACGCGCTTCGGGGCGACCTGGCACTCCACCTGCTCCACCTCGACATGGGGTTCCACAAGACGCATACGCCAGGCGAGCTGATCGAACGAATCGATGGGGACATCACCGCACTGTCCAACTTCTTCTCACAGTTCGTCATCAACGTGCTCGCCAACCTGGTGCTGCTCGTGGGGATTCTCGTTCTGCTGTTCGTGAAGAACGTGTGGATCGGCCTCAGCATCTCGATCCTGTCGATTACCGCCCTCGCCGGAATGCTGGGGATCCAGTCGATAGCGATGCCGTGGTGGAAACAGGTCCGGCAGAAGAGCGCCGAGTTCTACGGGTTCCTCGGTGAGCAACTCGGTGGAACCGAGGACGTTCGTGCGAACGGGGGTGTCCCGTTTGTCATCTCGAAGTTCACCGAACACATGCGTGAGTGGCTGCCGGCCGCCGTCCGAGGCTTCATGGGGTGGGCGCAGCTGTGGTCGACCAACATCGTGCTGTTCGCTGCGCTCACGTCGCTGGTGTATTGGCTCGGATCCCACTACTTCGGCACCGGGACCCTGACGATCGGTGGCGTCTACCTCGTGTTCGCCTACTCCGAGCTGATCCGCCAGCCGATGGACCGTATTCGTACCCAGATGCAGGACCTCCAGAAAGCGTCGGCCGCACTCACCCGGGTGGAGTCGCTCTTTGCGCTGGAGTCTCGACTGCCCTACGACGGGGAGAACCATCTTCCCGACGGTGCACTCTCCGTGTGGTTCGACGATGTCTCCTTCTCGTACCGCGACGATGCCGACGACGACGCCGGGGACATAGTGCTCGATCAGGTGGAACTGAATCTCGATGCGGGCCGAGTCCTGGGAGTTCTGGGTCGGACCGGCAGCGGAAAGACGACCCTCGCTCGGCTTCTCACCCGCCTGTACGACCCGACGGAGGGGACCGTCCACCTCGGCAGTGTGCCGCTGCATACGGCAGGCAAGGTGCACCTTCGCCGGCGGGTCGGCATGGTCACCCAGGACGTCCAGCTGTTTCGTGCCACTGTTCGCGACAACCTGACGTTTTTCGACGCCAGGATCGATGACGCTCAGATCCATAGGGTCCTGGAGGAACTCGGCTTGACCGAGTGGGTCGCCGGTCTGTCGGACGGACTGGACACGATGCTCGAGGCCGGCGGCGGCGGGCTTTCGGCAGGCGAGGCGCAGCTCCTCGCGTTCACCCGGATCTTCCTCCGTGACCCCGGGCTCATCATCCTCGACGAGGCGTCCTCGCGGCTCGACCCGGCAACAGAGCAGCTCATCGAGCATGCGGTGGACAAGCTGATGTCGGATCGTACGGGCATCGTGATCGCCCACCGCCTTGCCACTGTCACCCGCGCAGACGACATCCTGATCCTCGAGCACGGACGGATCGTCGAGTACGGGGCACGAGTCGACTTGATGGCCGACCCGAATTCCCGGTTCTCGCACTTCCTGCGTGTCGGCATGGAGGAGGTGTTGTCGTGAAGCGCGACAGGATGACGTTGCACCTCATGTGGAGGCTCATCAGGTACCAGCCGGCCCGGTACACCCTGAACCTGTTCGCCTGGACGAGCATCTGGGTGATGCCTGCCCTCCCAGGGCTCATCACCAAGGCGTTCTTCGATCGGGTCGAGGGCTCGGCGACGGCAGGATTCACGATCGGAACCCTGATTGCGTTTCTCGTCGCGTACGGCGTCGCCCGAATCGCCCTCGTCCAGGTCGGCATCTACAACGACGCCAACTTCCAGTTCAGAGGTTCGGCGGTGCTGCGACGCAACATGCTCGACCGCATCCTCGAGCTGCCCGGCGCCCGCTCCGTGCCCGACTCGCCCGGTGAGGCGATCAGCCGGTTCCGTGACGACGTCGACCAGGTTGTGGAGACGATCTCGTGGACGGTCGACATGGTCGGGTCTTTTGTGTTCTCGATCGTGGCCATAGCGATCCTTTCATCGATCAACGCCCGCATCACGATGATCGTGTTCATCCCGCTCGTTCTGGTCATCGCGCTCGCCGAGCGCGCCGGGACACGTATCCGGTCCTACCGGACGGCGGCACGGGAGGCGACCGGTCGAGTGACGGGTGCCATCGGGGAGATGTTCGCTTCGGTTCAGGCCATCAAGGTGGCCGGCGCTGAGGAGGACATGATCGACAACTTCCGGCGTCTCAACGACGAACGACGAGTCGTTGCGGTGCGCGACAGGGTGTTCACGGCGATCCTCGAATCGCTGTTCTGGAACACCGTCAACATCGGTACGGCGATCATTCTGATTCTCGCCGTCGGATCGATGGGCTCCGGCGGATCGTTCACCGTCGGAGACTTCGCGATCTTCGTGTACTTCCTCATCTACGCAACCGACATGGTGCACTTCGTCGGGCTGTTCATCGCCCGGGTGCGTCAGTCCACGGTCGCGTTCGATCGGATGCACGAGCTCATGCAGGGAGCCTCGGCCGACCGGCTTGTTGCACACACCGACGTCCACTTGACCGGTCAGGTGCCGGACCTTCCCGACGTACCCGATCGGGAACCGTTGCGAAGCCTCGAGGTGAGGGGGCTCACCTACCGATATCCGGACTCTGACAAGGGCATCGAGAACATCGACATGACGCTAGAGCGCGGGTCGTTCACCGTGGTGACCGGACGGATCGGATCGGGCAAGACAACACTGCTCCGAACGCTGCTTGGACTGTTCTCTGCCGATGGGGGGACGATCCTCTGGAACGGCCGTGTGGTGGACGATCCGGCGACGTTCTTCGTACCACCGCACAGCGCCTACACGCCACAGATCCCTCTGTTGTTCTCGATGTCGCTGCGGGACAACCTGTCGCTCGGCGCCAACGTGGACGACGACACGATCATGCGCTCGGTCCACAGTGCGGTCCTCGAACCGGACGTGGCCGACATGCCGGAAGGGCTCGACACGCAGGTGGGCCCGCTCGGGGTGCGGTTGTCCGGGGGCCAGGTTCAGCGGACGGCTGCGGCACGCATGTTCTTGCGCAACCCGGAGTTGTACGTGTTCGACGATCTGTCCAGCGCCCTCGATGTGGACACGGAAAAGACGCTGTGGGAGCAGATGTTCAAGGAGCGGTCGTCTGCGACCAGCTTGGTTGTTTCTCACCGGCGGGCGGCGTTGCGGCGCGCCGACCAGATCATCGTGCTGGAAGGGGGCAGGGTGTCGGCACGGGGAACCCTCGACGAGCTGTTGGAGTCGAGCCAGGAGCTGCGGAGACTGTGGTCTGACGAACCGGGCTAGGGCTGGGCTTCGCCCAGGACCCCCTCCGGCCCTTCGGGCCACTTCCCCTTTGTGCCAGTGTTGGGTGGGGTGGCTGGACCCTGGAGTTGACTCGACGTGTCCACCGGTGGTGTGACTCTCGTTGGGTTTGTCGCTCCAGGGTCCGGCTGTCGTCAACGCGTGACTTGATAGGTGACCGTTCCGAGCGGGTACTCGAAAAAGGGCCGTCCGCGTTGGTGATTACCCCTTGCACGGCACGCACAAGGAGGAGAGTGATGTCAACACTACCGGTGAGCTTTGCTCTCGCGAGGGGAGGAAACGTTCGCCCTGCGGTCGGGAAGCGAATACTGTCGCGTTCTTGCTGATGACTGACGACTGACGACTGGCGGCTGTCCGCTACCCGTTCGCCGCCGGTTGCTCGCCCGGACCCGGAGTCTTCTTGAACCCCGCATACCCAAGTCCGATCAGGCCGAGACCCAGCAGCAGTCCTGGCGCCACGAGGGCCACGACACGCCAGTCGGTGCCGTTCGGCGTGGTCGTCGTGACCCGTGCCCACGGTGGGCCCATGCCGCCGCGGACGGGCGTCGCAACTTCAGGAGCGGTCGGTTCCCACGACCGGATGAATCCGACGATCGCTTGGATCTCTGGTTCGGACATGCGGTCACCCCACGCAGGCATTGGCGTACCGGGCACCCCGAGCGTGATGATCTGCTGAATGGCGAGGTCGGACGCGTCGGTGAGGAAGCTCTTGACGTTCAGCGCCGGTGCTCGTGGCGTTCCCTGACCTTCGGGTCCGTGGCACTGGGAGCAGTTCTGCGAGTACAGCTCCTCACCCAGAGCGAGCGATTCCTCTGTGACAGGCACGGGAGTGTCCGGAGCGGGAATCGCTCCCTCAGGAACCTCATCCCATCTCATGACAAGCAGCACGAGCGAGTCGATCTGGTCTTGGTTGAGCGTCGCATCCCAGCCGGCCATGAGCGTGCCCGCCGATCCGAACGTGATCGTGCGAAGCACCTCATCGGGTCCGAGAGCCCGTGTTTCTTCGGAGTTGATGGCCGGAGCGAGGGAGGTCCCGATTCCGTCGGGTCCATGGCAGGCGACGCACTGCGCAGCGTAGGTCTGGATGCCGAGTTGGAGCACCGTGCCGTCTTGGAGTGTCCCGACCCGCTCGAAGATGGCGGGGTCAGGTTCGGCGGTGAAGGGCACCAGCGGAGCGAGGCCGAGATTCACGACCCTGTCGCCAGTGGCAGCCCAATTTCCTTGCTGGATGAGGGCGACCAGTTCGCCGACCTGGTAGTCGCTCAGAGGTCCACCGTCGTCCTTCGACCAGGCAGGCATCGAGGTGTCGAACCGCCCTCGTGCAATCGTCTTGAACAACGTGTCGAGCTCGGTGCCCCGTATACCTTGGTTGTCGAGTGATGGAGTCGATCCGATCCCTTCACCTTGAAGGCCGTGGCACACGGAGCAGTTCTCCGCGTACAGGGTCATGGCGTCATCGAGCTGGCCGCTCAATAGATCCGACTGGGCGGCCTCGATACGTGTGGGCTCACGCCCGATGGCAAACAGAAGGGCAACCATCAGCAGGAGGGTTGCGGCGAAGCCGGCGATGATCCTGTTGCTCACGGGTACACCACCTGGGATTGGTCGAACACGTCTCGCGCGATGGGTGTCGACGTGTCGACGAGCACGTGGTCGTCGGTGAATCTGACGGCGAACAGGTCGAGCGGCCGTGGTGCCGGAGGGTTCAAGACTTCACCCGTGTCGGTGAATTGCGAGTTGTGGCAGGGACAAATGAACATGCTCGTCGTTTGGTCCCAAGGGACGGCGCATCCGAGATGTGTACACCGCTGGTAGAGCGCCACGAAACCGCCGTCTGTGAAGCGTGTGAGATAGAAACGTCCGTTCACGATGTGGGTCACCGACGCGGGAGGGAAATCGTCGACGAACCCCGCGTCGATGACCCCGCCGAACTCGCCTTCGGCGAGCCTCGGCTGAAGGTAGGCGAACAGGATCCCCCCAACCTCGAGGGTGGCGAGGCCTCCGATCGCACCCCATGCAAGGCGGAGGAATCGGCGACGGGTGACAGGGTTGTTTGGTGTGTCCGTCACGGATGTACCTCCGGCATGGCCCATGGCCAGAACAGCTCCATGCCAGGGCCCCTGAAGAAGATGCCCACCACGGTGAGTACCACGAGGGACACGAACAGGAACGTGAACATGAAGAGGATGCGGCTCTCGGTCGTAGCCCCCAGCCCGGTCTTGACCCATCTGTCGACAGCGACCAGTACGAGGATCACGATCCCGAGGGGCAGCAGTCCATTGGAGATCAGCGTGGGCCACGACGGGAACCACGTGGTCCAGTCGACCCACAAGTCGGCGACGATCCACGATGAGGTGAGCAGAAGAGACAGCCCAGCTGCCATCAGTGCCAGATACCGACCCCGAAGCGACCGGAACCACACGCCGACACTGTCGGTGGTGACGTCCACGAACGGCAGCCAGAACAGCCCGAGAAGAACGATTCCTGGGATGACGACGGCGGCAACGAGCGGATGGAAATGAAGGAGCAGTTCTTGGAGCCCAAGGAAGTACCAGGGAGCTTTGGCCGGGTTGGGGCTCACGTCCGGGTTGGCGATGCCTTCGAGGGGGGCAGAGACGAAGACGGAGAACAGCACGATCGCAGAGAGCCAGCCGATGGCGTTGAGCGCCTCCTTGCTCACCAAATGGGGGATGGTTGTGACACGGGCCGGCTTCTCGATCTCAGGATCTCCGATTGAACGAGGAATCGTCAGTCCGCCGTCCTTACGAACTCGCCAGAAATGCAGCGACATGAGCGCGAAGAGGCTGAGCGGGATGAATGAAATGTGCAGTGAGTAGAAGTTCAGGAGTGTTGGTGCGGCGACCTCGGGGCCTCCGAGGAGCAGACGTCCGAGTGACTGGCCAATGACCGGGATATAGGACACCACACTCGTTCCCACCGTGATGGCCCAGTACGCGAGTTGATCCCAAGGCAGGAGGTAGCCGGTGAAGTTCGCTGCGAGAACCAGCAGCAGCATGATGATTCCGAAGATCCAGTTGACCTCTCTCGGATGCCTGTGGGCCCCCGTGAAGAACACACGAAGCAAGTGGAGGACAACGACCAGGATCAGCAGGTTCGCCGACCAATGGTGGATGTTGCGGATCAGATCCCCGAACCACACGTTCGACTGGAGGTTCTGGATGTTCAGATACGCGGCCGGAACCGCGGGCGTGTAGTTGGCCTCGAGGAATACTCCGGTGACGATCAGGATTGTGAGCAGCATCGCCGCGAGTCCCCCGAGTCCCCACGTGTATGTCCAGCGGAGTGTTCTCTCCGGGACTCGTGCGGGATGAAGGTGCAGGATGAGCGTGTCGAGGACGAGCCGCGCACGACTGCGATCGTCGGTGGGGACTCCCGGCGGTGCCAGCCGCTCCTTGATGCGGTCCAGACTGGTCTGAGGCGTATCGGGGCGTCCCTCCATGGGGTGGGAACCTACGG
This sequence comes from uncultured Acidimicrobiia bacterium, assembly GCA_964496205.1. Lineage (GTDB taxonomy): Bacteria > Actinomycetota > Acidimicrobiia > Spongiisociales > UBA4744 > CAYLHS01. Next base: position 26,487 of record CAZBXV010000007.1, read on the forward strand.
CGTCTGTATGAAGCCCCAATGAAGCACCGATGAAGGTTCTGCGGGTGTCGGGTGTCGGGTGTCGGTTGTCGGTAGGGACCGTCCTCGGTTCGCTCGTGTGTGGAGGAGTCGGTCGGCCGCCCCGCGGTCTTGGTGTCATCGTGGTCGCGTTCTTGTTGGAGACCGGAGACTCCTGGCTGAATAGCTGAATGGCTGTCTGCTTCTTCGACGAGTGACGACTGATGTGCCCTACGCTTCCCGACCATGACCTATCAAGCGGTTGTCTTCGACTTGCTGACAGCGCTGCTGGATTCGTGGGCGTTGTGGGAGCGTGTGGTACCCGGTCACGGCCTTGTGTGGCGGGACCGATACCTGGAGCTGACGTACGGTGCCGGCAGGTACGTTCCTTATGAAACGCTCGTCGAACGAGCCGCGGCTGAGGTCGGGCTCGGAACGAGGCCGGCCGGAGATCTGATCGAACGATGGGACGACATCGAGCCGTGGCCTGAGACGACCGAGGTACTCGGTGCGGTCGCGTCCCGTTTCCCGGTGGCTGTTGCCACCAACTGCTCGGTGGCACTGGGCCACCGCGCCGCCGAAGCCCTCGGGGTCGGTATTCCTGTGTTCGTGACTGCCGAGGAGGTCGGCTGGTACAAGCCAGATCCTCGCGTATACGGAACCGCCCTCGAGCGGCTCGGGTTGTCCGCCGGTTCGGTCCTGTTTGTGGCGGGGTCGGTGTCGGACGTCCTCGGCGCTGCCCGCGCCGGGATGGACGTGTACTGGCACAACAGGCGTGGCTTGGAGGTTCGTGACAGGAGACCGCGCTTCGAGCATCCGTCGCTGGAACCGCTTCTCGAAGTCGTGTAGCCAACCAGAAGTAGGCTCCGACTGTGAGTAGCCGAACCCAGCGAGTGCGAGTGATCCGCCGAACGCTGTGGATCGTCCTGGGTCTGAACCTCGCCGTGGCGGGTGCGAAACTCGGGTACGGCATCTTTTCGGGATCGGTCGCCATGACCGCCGATGGGTTCCATTCTCTTCTCGACGGGTCCTCGAACGTGGTCGGTCTGCTCGCCATGATGCTGGCCGGGCGCCCGCCGGACGAGAGCCACCCGTACGGGCATGGGAAGTACGAAACATACGCGTCCGCAGCCATAGGTGGCATGCTTGTGTTCGCAGCCTGGGAGGTGGGCAAGCGGGCGGTCGACGGGCTTACCGGACACGCATCGCTACCCGAGGTAACGGCGGTCTCGTTCGTGGTGATGGTGGTGACCCTGCTCGTGAACATCGGTGTCGCGTTGTACGAGCGGCGCATGGCCAAACAGGTGGGGAGCGACCTGCTTCATGCCGACGCGAGCGATACGGCATCCGACGTCTTCGTGAGTCTCGGTGTCATCGGAAGTCTGATCGCTGTCAAGCTCGGCTTCCCGATCGCTGATCCGATCATCGCCCTCGTCGTGGCGCTTGTCATCGTTCGTACAGCCGTCGTGGTTCTCACCCGTGCAGAGGCAACCCTTTCAGACAGGGCTCGCCTCGACGCCGACGAGGTGTGCAGGGCTGTCCGCGAGGTCGGCGGTGTACGAGGTTGCCATTCGGTTCGCACGAGGGGCACCACATCCGAGGTGTTCGTCGACCTGCACGCCGAGGTCGAACCCAACGTAACCGTCGAGGAGGGGCACCGGATCAGTGCGGAGATCGTTCAGCATCTGAGTGAGGTGTTTCCTTCGGTGGTGGACGTGCTGGTGCATCTGTGTCCGGCAGGAGCGGCGCACTGAGCGGACAGCGGTGCGCCGGGGCCCTACTGAAACGGCGCCTGTGCTCTGGCTGTCGGTTGTTCGCAGCGAGCCAAGCTCGCTATGATTCGGTAGTTGGCGAAAGGACGAAATGGACTCTATCCCGTGGGCAGCACTGGCACCGGCGATCGTCATAGCGGTCGCGTTTGTCGTCTACTGCTGGTTCGACATCGCACGTCACGATGTGAAGTACTTGCCGAAGTGGGCGTGGTCGATCATCTGTATCATCTCCGTGCCTCTCGGGGGCGTCGTCTATCTGCTGCTAGGACGTGACAGTTGATTGTTTCCACCAGTGGACTGACCAAGACGTATGGCACGACCACGGCGCTTGCCGATGTCGACCTCCACGTCGACCATGGGTCCGTGTACGGGCTCGTTGGTCGCAACGGGGCCGGGAAGACGACGCTTCTTGGGGTGCTTTCGGGCCTGCGCAAGCCGACGGCCGGGTCGGTCGAGATAGCCGTGCCGATCCGCGAGATGGCAACGCTTTCGGACACACCCCAATTCGACAAGTGGCTCACTGCACGTGAAGTCGTCGACCTCGCTCGGGCAATGGTCGATGCCACCGTTCCGGAGCCGAGAGTCGACGAGGTTCTGCACCAAGCAGGGCTCCTCGACGATGCAGGCAAGAAGGTTGGGGGCTTTTCTCGCGGCATGTTGCAGCGGCTCGGTATCGCGGCGACCGTCGTTGCCAATCCGAAGCTGCTGCTGCTCGACGAACCGTCATCGGCGCTGGATCCCGCAGGTCGTCGCGAAGTGCTCGACTTGGTGGCGAGGATGCGTGGTGAGGCGACTGTCGTATTCTCGAGTCACATCCTGTCAGATGTGCAGGAGGTCTGTGACACGGTTGGGATTCTCGATCACGGCAGTCTCCGGTTCCAAGGCACGATTCACGAGCTGCTGAGCGAACATGCGACGCCCGTCTATCGGGTCCGTCTTCGTCCTCCCTCCGATCGGGCAGTGTCCGCGCTGGTCGGTCGATCCTGGGTACGCGATGTATCAGACGGGGGTGACGGTGCGCTTCGGGTGTCGGTTGTATCGCTGGAGGAGGCCGAGCGGAACTTGGCGGGTGTCCTCGCGAGCGTAGAGGCAAGGGTCGTGTCAATCACCCCGGAGGCAGCCACGCTCGAGCAGGTCTTCCTGGAGGTGACCAAGTGAACCTCTGGCGCCTCGAATGGCTTCGCCTTCTGCGCACCAAACGGTGGATCGCCCTCTTCGGTGTCTATCTGTTCTTCGGGTTCCTCGGTCCGATCACTGCTCGATACCTGAACGAGATCCTGGCAAGTGCAGCGGCGCAGCAGCAGGGCTTCGAGTTCAACGCACCACCCCCGACCCCGGCAGATGGAATCACCCAGTTCGTCAGCAACGCGGCACAGCTCGGAATCCTCGTCGTGGTGGTGGTCGCCGCAGGTGCGTTCTTCATGAACCCGGAGATCGCCACTTTCATGCGAACTCGAACCGAACGGGCACTCGACTTCCTGATCCCCAAATACCTGGTGAGCGCAGGCGCAGCAGTCGCCGCGTTCCTCATTGGAACGGCTGCCGCCTGGTACGAGACCATGGTGTTGATCGGCGGCCCGCCGGTCGGAGGGATGCTCGCCGGGATCGGCTACGGGATGCTGTCGCTGCTATTCGTCGTCGCGATCGTCGCAGCCGTCTCTGCGTGGTCGAGATCGACACTGGCGACCGTGCTGATCTCGATCGTTGCGTTGCTCCTGCTTCCGCTGCTTGGCCTCATCAAAGGCGTCAACGACTGGCTGCCGTCCTCCCTCATGACCGCGCTGGCACCGCTTTCTGGTGGCGCGGCGATTGACACCTACGTGAAGGCCGCCATTGTGACGGTCGTCGCCACCGGGCTGTTGCTGTTCGTTGCCGTACGCGGTCACGCTACGAAGGAGATCTAGGAGTGTGTTCCGAACCGGTGAAGCCCGGTTCGGAACACACTCGATCGCAATGTCTCTAGCTGTCCGGGTGATCGGTGCCTGACACCACCGAGTGACGGTTTTCGTGCCCCCGTTGCAGGAGCTACTTGCGTACGCTGTTGCGGAACTCTGTGATTCCACACCGAGCATTGACGCCAGGTCGATCGGTGTCTCAACGTAGCCGTCGCGAAGCAGAGCAGCGCCGTCGAGATCACCTGCCAGAATCATCTCGTTGGTCTTCGCGAGAGACGCTTCGAGCTGTGAAAAGACGTCGCCAGGGACCCCCGATGGCACGGCCCGACAGTACGTCAAGGACCAACGTCCCATCGGGTGCCAGACTCAGATGCTCCGTCATCCGCTCGACTGCCCGCTCGAAGACAGCTGCATGCGCTTGTGCGGAACGTGCGCCCGGATCATCGGGTTGGGTGGCTTCTGCAGGAGGCGCGAGTGTCGCGATCATGGCGATCGCCAGGATGAAGACGAGGAATCGCTTCATCTCATCCTCCTTTGTCAGGCCCCCTAACCCGCATCCATAACTTGTCACACACACAGAAGTCAAGCAGTTCCTAGTACTACGCGAAAAGCGCTCGTTGCAGATCTGATCGTCGCAACAACACGTTCTCTTAGACGTGCCGAACCGGCGGGCCATCGGCCGTCAGCTGTTGGCTACCTCGTGGGGCAGCGGGAACCAGCGTAGGGCCTCGACCGACGGCGGGAGCACCACCGGTTCCCCGGTGAAGGAGACAGGCGGCCGGGCGAGGATTCGGCGTGCTTCCTCCATGTAGGAGGGGAGTCGGTCCGGCCCCCCAGTCGGCGAATCCGCCGGGTAGGACATGACTGCCTTGTCGTAGGAGACGTTGCCGAGCGACACGAGGTGCTGCTCAGTGTCCCGGTGACGCCACACACCAGTTCGCGACTCGACCTCATACATGGGGAGCAGCCGCCAGCCGTCGTTGGCGACCATGTGGACCGCCCGCACGATGTAGTCGAACTCATCTTCGGAGATGAAGTAGTTGAAGTTGACTCTCGCCCAGCCGGGCTTGATCACTTCGAAGCCTCGTGCCACTTCCCGGTCGACCGCGCGGCTCGTCTCCTCGTCGATCCCCAGCAGTCGGTGACCATACGGACCGGCACAGGCACATCCACCCCGCGCCTGGATGCCGAAGAGATCATTGAGCAGAGCGACCACGAACTCGTGATGGAGCATCGGGTGGTTCGGAGCCCGCACCGTGAACGAGATGATCGAAAGCCGGTCGGCGTCGGGATTGCCCAGGATGAAGATGTTCGGGTTGGTTCGCCATGATGCAATTGCCCGTTCGATGAAGGCGTGCTCCCTTCGGCGGATCTCGTCAGGTCCAACCGCCTCTTTGAGCTGGAACACGAGCCCTGCGCGGATCGATTCGATGATGGCCGGGGTGCCGCCCTCCTCGCGGTGTTCCTGGTCCCGCAGATAGTGATGGTCGAAGGAACTCACGTAGCTGACCGTTCCGCCTCCGGGAACGGATGGAACCCGGTTGTGGAGAAGGTCTCGTCTGACGGCGAGCACGCCTGGCGTCTGCGGTCCGCCGATGAACTTGTGCGGCGAGATGAATACGGCGTCCTTGTAATCGTCCCCGTCGGTGAGCGGTGACCGCATCTCCACGGCGACGTAGGGCGCGGCGGCGGCGAAGTCCCAGAAGGACAACGCCCCGTGGCGGTGGAGGAGCGAGGAAATGGCCGACGTGTCCGATGTGATACCGGTGACGTTCGATGCCGCCGAGAAGGTTCCGATCTTCAGGCTCCGATCGGAGAACGTGTTCAGTTGCTCCTCGAGATGCTCGAGGTCGATGTGCCCGTCGTCGTCCTCCCGGATTTCCACGACATCGGCGACCGACTCGAGCCACGGCAGTTCGTTGGAGTGATGCTCATAGGGGCCGACGAATACGACGGGAGGGTCGGTCACCGACTCGGAGAGGTGGTAGCGATCTTCCAAAGGTGACGGGATGCGGATACCGAGGATCGTGATCAGCTTGTCGATGGCTCCCGTCGAGCCCGATCCGCAGAAGATCACGGCGTGTTCTTCGTCGGTCCCGCCGAGACTCCTCTTGATGAGCGCACGTGCTTCCTCTCTCAGGTGAGACGTCTGGCGACCGGTGTCGGACGTCTCCGTGTGGGTGTTGGCGTAGCGGGGTAGTACGACCGTCGACAGGTATTCCTCGATGAACGACAGCGGCTTGCCGGACGCCGTGTAGTCGGCGTAGGTGATGCGTCTCGGCCCGAAGGGACCGTCCAGTGCCGCGTCGACTCCGACGATCGATGCCCTGATGGTCTCGATGAGCCGGTCGCTGTCCACGGCGTGCATGGTAGGACTCCTTCTCATCCGTTTTTCATCTGGCTTTCACTCACTTCCTACCCCAGATGCATACTGTTCATAGCTCATGGGTTCGAGGATTCTCATCGCGGAGGATGATCGCGGCGTTCGCCAGTCGTTGGAGCGCGCCCTCAGGTTTGAGGGGTACGACGTCAACATCGCGAACGACGGTTCCGAAGCACTTGAAGCACTGGGCGCCGGCGAACCGGATCTCGTTCTGCTCGACGTGATGATGCCCCACATCGACGGATTGACCGTCTGTCGAAGGCTGAGGGCATCAGGAAGTGATGTTCCGGTGCTCATGCTGACCGCTCGTCACGAGGTGCGCGACCGTGTCGCAGGCTTGGACGCCGGCGCAGACGACTATCTCGTGAAACCGTTCGCGCTCGAGGAGCTCCTCGCTCGCATCAGGGCGCTGCTTCGCAGAAACGTGCCCGGTGAAGACGCCGCTGCGCTCACCGTCGGAGACCTCACGCTCGACCCGCGTACCCGAAAGGTCACAAGGGGCGACCGGACCCTGGATCTCACCAAGACCGAGTTCGATCTCCTCGAGCTGCTCATGCTCAACGCAGGAGTGGTGCTGACCAGAGACACGATCTATGAACGGATCTGGGGGTACGACTTCGGGACCACGTCCAATTCGTTGGACGTGTACATCGGGTATCTGCGACGCAAGACAGAGGAAGCCGGCGAGTCCCGGCTCATCGACACGGTTCGGGGCGTCGGGTACGTGATCCGCACGCCATGAAACTCAGAACCCGACTGACCGTCCTCGTCACCGGTGCTGTCGCTCTCGCGGTCGTCATGGTGTCGGCCTCCGCATACTTCCTCGCACGGGCACAGATGCGCTCGGCAGTGGACCGATCGTTGCTCGAGCGCGTCGAGATCGCACAAGACACGGAGATGGAGGGCGGCTTCGGTGGTTGGCTGGGACGGCTCGATCCGTTGCTCGTCGTCAGTGATACCGGCCTCGTCCGGGTCGATCTGTACGCCCAGTTGATTGCGGACGGAGTGGGAGTGAAACCAGGAAGCCAGCATGTCTCCCTCCCTGTCGCCCCTCACGACCTGGCAGTATCGAACGGAGAGGCTCCAGCATTTCTCAGGGACATCACCGTCGACGGTGTCCACCTGCGGATGATCACGGCGCCCTATGGAGACGACCAGGCGATCCAGCTGGCGCGGCCTCTCAGTGAGGTCGATCAGACGCTCGCGAGGCTCGCCTTGGTGCTGGCGCTCGTCGGTCTCGGAGGCGTCGCGCTCGCTGCCGGCCTCGGCATGGCAGTATCGCACAGCAGCCTTGCTCCGCTGAGTGACCTGTCTTCCACGGTGGAGCATGTTGCCGCGACACAGGACTTGGAAGCTCGGATCGAGGTCGAACGTGACGATGAGATCGGGTGGCTGGGTGCCTCCTTCAACACGATGCTCGAGGCTCTCGAAGCGTCTCGCGACCAGCAGCAGAGACTGGTCACGGACGCGTCTCACGAGCTGAGGACGCCACTCACAAGCCTCCGCACGAACTTCGAGTTCCTCGCTCGGGCCGAGGGGATGAGGGAAGAGGATCGTTCTGCGCTCATGGACGATGTCTCCTTCGAGATGAAGGAACTGAGCAGCCTCGTGTCCGAGATGGTCGAACTCGCAACGAGCCCCAGGACGAGCGATGAACCACTCGAAGCGCTCGAACTGACCGGGACCGTCGACGAGGTCGTTGCAAGGGCTCGCCGGAGGACGGGAAGGACGATCAACGTCACGGGTGACGGCGGGCAGATCCAGGGTCGTTCCAACTCGTTGCAGCGTGCGATTTCGAATCTTCTGGACAACGCCCACAAGTGGAGCCCACCCGGCGCGCCGATCGACGTCCGGCTGTCACCCGGAAGGGTGGAGGTGTTCGATAGCGGTCCGGGCGTCAATCCCGAGGACCTCGATCACATCTTCGATCGTTTCTATCGGGCGACCGAGGCTCGGACACTTCCGGGTTCAGGGTTGGGCCTGTCGATCGTAAAGGAGATCGTCACCCGGCACGGAGGCCGTGTGTTCGCGTTCAACAACGGTGGCGCCGTGGTCGGCTTCGAGATCCCGGTGAGCACGACGGAGTGAGAAGACCTCCCGACCCATCGGCGTAGTCGTTGAACGCGGTGGCCGAACATGTTGGAGTGGCCTGCGTGGTTGTGGCTTGCCTCGGGTGTTGTCTTCTCGACGTGGTCCTCATCTTCGATCTCCCGGAGATGCGTGGGGCCGCCGTCACGCCGGGCGCATCCTGGGTGGAGCGATGTGTCGCGTTCCCAACGCGGATACCGCATGGGTCTGAATCGACCGATAGACGCGAGAAGACCCGGAGATACTTCGACTTGCGTCGCCGCATGAGGACCAGCATGCGGATCTCCAGGTCCCGGTGGTCCGGTTGTAGTCGCCACCTGAGCGTGTGCTCATAGAAGCGACATGGCGGTCGCTTCAGCGGCCGGCCACCTCCAGAGTCCTACTAAAACCATCTACCAAGTCGGACCACCTCCTTTCTCTGGTGGCGTCAGTTTGGCACACGAAACGCCGTGTGCAACGGGAATTTCGGGACTGAAGCCCCAGCGGTCGATGCGGTGGACTTTGGGTACCCCTTGGGGTACTAGAGTAATAAATCAATCCTCTTAGAGAATGGGTTGATGAGGGGGGTGGGATTATGAGTGAAGAGCCGAAACGGCGATCGCTCCGCCGCGATTTCATCATCGGGCTGGTCGCGATCCTCATTGTGATCCTCGTCCCACTGTTCATCTTCGTTCCGCTTCGCAGCCCGGCCGCCCCTGGTGATCCGTGGGCATACGTTCCGGAGGACCTTGGCCATCTGGATCACACGGCGTTGATGCCCGGACCCTACGAAACGGGGTCGGACGTGACGAGAGCGTGCCTCGAATGCCACCCCGACGCCGGAGACGACATGCTCCACTCGGAGCACTTCCTGTGGTTGAACCCACCGGTCGAGGTCGATGGCAACGAGGTCGCGTTCGGCAAAGCCGATGCGCTGAACAACTTCTGTCTTGGTGTCCAAGGGAACTGGCCGAAGTGCACGACGTGTCACGCAGGCTACGGGTGGTCGGATGAGAGCTTCAACTTCTCCGACCCCGCCAACATCGACTGTCTGGTATGTCATGACCAGTCGAGTGCCTACGCCAAGGGTGACTCGGGCTACCCGGTCGAGGGTTCGGATCTGGTCGCTGCCGCACAGAGTGTCGCGAACCCGTCGCGATGGAACTGCGGACAGTGCCACTTCGACGGTGGAGGCGGCAACGGTGTCAAGCATGGTGATCTGGATGACACCCTGATCTATCCGAGCGAAGACATCGATGTCCACATGGGCAAGTACGACTTCCTGTGCACGGACTGTCACACGACAGCGGACCACCTCATCATGGGTACGTCCACCTCGGTGTCGCTCGACGCACGCAACGAGATCTTCTGCACCAACTGCCATGACGCGAAGCCTCACAGCGACGAACGGCTGAACGGCCACACCGACTCGGTTGCTTGTCAGACCTGCCACATACCCACCTACGCGCTGAAGGACCCAACAAAACTGTGGTGGGATTGGTCGGCGGCAGGCAGCGATGAGATTCCGGAAGATCACTACACCTACCTCAAGATCAAGGGCAGCTTCGTGTACGACACGAACGTCGTTCCCGAGTATTACTGGAACGACGGCACCGCCGATCGGTACCTGCTCGGTGATCCGATCGTCACCGACGGTCCGACCCCCATGAACGCTCCGAACGGCGACGTCACCGATGCAGGATCAAAGATCTGGCCGTTCAAGGTACACAGGGCCTTGCAGCCGTACGACACCGAACTCAACATCCTGCTCCAACCGAAACTCGCAGGCGAAGGCGGGTACTGGGTTGACTTCGATTGGCCGCTGGCACTCGAGCTGGGTGCGGAGATCAGTGGCACCGGCTACAGCGGCAACTACGGATTCGCGAGGACCGACATGTGGTGGCCGATCACCCACATGGTGCAGCCGGCCGAGAAGGCGCTCCAGTGCAACGACTGTCACGGTGATGGCGGCAGGATGGACTGGGAGGCGCTCGGATACCCCAACGACCCGCTGCTCTCGGGTGGACGTGAAGAACTCGGGCTGATCGGGGGTGACCGGTGAGTCACTCCACGTCCCTTGTTGGACTGGCTGTCGTCTCGTTCCTCGCTGCCGCGGCGCTCGCGCTGGCGAGTCCGGCATCCGCCGACATCAACACGGCGCATCCTCAGTTCACCATGTTGGACAGTGATGGCGTGAACGTCATCGAGTCCGGCAACCCCGTCTCGACCATGAAGACCTGTGGACAGTGTCACGACACCGCATTCATCGAATCCCACGATTATCACGTCTCTGCGGGACTCGACTCGATCACCACTCCGGGAGGTACGGCCTCCGGGCGGGCCTGGGACACCAGCACCGGATGGTTCGGCAAGTGGAACCCGATCACATATCGCTATCTGAGCGCGGAAGACGACGAACTCCTGGATCTCGGCACGGCCTCCTGGGTCGAAGTGCTCGGCTTCCGGCAGCCCGGCGGTGGTCCGGCGACAACGTCGCGAACGGGCGCCCCTCTGGAGTCACTTGACGTCACTCAAGGAGGCCCCGAGACCCATGCCCTCGACATGGCGACGGGGGATGTCGCGGCGTGGGACTGGAACGCCTCCGGAGTCGAGGAGGCGGACTGCTTCCTCTGCCACACGCCGTATCCTGATCAGGACGCCAGGGTCCAAAGCTTGGAGTCTGGGCAGTTCGCCTGGGCGAACACCGCGACGCTGTATGGAACCGGCATCGTGAGTCAGGCGATCGACGGCACGTGGGTGTGGAACGAGGGTGCGTTCGATGCCGATGGCAAGCTCTCGGCCCAATACGTCCGGATCCAGGCACCGACGAACGACAACTGCGGGATCTGTCACGGCATCGTCCACACGGCGAGCGAACCACTCACCGAGACCGGATCCGTCTACCACGCGTGGGAAACGCTGACAACCGGCCAGGTGTTTTCCGCCCAACGGATCTCCGAGTCGGGGTTGAACATCGCGGGCAAGCAGGAGCTGGATCGAGCCTGGGACATCCACGCCGAACGGCTCGTCAACTGCACCGACTGCCACCACTCGTTGAACAACCCCATCTACTTGGAGACGAAGCTCACCAGTTACCTGACCACCGACGTGCGCAGACCCGATTTCTCCGATTACTTGACGCGTCCGGACCACAACCTCGCGAAGGGGAGAAGCGCACAGGGGACGCTCGCCCCTGAGTTCGACTACACGATGCGTTCCTGCGAGTCATGCCACGAGATCGAGGAAGCGCATGCATGGCTGCCCTACCTGGAGCGGCACATGGAGCAGGTCGCGTGCGAGACCTGTCACATCCCTGCAATGTATGAGTCGGCAGCCGGCCAGTACGACTGGACGGTCGTCCGCACCGACGGCGGCCCGGTCATTTCGCCCAGGGGTATCGATGGCGACACCGGTGATGCTGCCTCGCTGATCACCGGGTACGAACCAGTGATCCTGGAGCGTGTCGGCGAAGACGACACCGTCCAGCTCGCTCCCTACAACCTCGTGACGTCGTGGTTCTGGGTTTACGGTGATCCAGCCCGACCTGTCCGTCAGATCGACCTCGAGCGGGCGTTCCTGGTCGACGGTTCGTACAGCCCCCTGATCGCCCCCGCGTTCGATCAAGACGGAGACGGCACCGTCTCCGATGATGAGCTGATCATCGACACCGACGAAAAAGAGATGGCGGTGGCCGGAGCGCTCAAGGCTCTCGGACTCGACAACCCACGCATCGATGCCGAGATCCAGCCCTACTCGGTCAGCCACGGGGTCACCGGAGGTTCCTTCGCAACGAAGGGCTGCCAAACCTGCCACTCGAAGGACTCGCGCATCACGGCGTCCATGGAACTCGCCTCCTATGTGCCGGGCGGGGTCATGCCACATTTCGTTGGAGACACGGCCACCGAGACGACAGGATCGGTGGAGCTCGCGGCCGATGGTTCGCTCTGGTATCAGCCCGGCACGGCAGGCGCGAAGATCGGTGTTCTCGGATCCAGCTCGGGAGGATGGATCGACTGGTTCGGGTGGTCATTGCTGATGCTGACCCTGATCGGAATCGCGATCCACGGTGGCCTCCGATTCGTCTTCACACGAAGACTCCGGAAGCTCAGGCCGAAGACGGAACTGGTCCACATCTATGAGCCATATGAGCGGTTTTGGCACTGGCTTCAGGCCGCAGCGATCATCATCCTGATCATCACGGGTTCGATCATCCACTGGCCGGGGTGGACGAGCACCGTGGTGTTCACGAGGCTCGTCATCACCCACAACGTCGTGGCAGCGATCCTGGTCGCCAACGCGGTACTGGCCATCATCTGGCACATCACGAGCGGCGCGATTCGTCACTACATCCCCCGTCCCAGAGGGTTCTTCGACCAGGCGATGGAACAGACCGTGTTCTATCTGAAGGGCATCTTCCTCGGACAGCCGCATCCGTTCGAAAAGGATGCCCGCCACAAGATGAACCCGCTTCAGCAGATGACCTACGTCATCATCCTGAACATCTTGCTCCCGCTTCAGATGATCACCGGGATCATGATCTGGGGTGCCGAGCACTGGCCGTCCATCACCGCATCACTCGGTGGGCTCGGCTTCTTGTTGCCGGTGCATGCGATCGGGGCGTGGCTGTTCTCGGCGTTCGTGATCCTGCACGTGTATCTGACCACGACCGGAGCGACGCCGCTGGCGGCGATCAGGGCAATGATCTCCGGGTGGGAAGTCGTAGAAGTCCATGGGGAGGAGGTTGCGACATGACGACGAGAAAGATCACGCCTCGTCCCGAACGGCAGTGGATGAACCCGTATCTCGCCGGGGTTCTCCTCGGATTGGTGCTGTTCGCTGCATTCTTCATCACGGGGAACGGGCTCGGGGCATCAGGAGGATTCCAACGGATTCTCGCCTGGGTCGAAGACCTGATTGTCCCGAACCACGTCAATACGAATGGGTACTTGGCGAACTACGCGGGAGGAAGCAAGAACCCTCTCGATCTATGGATCGTGCCGCTGCTGATCGGCGTCCCGATCGGCGGATTCATCTCGTCGTGGTTCAGTGGCAGATTCATTGTTCGTACGGGCAAAGGCCCGGGCATCTCCGTGAAGACTCGCTGGACGTTCGCGTTCATCGGCGGGGCCATCATGGGCTTCGGTGCCCGCTTTGCACGTGGCTGTACGTCCGGTCAGGCACTCTCCGGCGGAGCGGTTCTCTCGGTCGGAAGCTGGGCGTTCATGTTCGCCATGTTTGCCGGCGGCTATGCCGTCGCCTGGTTCGTTCGAAAGCTCTGGAACTGAAAGGGGGATGACCATGCACGTGCTCGCCATCGCCCCGTTCCCGATCGAGGCGGACCTCGGCAAGTGGCTCGCCTACGGGCTCTACATGATCATCGGCATGCTGTTCGGTGCAGCACTCGAGCAAGCGGGGTTCGCGTACTCACCCAACCTCGCCGCGCAGTTCTATCTGAAGGACATGCGGGTTCTCAAGGTCATGTTCACCGCCATCATCACGGCCATGACGCTGATCTTCCTTTCGTCGGGGATCGGCATCCTCGACTATGCGAAAGTCTTCGTCGACCCGACCTATCTGTGGCCGGGCATCGTCGGCGGAATCATCATGGGCGTCGGATTCACCATCGGAGGTTTCTGTCCGGGCACGTCGGCAACCGCCGCGGCAACCGGCTCCATCGACGCACTCTTCTACCTGGGCGGCATGTTCACCGGTGTCTTCGCGTTCGGGGAGAGCGTCGACCGGTTCGCAGAGTTCTGGTACGGATGGTCCATGGGGCGGTTCACGATTCCCGAATGGCTGCACCTGTCTACCGGTGTTGTCGTCCTTCTGGTGATCCTGGTCGCGCTGGTCTTCTTCTGGGCAGCCGAGTGGTTCGAGAAGAAGTTCGGGGGAGTGGACAAGAAGACGCTTCCGAGGGCGCGTTACGTGGGAGCCGCCGTGTTCGTCGTCTTGGGCCTCGTCGCCGTACTGATCGGCCAGCCGGGATGGGAACAGAAGTGGGACAGGATCTCCGTCGAGAAGGAAGCGGCGCTCGCGAACCGCGAGGTGCAGATCGATCCCGGCGAGATGCTCGAGCTGATGAACAACAACAAAGTCAAGCTCGTCATCCTCGACGTGCGACCCGAATCCGAGTACAACCTGTTTCACCTGGCATGGTCTCAGCAGGTCGACCCCTCGAACGAGGCGATCCAAGCGCTCGTGTCTGAACTGAAGGACAATCCGGCCAAGACGGCGGTCGTCACCGTTAGCAACGGAGAGGCGGAAGCGACGCAGGCCTGGAAGGTCCTCGTTGCGGAAGGGGTTCCCAACGTGTACATCCTGTCGGGTGGACTGAACGGGTGGCTGGACATCTTCGCGGGGCCCGACATCCGGCCGGTGACCTATCCGGTCGCCGACAACGAACCACGTTTCGTGTTCGCGTCGGCAATCGGATCCGCCTATTCGGCCTCCTACCCTGACATCGAAGCGTACGAACTCGACTACACGCCGAAGGTCGAACTGGCCGCAAAGACGGGACCGGAGGCCGGTGGCTGCGGGTAGCGCACCGCCTGGCGCGTCCCGGAAGGCCAGATGACATCGCCGACGACTACATTGGCGAGCGTGAGCGCGACACACGATCGCCCGCTCGTCATCGGAATCGCGGGTGGGTCAGGCTCGGGGAAGACAACGATTTCGTCCGCAGTCGTCGCCGAGGTGGGCAACCACCAGGTGACGGTGCTGGAGCACGACTCCTACTACAGGCATCTCGATGGCCTCACGTTCGAAGAACGCTCGAAAATCAACTATGACCACCCGGACTCGCTCGAGACCGAGCTGCTGGTGCGCCACCTCGAGATGCTCGTCGACGGACAGTCCATCGATCGGCCCGTGTACGACTTCACACAGCATCTTCGGGCGGTGGAGACGGTCAGGATCGATCCCGGTCCGGTAATCATCGTGGACGGCATCCTGGTACTCGCCGACCCGCAGCTTCGCGCGTTGCTCGATCTGAAGGTGTTCGTCGACACGGACCCCGACCTGCGGGTCCTGCGCCGTCTTCAACGCGACATCGCAGAACGGGGAAGGACGATGGACTCGGTGATCAGGCAGTACCTCGAAACAGTACGACCGATGCACCTCCAGTTCGTCGAACCATCGAAGGTGTATGCCGATCTGATCATCCCGGAGGGCTACAACCGCGGGGCCGTAGCAGCGGTCCTCGGACTCGTCCGTCAGCGGCTCGAAGGGGCGGGTCTGCCTGAGCTTCAGCTCCCTTCCTTATAATCGCCGCGATGACGCACCCTACCGCCGGAATCATTGGTGTCGGAGCGATGGGTGAGGCCCTTCTCGCGGGCCTCCTCCGGGCGTCGTGGGAGCCGTCCGATCTCTTCATGGGTGTGCGTAGGGAGGACCGCGGCGAGGAGCTGGCCGACCGATACGGCTGCTCGTTCAGTTTGGATCCGGTCGAGGTCATCGACGGCAAGGCAGTGATTGTGGTTGCCGTCAAACCCAGCTCGGTGCCCCGGGTGCTTCAGCGGATCGCGGGGTCGGTGGAGTCGGGCCAAACGATCCTGTCGCTCGCGGCAGGCGTGTCGACGGCGCTCTACGAACGCAGGCTTGGAGACGTACCGGTCGTGCGCGCCATGCCGAACACGCCCGCGTTGGTCGGTGAGGGCATCACCGGAATTGCCCCCGGGCGTTACGCTGGTGACCGGTCGATGGCGCTGGCAGATCAGATCTTGCGCGCCGTCGGCGACGTCGTACGCCTCGAAGAGCACCACCTCGACGCCGTGACGGCGGTGTCCGGCACCGGACCCGCCTATGTGTTCCTTCTCGCCGAGGCGCTCACCGAAGCAGCGATCAGGGAAGGACTCTCTCGGAGTGCCGCCGAGAAGATGGTGAATCAGACGATCAGGGGGGCGGGTTCCCTTCTGGTCGAGACGGGCAAGGGACCATTCGAGCTGCGCGCCCAGGTGACGTCACCCGGTGGGACGACCGCCGCCGCCATGCACGTGCTCGAGGGCAGAGGATTCAGGGCGCTGGTCGAGGATGCTGTTGCCGCCGCGGCCAGACGCTCACGGGAGTTGGGCGAGTCGGCCCAGCAAGGAGAGCAGTAGAGGTGTCCACACTCTTTCGCAAGTCGATTCTCGCCGTCACGGAACGTGGGCCCGTTCAGTCGATGTTCACGAAGTTCCGGGCCGGGCGAGCGGTTGCCCGCAGGTTCGTTGCCGGCGAGACACTCGATGACGCCGTCCAGACGGCACGGACCCTGAACCAGGTGGGTGCCCTGGTTTCCCTCGATCACCTGGGTGAGCATGTGAACGATGCGGCATCTGCAGAGTCGGCCAAGGAGGATTACCTCCAGATCCTCGACAGGGTTTCTGCCGAAGGGCTCGATGCCAACATTTCGATCAAACTCACCCAGCTCGGAATGGCGTTCGACGTCGATCGGACGAAGGCGGCGCTCGATGAACTCGCCGAACGGGCAGCCGGCTACGGAACCACCGTGACTGTCGACATGGAGGAGTCCGAATGGACCGGGACCACCATCGACATCTACGAAGCGGTGCAGCGGTCAAAGGGAAACCTTGGGATCGCCGTGCAGGCGTACCTGTTTCGGACGGCCGCGGACCTTTCCCGGCTCATCGACCTCGGCGGGCACATCCGACTCTGCAAGGGTGCCTACGCCGAGCCGCCGGAGCTCGCCTTCCAGACGAAGGGCGATGTCGATGCCTCGTTCGAACACCTCCTCGGCACGCTGATGACGGCCGAACAGGTCAGACCGGCGATCGCTACTCACGACGACCGACTGATCGAAAAGACCTACGGCCTGGCCGCGACACGACAGGCACCATTCGAGTTCCAGATGCTGTACGGGATACGGGAAACGATCCAGCGTGAGATCGTGGCCAAGGGGTACCCGTTGAGGGTGTACGTGCCGTATGGGTCCCAATGGTATCCCTATCTGACTCGCCGGCTTGCCGAGCGACCCGCCAATCTCATGTTCTTCGCACGCGCATTGGTGGGGCGATGACTGAAGCCCCCGATTGGTACGTCAAAGCGATCTCTGACGCTCCCACAGAACACACCGTCATGGTCGAAGGATGTGTGGTTCACTACCTGAGCTGGGGACGGCCCGGTATGCCGGGGCTCGTGCTCATTCACGGCGGTGCCGCCCACGCTCACTGGTGGAGCCACCTTGCGCCTTTGTTCACCGGGCGATGGCACGTCGTTGCATTGGATCTGTCCGGACACGGCGACAGCGGACGACGCGACCTCTACTCCCGCGAGACCTGGGCACGAGAAGTGATGGCGGTCGCCGGCGATGCCGGTCTTTCGGGGCCGCCGGTCATCGTCGGGCACAGTCTGGGAGGCATGGTTGCCATAGAGACGGCTGCAGCATTCGGAGACGACCTCGCAGGTGCGGTAATCGTGGACACCCCGGTACGGCGCCCCGACCCCGAGTCCGAACAAGCTGCCAGGGGACAAGCGTTCGTGTCGCCCGGTCTGTATCCCGACTTCGAAACGGCGCTGGGTCGGTTCCGACTGATTCCTATGCAGCCCTGCGATAACGACTACATCGTCGACTACATCGCCCGACACTCCCTGCATGAAACACCTGCCGGGTGGACGTGGAAGTTCGATCCCCGCGTGTTCATGTCGACACTTCGTCCGCTTGGTGACCGGCTTCAGGCGATTTCAACCAGGGTCGCGCTGTTCAGGGGAGAGAAGAGCGTCGTGGTGCCCCCCGACATCGCCGAATACATGTACGAGCTGCTGGATCGGAACGCCCCGGTCGTCTCGATCCCCGAGTCACACCACCACCTCATCCTCGACCAACCGATCGCATTCGTTGCAGCCCTTCGAACACTTCTGGCCGATTGGGACCACTCGATCTCCTCTCCGTGAACCTGCAAGAATGTCCGAATGGTCGAAGTTGGAGACAAAGCCCCACCATTCGTGCTGACCGATGACACAGGATCGCTCGTCAGATCGTCCGATTTCTCCGGCCGGCGCCTGATCGTCTACTTCTATCCGAAGGCGATGACACCGGGATGCACGACCGAAGCGTGCGACTTCCGCGACAGCAACCAGCGGTTTCTGGATGCGGGGTTCGCAGTCGTAGGAGTGAGTCCTGATCCTTCGTCCAGACTGGCGAAGTTCAAGGAGCGCGACCACCTCACGTTTCCGCTGCTGTCGGATGAGGACCACGCCGTCGCTGCGTCGTATGGAGCATGGGGCGTCAAGAAGAACTACGGACGCGAGTACGAAGGGCTCATCAGGTCGACGTTCGTGATCGATCCCGACGGCACGGTGAGTCACGTCTACAGAAACGTCAAGGCGAAGGGACACGTCGACCGTCTCATCAGGGAACTGCTGTGAAGCGGCTGGTCATCCTCCTCACCATCGCGCTGCTCCTGATCCCCATCTCGGCGGCGGCAGCGATCGACGTCAACTCGCTGGCGGATCAGGCTGCCCTCAGGCACTACGCCGTCGAGGGTGATCTCCAGGTCGACGTCAACGGGATGGAATCGCTTGTCGCGGAACTGCCGGAAGACCCAGGTTTCTATTTCGTCGCCCTCGCCGAGGATCCATCACAGGGTGCAGACTATGTGGCAAACGACATCCTTGGAATCCTGCAGTCCGGGACGGTGATCGTCGTCGGCCCCTCCGATCTCGGTGCCGTCAGCTCGACCTACACGAACACACAACTCGGCAACGCACTCGACGCGTCCATCACCCAGTTCGATACCAGCTATGTACTGGGATTCCGTGTGTTCGCCGAGACGCTGCTCGACTCGTCGCTGAGCGAGACCCCTTCGGGCGGTTCATCATCGAGCGGATCGGGGGGCTCGGGTGGAATCGTCGTGCTGCTGCTTCTCGCAGGTCTGGTCCTGATTGTGGTGTTCGCCGTCCGTAGAGGCAGAAAGAGCGACGCTCAGGTCGAGGAGAAGCGGCTGAGCGAGGCGCGAACCGAGATACAGACCCAGCTCGACGCGGTCGCCAACCGAATCGTAGAGCTGAGCGACCAGATCGACGTTGCCGACAAGGAGCAGGCGACCGGCTACTACCGCGAAGCATCGGCGACGTTCAGCGATATCAAAGATTCGTTCGAGAAGGCGACGAACTTGTCCGAACTCGAGGACATTTCCACCCGCCTTGATCACGCACGTTGGCAACTGGAGGCCGCAGACGCGATCGTAGAGCGCCGGCCGGTGCCGGAAGAGACCAAGAAGCAGCGCACCGCATGCTTCTTCGATCCGGCACATAGAGGCGGAACAGAGCAGGCGACGATCACCACGCCCGCCGGTTCTCAAACGGTGAGTGTGTGTCACGCGTGCGCCGAGAGGCTGCGCAGAGGAGACTCGCCGATTCCCCGCTCGGTCCCCGTCAACGGCCGGAAGGTTCCCGTGCCGATGGCCCCTGCCGCGCACGGTGGAGGCGGAATCGACATGGCGAGCGTGTTCAAAGTGATCGTGGCGGGAATGGGTGCAGCTGCTCAGTACCGAACGTCACGAGGGAGGGTGATTCCCTTTGGATCGAGCAGCTCTCGTGCGGTGCCGAGAGCGCGCAGTTCTCTGGATCGCATCTTCCCGATATCCAAGTCGCGGACTTCGGCCGCTCCCACAGAGGAGCAGAAGGAGGCGGCACAGAGGTCCGCTACGAAAAAGCCGAGTCCGAAGGGGCGGGCCCGCAGGCGGAGATCGTAGGATGAGGGAGCACACAACAGGAGGAAACCCATGGGGTTCTTGAAGAGATTATGGGGGTACTTCGTGGCCCTGTTCAAGGGGACGGCCGAAAGGGCCATGGACCCCGAGATCGAAATCGAGCAGGCGATTTCGGAAGCTCGTTCTCAGGACCAGAAGCTTCGCAACCAGGCTGCGCAGGTCATCGCACATCGGACGCAGCTCGAAGCGAAGATCGAGGGTGCCGCCGACGACGTCGGTGAGGCACGAGAGATGGCCAAGCAGGCGCTGCTCAAGGCCGATGAGGCGACGAAAGCTGGTGACACTGAAGCGGTCGGCAAGTGGACGCGTGCCGCGCAGAGCCTCGCGATGAAGCTCCAAGCTGCCGAGAACAACCTGTCAGGGTTCAAGGAGCAGTACACGGCTGCTGCTTCGCAGGCAGAGGACGCCAAGAAAGCGGTCGAGCAGAACGCGATGCGTCTTCAGGAACTCGCGGCCAAGAAGATGGAACTCGTCGGGAAGCTTCAGCAGGCGAAGATGCAGGAAGCAGTCAACAAGACGGTCGAGTCGATCTCCGCGTCGATGGAAACCGAGGCACCGAGTCTCGACAGGGTCGAAGACAAGATCACCTCTCGGCTCGCCAACGCTCAGGCCAAAGCTGAACTCCACGAGGCAACCCCGGAGGGTGCCGAGTCGGAGCTGCGCGAGGCGATCTCGGTGACGCAGGCGGACGCCAAGCTGGACGAGCTGCGCAAAGAACTCGGCCTAGAAGGCTGATCGAACCCACGCCAGGTTCGGGGCGGTTTCGACCGTCCCGAACACGCGTCTGAGGGGTTGTTTCGGGTCGGTACACTCGGCGCTGAAGCGTCCAAGGAGCAGCATGGAACCCCGCCGTCCGACTGTCAGCAGGATCCTTGGAGCCGTCGCAGTCGCTCTTTTCCTCGGGACGCTCGTGCTGTGGTGGCTTGGCACGCTTCCGGGCCACGTGAGCTTCCCGATCGGACGGGTGATCTTCGGCGACATCCCCGAACCTCTCATCGCGTTGTTCTACGTCGGTATCGCAGCGTTTCTCGCTCTTGCCGTGTACTTGTTCTCACTCCGGGCCCGCAATTGGGAACGGGGCGTGCCCGACAACCGCTCGGGTCGATGGAGCGATCGACTCTCCTCCCTGTGGTCGGCGCTCACCATGCGCACCGTGATGCGGGATCGTGGCGCCGGCTGGATGCACTCCATGATCTACTGGGGATTCGTCGTGCTGTTCCTCGGCACGGTCACACTCGAGATCGATCACTTGCTACCGGACGGCCTCAAGTTCCTTCACGGGTGGTTCTATGAGGGGTATTCGCTGGTGCTCGACATAGCGGGTGTCGTGTTCGTGGTGGGCGTTGTGTGGGCAGTGGCACGTCGCTACGGGTGGAGGCCATGGCGACTGAGGTCGAAGACCAGGCCCGAGGACGCATGGATCCTGCTGACGCTCGCCATGATCGGCATCACGGGGCTGCTTGTCGAGGCCGCACGTATCGCGTGGGTAGGTCGGCCCTCGTTCGAGGTGTGGTCCGTCATCGGGTACCCGCTCAGCCATCTGTTCACTTCGGCGAGCGCGCAAGCGTGGCACCGGGCGCTGTGGATAGTGCACGTTGCATCGTTCACCGCGTTCCTGGTGCTGCTCCCGACGACCAAGCTTCGGCATCTGTTCATGTCACCGGCCAACATGGTGCTGTCGCCCCATGATCGACCGAAGGGTGCGATGCGCGAGATGCCGAACCTCATGGAGGCGGAGGACATCGAGACTGTCGGTGCTTCAGTCGTGTCGGACTTCACATGGAAGCAGCTGCTCGATACTGACGCATGCACCGTCTGCGGCAGATGTACCTCTGTCTGTCCGGCAAACACGACTGGCAAACCTCTCGATCCCAGGGAGATCGTGTTGAAGCTTGGACAGGTGGCCGCCGAGAGCGGAACTCCGATCGTCTCGCCGACTGTGATGGGTGACGGAGCGATCGCCGTGTCGGCGGATCGGGTGTTCGAACGGATCACCCCTGAAGAGCTGTGGGCATGCACCACATGCAGGGCCTGCGACGAAATCTGTCCCGTGGACATCGAGATCGTCGACAAGATCCTCGACATGCGCCGCTACCTGTCTCTCATGGAATCTGAGTTCCCGTCTGAGCTGGGCAAGACGTACGTTGCGCTCGAGAACCAAGGGAACCCGTGGGGCATGGCGCAACAGGACAGGGCTTCCTGGACCAAGCAGGTCGACTTCGACGTCAAGATTCTCGACGATGGTGTGACCGCTGAATACCTGTACTGGGTGGGGTGTGCCGGCTCGTTCGACGACCGAAACCAGAAGGTGACGATTTCGACGGCGAAGCTTCTGCACGAGGCGGGCGTCGATTTCGCGATCCTCGGCAACAGGGAGAAGTGCTCCGGAGATCCGGCGCGTCGATCCGGCAACGAATACGTGTTCCAACAGCTCGCCCTCGAGAACATCGAGACGCTGCAAACTCTCGGTGTCCGGAAGATCATCACCCAGTGTCCCCACTGCTACAACACGCTGAAGAATGAGTATGCGCAGTTCGGTGGCGACTTCGAGCTGATCCATCACAGCGAGTTGCTGAATGAGCTGATCAACAACGGCACGCTCTCCGTGGCCGGCGGCGAGTCTTCCGCTACCTACCACGACCCCTGCTACCTCGGTCGTCACAACGACGTCTACGAAGCGCCCAGGGCGGTGATCGGGTCTGGTCTGATCGAAATGGAACGGTCCGGAAGCTCTTCGTTCTGTTGTGGCGCAGGTGGTGCCCAGTTCTGGATGGAAGACAAGATCGGCAAGAAGGTGAACATCGAGCGAGCCCAGGAGGCGCTTGCCACTGGCGCCGATGAGGTTGCGGTCGCCTGCCCGTTCTGTTTCATCATGATGGATGACGCCGTGAAGGAACTCGGTCAGGAGATCCCCGTCAAAGACGTTTCTCAGATCCTCGCCGAGAAGGTGTTTGAGTAGCGCCTCGTCGGGTTCACCCTGCGGTCTTACGGTGGTTGTGGTCGCGGTCTTGCTCACGACTGACGACTGATGACTGGGGGCTGTCTGCTGTCCGCTGTGAGCGGAGCGAGCAGCGGACTAGTCATCTCGCCCGGGTGCTCTTTGTGCCTCCCGGCCAATCACACTGGGTGGTATGTTCGCCACATACAGCGCGGGCTTGTCTGGGAGGCGGGCTGTCGACGAGCATCGGTCGGCCGACTTGGTTCGGTGGGGCATCGACCGATGCTCGTTTGTGTTTCTGATACAGCTATTCAGCTGCCTGCGATCAGCCATCGGCAAGATGGAAGTGCTACGCCCCGTGGTCTCGAGCGGATATGGTCGCGTGCTTGCCGGCTGCTGGAGACCGGAGACTCTTGGCTGAATGGCTGAACGACTAGCTGACTGCTGAATAGCCGTCAGCCTCTTCGACAACTGACGACTGACGACTGTTGGCTGACTAGCTGACCTTCCAGACGGCACCGCTACGCGGCGGGAGGGCCACCAGCACCGTGTCGTGGTCCGGTTTGATGCCGCCCTCGCCCCAGATGGCGTGAAAGGCCCCAAGCGGGCCGTCCATGCTGACCGAGGCTGCGGAGTCTCCAGCGTTGACGGCCACCACGAGCCGCTCGTCGTCGTTCGCCCGTGTGAAGACGAACATGCCGGCGGATGCCGCTGCCGATGTGAACGTTCCGCGGCGGAGCGCCGTGTGCTCCCTTCGAAGGGAGATGAGCGATTGCATCGTCGACCGGACCGTGTCATTCCAACTATCACGGTGCTCCCATGGGAACGAGCCTCTGGAGGCCGGATCTCCTGTCCCCTTCATGCCGATCTCGTCGCCGTAGTAGATCGACGGTGCGCCGGGGAACGTGAACTGGAGCAGCGCCGAGAGTTCCACTGACGCAATGTCGCCGCCGGCGACCGAGAGGATCCTCGAGGTGTCGTGCGATCCGAGGAGCGTCAGGTTGGCTTCTGCGGCCTCGGCCGGATACGCGGCGATCAGGTCATCGATACGTTGTCGGTACGAGGGGGCGTCGAGGGCAGGGGTCAAGGGGTAGTTCTGTCCTGATGCGAGGCTGTAGGCGATTCGGTGCCCTGCGGCGTACGCGAGTGTGTAACCGGCGAAGAGGTAGTTCATCGTTCCGTCGAACCGGGATCCGTCCGAGATCCACTCCGCCGCGTTGTCCCAGATCTCGCCGACGATGTAGGCGTCAGGATTGATGGCTTTGACCCTCGACCTGAACTCCTCCCAGAAACCTTCGGTCTTGATCTCCTGTGGGACGTCGAGTCGCCAACCGTCGGCACCCCGCTCGATCCAGTGCTCGGCTATGCGCATCAAGTACTCGCGCACGTCGGCGTTTTCGGTGTTGAGCTTGGGGAGGCCCCGGAGACCCCACCACGCCCAGTAGTTGGCCGGCTTCGACTCCTCGTAGGGATGCAAGGGAAAGCCGTCGACGTGGAACCAGTCCTTCCATGGTGAGGAGGCGCCGTTCTCGGCCACGTCGTGGAACGCGAAGAAGCCTCTACTCGCGTGGTTGAAGACACCGTCGATCACAACTCGGATCCTGCGCTCGTGGCAGGCTGCGAGAAGCGTGTCGAAGGCGTCATTGCCACCTAGGAGTGGATCCACGACGTAGTAGTCGTAGGTGTGGTAGCGGTGGTTGGATGCAGACCAGAAGATCGGGTTGAGATAGATGGCGTTGATGCCCAGATCGGCGAGGTAGTCGAGTCGATCGACGATGCCGAGGAGATCGCCACCCTTGTAGCCGTGTGTCGTGGGCGGGCTGTCCCAGTCTTCGAGCCCGGATGGCTTGGGAACACGCGACGACGTGGCAAAACGGTCCGGGAAGATTTGATAGAAGATGGCGTCGGATATCCACCCTGGCGGGTTCGGCCTCCCTGTCTCGCTTCGTGTGTCGGGACTGGCGTCCATCCGTTTGGTTCGTCTCCTCTCACAACGAGGTCGAGCGCTTCAATAATGTGCCGCAGCCACTCAACAGCCTCCTGTTGGAGGTCCGCTTCGTCATCGCTCGCAACCCCGCGGCAGCCTGCCGCAGGCTAGCCGACGCAGAGGCGAACTGAGCCGCTGTCGCTTCTTCAGGTCCAGGGAGCGCCTCCGTTCGATCTCATCCCCAATATCGACAGAACTCCAGTCGGTCTGATCGATTCCTTCGAGCAGTTCCTCGACCGCACGGCATCACCGAATGGGGAACTCAGACGCGGGCTTCCTCGATCCGAAGGGAAGAGAGCGCCCGAATGAGCTCCGCCGGGGGTGGTGCACAGTGGTGCGACGCTGCGCGTACCGACTCGAGGAATGGCACCACCGCTGCCGGCTCGAGACCGAGTGCACGGCGTGCCATCCGCAGGGTTTCGTCCGTCGGATCAGCCCGGTTGAGGATGGGCAGCGGCGTCGGGCCATGCCAGTCGCTCACCATGGTCGCTGCTCGAACCATGCCGGTCGGGCCGGGGTCACAGACGATCAGGGCCTCTCCCGAGTTTCGAAGCACCCCGCTGTTGTGCGGCCACGGTCCAAGGTCGGCGACCACCAGATCGAATGTGTCCAGGGCAGAGCGAATCAGCTCCCAGCGAAGAGAGGCGGCGAGCGGACCGCCTTCCACGCCGGTCAGGATCGACAGCGCTCCCATGCGACGGACCGGGGGTGACATGCCGTCCATCCGAGTGATCTCAAGTGCTTCGGACAAGCTCGGAGTGGGGCTCAGGCCCAGTCGCACGCCGAGCGAAGGGGGATCGAGGTCGACAAGGAGCGTACGCTGTCTGGTCGATGCATCGAGCGCGAAAGCCAGTGCGATCTCGGTTCGGCCCGGCGCTCCTCGGGGTCCGGTCACGGACACGATCGTGCCTTCGCTGGTCGGCGGGGCGTCCACGATCGACAAGGCCTGGACGGCTCTGAAGAGGCCAACCACCGAGGTCGTCTCTGGCAGGATCGTGTCCGCGCCTCCTCGCTCGAGGAGCTGCCTGCCGGGCTCGTCTCCCGGCGGGTGAACACCGACGACCCGTATGCCCCTTCGCCGCCACGTTCGCACGTGGACAGGACTGATCCACGACGTCTCCGAGCCGATGACGATCACGTCGGCGGAGCTTCGGGTCAGCTCCTCGGGCTCGTATGCCCTTGTGACGACTCGGAATCCTGCTCCGTCCCGGACGAACGAGACGAACTCCTCTTCCCACCTGTGTGATGTGAGCACCGTTGCGACTGAGGCCCTCAATGGTCGAACTCCACGATCTCGACGTGAAACAGCGCGACCGTCGTTCGACCGATTGTCACATGGTCCAGACCGACGGCGGTCACAGGGCCTTCGATCACCCTCCCTCCGGTCGTCGTGATCCGAACACCATCTCCCCGGTCCTCCGCATCGATCATTCGATCACGGAGTGTCTGGGTGCGCCGGTACATGATCGCGGCGGCGTCCTGCTCGGCGTTCATGACACGCTCGTAGTGGGATCGGAGTCTGTGGGTGATCTCGACGAGGTCCGGATGTCTCAATGGGTCCATAGGCTCCTTTTGACAATCGTCAGACTATGTAAACCAATGTAAACCTGCAAGTGTGTGGCACGTCCTTCTTTCGCGTTCTCCGGGAGACGGGTACCCTGAGGTCGATGTCACTGTTCCGAGGCGTTGGCACTGCTGTCGTCGCAGCGGCGTTGCTCGTTGGTTCCATAGGTGGCGCCGCGCAGGCGCAGACCAAGAGCGACGTCGATAGTGCGAAGCAAGATGCAAGCAACGCGAAGAGCCAACTGGGCGATGCGCAGGACGCCGCCAACGTTGCGGCGGCCACCAAGTCCGCCATCGAGGCGGACCTACTTGCCCGCGAAGAGAAGGCCCAGCAGACCACGGCGCAGCTCGATTCGGTTGCTGCAAACGTCGTGCAGCTACGGAGCCAGATCGAAGATGCTGAACTGAACGTCGCGAACCTGCGGACGGCCGCCGAGGAGCGCGCCGTCGACGCCTACATGAACGCCTGGTCCACGGACATCGGCGTGCTCGCGCTGAGTGCGCAAGCCACACAGATGTTCATACTGCAGGACGTCATCGAGACGCAGCGTGGTGATGACCTTGCACAGATCAACGAACTGACGATTCAACGAAGGGTGCTAGGCGAACTACGTACTCAGCAGGAGTCCGAGCAGCAGCGTCTTCAGGAGCTCCAGGACGACTTGAGAGCTCAGGTGAGTGATCTTCACAACAAAGTCATGGAGGCAGACGTCCAGTTGCGGGCTGCCTACCTGGCGGTCGATCAGGCAGACCAGAAGTACAAGGAAGCGCTCAGTTCCGTCGCTAGCGCGCAGAAGGCGTACGAAGAAGCGCAGCGCAAGATCCGAGTGGGATCGGGTGTCCAACGCTGGCGCTCACTGGTCGAGAGGTACTTCCCGGCGAGCCTCGTCAACCAGGCGTTGGCCGTCATGCAGTGCGAGAGCGGGGGGAATCCGGACGCGGTCAACCGGTACTCGGGTTCGACCGGGCTGTTCCAGTTCATGAAAGGCACCTGGGCCATTGCGAGTGCGCGGGCAGGATTCGGCGGTTACAGCCGCTACGACCCCGAAGCGAACATCGCCGCCGCCGCTTGGCTTGTGAACTACTCGATCAATACGGGTCATCCAGGCGGTGCGTGGGGCCACTGGTCCTGCCGGCCGTAGCCGCTGTGGTGAGCGTCGACGTCACACCTGTCGGATGGGCACATGGAGGAGAAGCAGTTGCCCGTGTGGACGGGAAGGCCGTGTTCGTTCCAGACGTCCTGCCGGGTGAACGTGCTCGTGTGGAGATCGTCGACGACAGGCGTTCGTGGGCGCGAGCCGACCTCGTAGAGGTCGTGGAGATGTCACCCAATCGAGTCGCTCCGCCGTGCACGGTGTTCTCGGAGTGTGGGGGTTGCCAATGGCAGTATGCGGACTACCCGACACAGGCCGCCGCGAAACAAGAGATCCTCTCGGACCAACTCGTGCACCTCGGGGGTCTGAGCGAACCGCCCGTTCGCCCGACGGTGTCCCCGGGACCGGCGCTCGGATATCGGAATCGCATGACATTCCAGGTTCGTGACGGATCGCCTGCGATGTATCGAAAGCGGTCCAGGACTCCGGTACGGATTCCCGAGTGTCTGCTTCTCACTCCGATGCTCGCGGATCTCTACGGCAGGCTGGGGCCGCTCGATGGCGTGAAAGAGATCACTCTTCGTGCAGGAGTACGGACAGGGGACGTCCTTGTGATAGTCCGCGGCGAGGTTCCTGATCAAGCAGCCTCTTGGAACGCGAGCGTTGTCCACAAGAATCGAGCCATCCATGGCGGGACATTCATTCATGAACAGGTTGCGGGTGTTCGCTTTCGCGTCTCCGGGAAGGCGTTCTTCCAGGTCAACACACATGGCGCGGACTCGTTGGTGGAGTTGGTTCGTGAAGCGCTCGCGCCTCAACCTGATGAGGTGCTGCTCGACGGCTACGCGGGCGTCGGTCTCTTCTCGGCGACGGCCGGCACCTCGAGGGTTGTCGCGGTCGAGTCCGACGGGAGGGCGATCGACGACTTGAAGCTGAATCTCGCTCATGTCGATGCCACCACTGTTCAGGGTCGCTTTGAGGATGGTGTCGATGCCCGATGGGATATTGCAGTCGTGGACCCGCCGAGAACAGGTCTTGGTGTACACGGCACTCTGGTGGTCGCGTCGTCGTCGCCGCGAGCGATTGCCTATGTGTCGTGTGATCCGGCGTCGCTCGCGCGAGACATCCGATACCTCGATCGGCTTGGCTACGACTGCCGTTGGGTCACGCCTGTGGACATGTTCCCGCAGACATTCCACATCGAATCGGTCGCCGCTTTCGCGCGGCGTGGATAGAGTCATGCTGCCATGCACGTCGACGCACTGATTCTCGCCGCGGGCCCGTCCACACGGCTCGGCACTCCAAAGCAGCTCATCCCCTGGGGCTCGTCCACACTGCTCCAGCACGTGATCGGATCAATTGCCGCGACCAGGGTTGATGCAACGTGGGTCGTACTTGGGGCCTCTCTCGACGAGATCCTGAAGGAGGTCGACTTCCACGACGCAGGCATCGTGGAGAATCCCGAGTGGGAAGAGGGCATCGCCTCCTCGCTTCGAGTCGGTCTCGATGCCATCGCCCGGGAGAGCGAGGCTGACGCCGTTCTCGTCGTGCTCGCCGATCAGCCGAACGTCGACCCTGACGTCATCGAAAGCATCCTCGAACGGTACGAGTCGACAGGCGCCTCCGCGGTTGTACCGAAGTACCGGTATCAGCGGGGCAACCCCGTTCTGATCGACAGGTCGCTGTGGACACGCATCATGAGCCTGGAAGGTGACCAAGGGGCCCGAACGTTGCTGCAAGCCCACCCGGAATGGGTTGAGGAGGTCTGGTTTCCTTCGGTCATGCCCAAGGACATCGACACCGAACGAGATCTGGATGAGCTCAGACAGGCCAGGGGGAACGCCGACAAGTAGAGTGTGGAGCTGTCGAGGAGGGGAGGACAGTGGCGTCCATCGACGAGCTCGGAGGCATAAGCATCGCCTCCGCCCGAAGCCTGAGGAAGGCGCGAATCAGGACGACCGAGGCCCTGTTGAAGAAATGCGTCACCCGCAAGGCACGTCAGGCGCTTGCCCGTGAGATCGAGCGATCGGAGAGCCGTATCGTCAAGTGGGTGTATCGGGCCGAGATCCTTCAGATCAAGGGGATCGGCGGCGAGTATGCAGATCTACTCGAAGCGTGTGGGGTGTTCACCGTCAAAGACCTGAGACGGCGCAGCGCATCCTCCCTCCTCAAGAAGATGGTCGAGGTGAACGGCGACGGCAAGACCGTCCGTCGACTGCCCACCGAGGGAATGGTCGCCCGCTGGATTGCCGGTGCTGCAGAAATCGAGCCCTTGATGTGAAAGGGACCCCGAAGGGTCCCTTTCAGTCGAGCGCAGGTCGAACTATGCGGAAGTCTTGGCGGTTGAGGTCGTCTTCTTCGCCGCCGGCTTCCTTGTGGTGGTGGTGGTTTTCTTCGCCGCCGGCTTCTTCGCTGCAGTGGCGGTCGTTTTCTTCGCGGCCGGCTTGCGAGCTGCCGGCTTCTTAGGCGCCGGTGCCGGCTTCGGCTCTTCGACTACCTCGATCTTCTGTGGCGGTGTGGCCGCGGGCTTGAATGAGGAGCGCCAGGACTGGAGCAAATCATCCAAGTTCTCGCGAAGCCTTCCGACGTGCTCTTGGATCTGGTCGAGGTCGACGCGATCGGCGAGATCGTCAACCAGGTCCTCGACGCCCTCACGTTCCCTGATGCGCTGGATCAGCTTTTCGCCTTCGGATGCCCACGATTCCAGTTCTTTGGTGAGTTCGTCGCTCACCTTGTCGCGCAGGTCCGTGACCTTGTCGCCGGCACCTGAGATCCGCTCGCCCAGCTTCCGAGCTGTGACAACCGGGGCGCCGACTGCCGCGTACAGCACCTTCTTGGATGTCTCGGTGATCATTCTTCCTCCTCTTCCTGGACGTACGTTCTGTAGATGTCCAGGAGTACACGCTTCTGTCGTTGATTGAGTAGCTCGTCGGCTTCGATCGCCTCGACTACCGACGGTGGATCGAAGCCCTCGTCGAGAAGACCGGCCCGCTGATAGAGGGACTCGGCCTGGATCGAAAGCCCCCTGGCGATCGACTTGAGGATCTCCGCCGAGGGTTTGCGCAATCCTCTCTCGATCTGCGAGAGGTAGGGATTCGAAATGCCCGCCTTGTCGGCGAGTTTTCGAAGCGAGATGTTGGCCCGTTCCCGCTGCTGGCGGATGAAGGAACCCACGTCCACGCTGCGACGATCGTCTTTGCTCATGGCTAACAGTGTACGCCTGTGTGCTAGCTACAGCAAGCACACAACGGGCAGGTGGGGCAACGGATCCGCAAGACAGCTCGTGGGCAGAACCCACAACTCACAACTCGGAACGGTTCCGACTCATGAGTCGGAACCGTTCACCATGTCATCCAACTCGCGCTGGATCGTGCCCCTGACCTGTTCAGTCACTTCGAGAATCGCGAGCCTGTCCGAAGGAGGGGGAATTGGTGGCAGGAAGTGCACAAACCAGTGGACAGGGTTTGGAATCGGGTTGAGCCATACACCGATCTCGTCGACCCGTTGCTCCGGGAAGAAGAGTCTGACCAGCCGTGCGAGGCGCTTCGATGTGAACAGCGCCGGGTGGACTTCCTCTGATCCCTTGATGGCAACGGGCACGATCGGGGCGTCGGATTCATGGGCGAGCCGAACGAATCCCGTTCCGAACTCCTTGAGTTGGTAGGACTCGGTGACGGGTTTCTGGAATCCGCGGACGCCTTCCGGAAACACGCCGAGAAGGTGCCCATGATCAAGGACCCAGCGGCCATCGTCCGGGGATGCGTAGGTGGCGCCGGCCTTGCGGTAGAGGTGGGAGATCGTCGGAAGCATGTTGAGGATCTCCGTACCCGCGACGCGGACTCTTCGGGGGACGACCGCTTCGTTGGCAACGCAGAGTGGCAGCATGAGTCCGTCGTAGGGGAGCGCTGCACCGCCATGGTTCGCGGCGAGAATCGCCGGTCCCGACAACGGGACGTGGTCGATGCCGGAAACGGTCACGTGGAAGTAGTCCCGGTAGAGGTAGTTGAGTACGTGCCACGCCATTTCGGCAACGACCGGGTCGAGTCCGAGCGGGTCGACGTCGTAGGAGCCGGTGAGAAGATGTCGTAGGAGTGTTGGCCAGGTGTCGAATCCGAGCCGGCCGAGCGCGGGGACAATCACGTCGGAAGAGTCGGTCCCTCCGTGGAGCGCACACACCTCGGTCGGTGGGACGACAGGAAGGCCGCACGAAACGCCGGGACGGATCGTGAATCGGCACGTGGGGGCCTCCGGAATGGCAGAGTGTGTCCGATCGCCGTCTCGGAGTGCGCGTGCCACTGCACCGACGAGGTCCCCCTTGGTCATCCGGGACCGGCCTCTCACTTCGAGGGCGCGCGCCAAGGAGCGCAGCTCCCGCGCCGTGAGTCGATCGAGAAGCTCTTCCATCTAGCCTCCGTAGAAGTCGATCAGGGACTCGCGGCAGGTTCGACCGGGTGAATACCCGAAGGTCGGCGGCGTCGGCTCGACGACTCTGCCGTGTTTGAAGAGGTCGACCAGGTGGCCGGGGAGGTCGAGCCGCCTGAATATCGGTTCGGGGAGGGGGAGGTGTCTCCGCCGTCCGAGACGAATGGCCCGACTCAGGTAGGTCTGGCCAGGGGCAGCGATGTTGAATGTCCCATGTGGTCGCGTCGTAAGTGTGTGTCGGATGGTGAGCGCTGCATCGTCAATGTGGAGGAATTGAAGTCGTGGGTCGAATCCGAGAATGGATGGCACCACATGAAGAAAGAGATGGCGGCTCATCGGTCCAGGGTCTCCGAGGAGCGACGCGAAACGGAGCACGGTGAGTGTGACGTCGGGACGTTGGTGTGCGAAGTCCCGGACTTCTGTTTCGAGCCTTCTCAGCGAGCGAACCAACCTACGTTCCGTTGAGGGAGCACACGTGTCGATCGGAACGACGGACGGCATCCTGGCGCTTGTCCCGTGCACGGCGGGATCGGACAGAATGATCAGATGCTCGAGACCTGCGTTGCGCTCGAGACCGGCGAGAAGTGCGCGTGCGTCGAGATCCGAGTGGATCACGACGACGGGCCGGGCGTTGTCGAGTCGGTGGGCGAGTTCGCTCCCCGAACCTTTCACATATTCGACGTCCAGATCCAAACGATCGATGAGCGTTCGGGACGACCCGCGTGCGGTGACCATGATTCCTGCCACACCTGGAGTGTAGGAAACCCGGCTCTGGTCGAGCACGGGTACCATTCCCTCGGTGGAGGGCATCATCATCGAAGGACCATCTCGCGAGATGGTCGTACTTGCCGACGAGATCTCGGAGGATCCGAGATGTTCGATGGTTCTCATCGGCGCGGATGAAGACGGTGCGATTCTCGTTACCATTTGGGATCCCGAGACGGTCGAAGAGGTGGAAGCCGGATTGAAGGCTGTTCCGGGCGAGGTGAGAAGAGTGCAGTTGGTGGACCCTCGGGTGAACGAATGATCATCGTCATGCGAACCGATGCCACGCCGGAAGAGATCGTGGCCATCACGGGGCGTCTCGAAGAGGCTGGCGCAATGGCACAGGTCTCCGCCGGGACCAAGCGAACGGTGATCGGTGTGATCGGCAGTGTCGACACGGTTCGGAGCATTCCTTGGGAGACACTCCCCGGGGTGGAGCGCAGAGTGTCCCTCACCGCTCCGCTACGGTTCGTCTCCAGGGAGGCCCAGCCCGAAGACACGATCATCGAGATCGGGGATATCAAAATCGGCGGCGGAACGTTGACGGTGATCGCCGGCCCTTGTGCAGTCGAGGGACGAGACCAGCTGTTCGAAACCGGCAAGGCAGTCAAGGCGGCCGGTGCCCACATTCTGAGAGGGGACGCGTTCAAACCTCGGACTTCTCCGTATTCCTTTCAGGGTCTCGGCAAAGAAGGGCTCGAGCTCCTGTCCGAGGCTAGAGACACGCTCGGGATGCCGTTCGTGGCCGAGGTGATCGACCCGCGCGACGTGGAAATGGTCGCCTCGCACGCCGACATCGTCCGCATCGGGTCACGGAACATGGCGAACTTCCCGCTCTTGAAGGAAGTGGGCCGACAGCCGAAACCTGTGCAACTCAAACGCGGATTCACCTCGACGATCGACGAGTGGCTCAATGCAGCGGAGTACATCTACAAAGAAGGAAACCATCACATCATCCTGGTGGAACGCGGAATCCGGACCTTCGAAACGGCATCGAGAAACACGCTCGACATCACCGCCGTCCCGATCGTCCAGTCGGTCAGCCACCTTCCCGTGTTCGTCGACCCTTCGCACTCATCGGGGAAGCGTTCGCTGGTACCACCGCTGACCAAGGCCGCCGTCGCCGTTGGGGCAGACGGCATCATGGTCGACGTACATCCGCACCCTGATCAGGCGCTCGTCGACGGCAACCAGGCGTTGCTGCCGGCCGATTTCCAAGAGCTGATGGGCGACGTCCGACGTCTCGCCGATGCGGTAGGTCGCCCACTCGCCTAGGGCTTTCGGCCCGTCTTGGGTTCTGGATCCAGGCTTGCTGCCGTCTCCTGACCGTGGTCGCGTTCTTGCCGGAGACTGGAGATTGGCTGCTGGAAGCTGAATGGCGAGAAAGCTGATTGCTGCTCCCCGGCGAAGCCGGCCTGGATTCCGATACCATTGTCCGACATGCGACCAGACGACCTACGATTCGTCGCCCACCGAGCAGTCTCCGCAGCGATCGATGTTCGCCGCCACCTTCACCGGTTTCCGGAGATCGGACGGGCGGAGCACGCCACGACCGAGTATCTCGGGACTGCCCTGTCCTCTGGGGGGCTGCAGCCAGGGTATCGTCTGCCTGGCACCGGCCTCTCGGTCGACGTGGGAGGCAGCGGGCCGCGTGTGGCTTTCAGGGCCGATATCGACGCGCTTCCCATCCATGAGCAGACGGGGCTTCCGTTCGCATCCGAGCACTCGGGGTTGATGCACGCCTGTGGGCACGACGCTCACAGTGCAGTTGCCGTCGGTATCGCTCTCACTCTGTCCCAACTCGATATCCCCGGGTCCGTCCGATTCGTGTTCCAGCACGCGGAGGAGCAGTTTCCCGGAGGAGCTGAGGAGCTGGTCAGAGAGGGGATCCTCGAAGGCGTTGAGAGAATCGTTGCCTTCCATGTCGACCCCGCCATCCAAGCCGGCAGGATCGGATTGAGGGCCGGGCCTGTCACCGCCTCGTCTGATCAGTTCAGCGTTGCGATCGAAGGTCCCGGTGGACATACCGCACGGCCACATCTGACGGCGGATACGATCAACGCCGCCGGGTTGGTCGTCACGGAGCTACCGACGATGGTTCAACGCATCACGGACGCACGCACGCCTCTCGTACTCGTGTTCGGATCGATTCAAGGCGGATCAGCGCCGAACGTGATCCCGACTCGCGTCGAGCTGAAGGGCACCGCCCGCACGCTCGGTGCGGACCTCTGGGATCGGCTTCCCAAACTCGTCGACGAGCTGGCCCATGAGATCATTGGACCAACGGGCGCGACCGTCGACGTTCACTACAACAAGGGGATTGCCCCCGTCGTCAACGACGAGCAGACGGTAGCCGAGGCGCGTTACGCGATCGGAAGGTTGCTTGGTCCTGCCGCCACCGCGGCGACACCCCCGAGCATGGGTGCGGAGGACTTCTCCGCCTACCTTCAGGAGATTCCCGGAGCGATGCTCCGCCTTGGGGTCGGGGACGACAGGGAACCGGCCGATCTCCACTCGGCGAGATTCGATATCGACGAGAGCGCTATCGAGACAGGCATCGTTGCCGGTGCCGCAACGTTACTCACGATGCTCGGCGTCGACTGGGAGGAGTAGCGGCCCGCGCAGCGGGCCGTATTCCGTATCTCGCGGCTGGTCGCGGCCGTCGACGCGATACGAAACACGAAATACGAAGCACGGCGAGCGAGTTCCCTCCCTCAACGAAGCCCCATGGCTGCGTGAATCCCGACGTTGAGGGAAGTCCGGCGAAGCCGGGGAGGGGGTCATGAGCGCAGCCCATAGGGCGGTGGCGTCGAGCTGATGCTCTACGGCGGAGGGGATGGCGCCCACCAACGAAGACGACCGACGGCTGTTGAGCTATTCAGCAGCCAGTCTCCAGCCAGAGCGTGACCGGAGTCACAGCGAGTCCGCGGGGCGATCATCTCCTCCCCTCGCGAGCGAAGCGAGTGTTGCTGTCCCTCCAGCGCTGCCACTCCTACTCCACAAGACCCTCGTAAAACCTCTCCTCCACGAGAGCCCGTGCCCGCCGCGTGAGACGCCGGTAGTCCTCACGAAGTGACGAACGTGGAGCATCCACATACCCGAGGGATCGCCCGAGGCGCGCACTCTGGAGGGGATCGGTCGGGATGTTGTCGGCGGCCCTTCCGAGCTGGAGGAACAATCGGTTTCGAACCCTGGCACAGAACACGTATGCGTCGATCATGTCGTCGGCCTGGTCGTCGCCGAGCACACTCGAACGGGCGAGTCGACGAAGCCCTTCGATCGTGGAAGGTGTCCGAACCGAGGGATCGTTGCCGCCATGTTGCATCTGGAGGAGCTGGGTGAAGAACTCCACATCGGACAGGCCGCCTGGTCCGTGTTTGAGGTGGAAGGTGGTGTCTCTGGGTTGGTGTTCGATG
>CAZBXV010000008.1:0-21097 GCA_964496205.1 uncultured Acidimicrobiia bacterium
ACATCCTGTGTTCCGACAAGACCGGCACACTCACCCAGAATCGACTCACGGTCGGTGAACCCGTCCTCGTCGGAGACGAGCAGAAGGACGCGCTGCTTCTTGCAGCCGGCCTGGCGTCGAATCCGGACAACGCCGACGACGCCATCGATCAAGCGGTCCTCGCGAGTATCTCCGACCCATCAACGCTCAATCCTTTCCACCGCACGCGTTTCATGCCGTTCGATCCGGTCGGGAAGCGCACCGAAGCCATGATCGAAGGTACCGACGGGACGACGTTCAAGGTCACCAAGGGCGCCCCTCAGGTGATCGTCGGTTTGTGCGGCCTGGCCGGCAAAGACGCTCAGACGGTGAACGACGCGGTCAAGAATCTCGCGGGGGAGGGATATCGCACCCTGGGAGTAGCCCGATCCGACGACGACACGACCTGGCGGTTCCTTGGTGTCCTTCCACTATTCGACCCGCCTCGCGAGGACTCGGCCGACACGATCGCCCGTGCGATCGACCACGGCATCGACGTCAAGATGGTCACCGGTGACAACACGGCCATCGCCGACCAGGTCGCTGCAACACTGGGACTCAGCGGCGATATCCACGGGGCTGGCGAGTTCTTCTCAGACGACGGGTCCGTGGGCGGCAAAGAGGAGGCGATCGAACGAGCCGGCGGGTTCGCCGAGGTGTTCCCCGAGCACAAGTTCGGCATCGTCAAAGCACTCCAGTCGCTCGGACACATCGTCGGGATGACCGGCGACGGTGTCAACGACGCGCCGGCGCTCAAGCAGGCCGACACCGGTATCGCCGTCAGCGGCGCCACCGACGCGGCACGCGCCGCGGCCGACCTCGTGTTGACGTCCCCCGGTTTGTCGGTGATCGTCAGCGCCGTCGAGGAGGCTCGGCGGATCTTCGAGCGGATGAACAGCTATGCGATCTATCGAATCACCGAGACGATCCGCATCATGGTGTTCGTCGTGCTGGCGATGATCGTGTTCAACTTCTATCCGATCACCGCGATCATGATCATCCTGCTCGCGTTCTTCAACGACGTGCCGATCATGGCCATCGCAAGCGACCAGACGTGGCTCGACCCCAAACCTGTCCGGTGGGACATGCGCAGAGTCCTGACGGTATCCACCGTGCTCGGTCTGGTGGGTGTTGTCGAGACCTTCGGGATTCTCGTCCTCGCCAGAGAGTGGCTGAAGCTGGACGACTCGCAGATCCAGACGTTCATCTTCCTGAAGCTCGCCGTTGCCGGTCACCTGACCCTCTTCGTGACCAGAACGAAACGCCGGTTCCTCACTCGACCACACCCGTCGAGGCTCGTCCTCTGGTCGGCCATCGTCACCAAGCTCCTCGCGACCCTCCTGGTGGCGTTCGGTGTCGGACTCGTGACCCCCATCTCGTGGGGTGCGATCGGGATCATCTGGGCGTACTGCCTCATCTGGGTGTTCATCGAAGACGAGGCGAAGCTGGCCGTCTACCACCATCTGAACCTGACGGGCACCCACCACCGTCGCTTCATCAGCAGGGCAACCCAGGCCATCCATCCACTCGGCACCCTGTACGGCACCCGGGCACATCGACCGGTGGCGAGAAAGGCCGGGCGTCCATCCGACCGAACCGACTCCTCCCGCGCATCGACAACCCATGTTCAGAAAGGAGACTCGTCATGACTGGCGAGCACACCACCAAGAGACCGCTCACCGACGAGCAGGTTCGGCTCATGAACGACTACTGGCGCGCCTCGCTGTATCTGTGCGTCGGGATGCTCTACCTGAAGGACAATCCTCTGCTGCGAGAGCCACTGCGGATCGAGCATATCAAGCACAGGCTGCTCGGTCACTGGGGCTCGGACGCCGGTCAGACGTTCACGTGGGTCCACCTCAATCGGCTGATCTCAGAGAACGACTTGAACATGATCTACCTCTCGGGTCCAGGTCACGGCGCACCGTCGATGCTGTCGCAGGCGTATCTTGAAGGGACCTACTCGGAGGTCTATCCGGACATGAGCGCCGACGAGGAGGGGATGCAACGATTCTTCAAGCAGTTCTCTTTTCCCGGGGGCATCGGCAGTCACTGCACTCCCGAAACCCCCGGATCGATCCACGAAGGTGGTGAACTCGGCTACAGCCTCTCCCACGGCTTCGGAGCCGCTTATGACCATCCCGACCTGATTGTTGTGGTGATGGTCGGCGACGGGGAGTCGGAGACCGGGCCTGCCGCCACCGCGTGGCACTCGAACAAATTCCTCAACCCCACACGGGACGGAGCCGTGCTGCCGATTCTCCACCTCAACGGGTACAAGATCGCCAACCCGACGATCCCGGCTCGCATCAGCCACGAACAGCTCGAGAGCCTGTTCATCGGCTACGGCTACAAGCCGTACTTCGTCGAAGGGTCCGATCCGACCGAAATGCACCAGAGAATGGCCGCCTCACTCGACAGTGCTCTCGCAGACATCAGAGGGATCCAACACCAAGCTCGCACCAGCGGTATCGACGGACTCCCCGAGTGGCCGATGATCGTGCTGCGGTCTCCGAAAGGTTGGACGGGTCCGAAGGAAGTCGATGGGCACCGCGTGGAAGGATTCTGGCGTGCCCACCAAATTCCGTTCGATGTGCACGACAACCCCGCACATCTCGAACTGCTCGAGAAGTGGATGCACAGCTATGAACCCGAACGTCTCTTCGACGAGAACGGGCGGCTGGTTGAGGAGCTACGGGCACTCGCTCCGGAAGGAAGCCGGCGTATGAGCGCCAACCCGATCGCCAATGGCGGTCTGGTACGAAGGAACCTTCACCTCCCGGACTTCAGGGACTACGCGATCGAGGTGACCCAGCCGGGGACGGTCTCTGAAGAGAACACCCGTCCGCTCGGGACCCTGCTGCGCGACGTGATATCCAACAACCCGAACACGTTCCGCTTCTTCTGCCCCGACGAGACGGCATCGAACCGTCTGGACGCCGTGTACGAAGCCAGCGAGAAGGCCTGGATGGCCGAGATCTTTCCTGAGGATGCCGATGGCACCCACATCGCGCGAGATGGCCGTGTCATGGAGATGCTGAGCGAGCACACGCTGGAAGGATGGCTCGAGGGGTACCTGCTGAGCGGACGGCACGGGTTCTTCGCCTCCTACGAATCGTTCATCCACGTCATCGACTCGATGTTCAACCAGCACGCCAAATGGTTGGAGAAGGCTCGGGACATCCCGTGGCGTGCGCCGGTGTCATCGCTGAACCTGCTCGTCACATCGACGGTGTGGCGACAGGACCACAACGGATTCAGTCACCAGGATCCGGGGTTCCTCGACCTCGTGGTCAACAAGAGTCCGACGGTGACCCGGATCTACCTGCCGCCCGACGCGAACACTCTGCTTTCCACGGCAGACCACTGTTTGCGCAGCACCGACTACGTGAACGTGATCGTCTCCGACAAGCAGTTCCATCTCCAGTACCTGACGATGGACGAGGCGATCCAGCATTGCACGAAAGGTCTCGGTATCTGGGATTGGGCAAGCAACGACGACGGCGCCGAGCCGGATGTCGTGATCGCCTGCGCCGGGGACGTCCCGACGATGGAAGCGCTCGGCGCCACGGCACTTCTGAGGGAGCATTTCCCGGACTTGAAAGTGAGGTTCATCAACGTTGTCGACTTGTTCAGGCTGGTACCCCAATCCGAGCATCGGCACGGGCTCTCCGACTACGACTTCGACAGCTTGTTCACGGTCGACAAGCCGGTGATCTTCAACTTCCACGGGTATCCGTACCTGATTCACCGCCTGACGTATCGCCGGACGAACTCGCACAACATGCATGTGCGGGGCTACAAGGAGCACGGGAACATCAACACGCCGATGGAACTGGCGATCCAGAACCAGATCGACCGGTTCGATCTCGTGATGGACGTCATCAACCGGGTTCCCCGGCTCCGTGTGGCCGGAGCACACGTGAAAGAGAAGATGCGCACCGAGATCATCGAGAACCTGGCCTTCGCCTACAAGGAGGGCTACGACAAGCCCGAGTTCAGCGATTGGAAGTGGCCGTACTCCTGATCGCACAAGACGGTCACTCTTCCGAACCCAGGGCTGTCAGCGGAGTATTCCGCCGCTGACAGCCCTGGGTTGGCAGGCTTCGGGGCAAGCGGCACGCTCCTGCGCTCGTCAATCAACCTTGTGGTAGACGAGGACGTAGTCGTTGGCGACGACTTCCTGCCAATGGGGATCGGCTTCGATCATCGCGAGCGCATCGGCCGTCTTGCCGCCTCCGTTTCCGGGTGTGCCGGCTTCGATGATCACCCAGTCGACGGCATCGGGGGGCGGTCCAGGTGCCTCGTCGGCCGACCAGTAGTCGCGAATGAATGGGTTCGTATACATGTAGATGTCGGTCCGATGCGACATGTGGGGCGATATGTACCAGTCGGCCGATACGGACGCATCGTCCGGAATGAGCGCGATCGCATCGTTGATGGCCTGAGGGTTCGATGTGGAGCCCCCCCACGGGCCTCCGTTGTCCGGCAGCGGGCCGGCAAACAACATGCCGAGGATCCCGGCGATCAGCACTGCCGGCACCAGCGATCTGGAAAGTCGCTCCCGGTCGAGACGAGATGCGCCGTGGATCGCTGCGATGGCGACGACAGCCATCATGTAGGCGGTGTAGTGGTAGTTGATCTCTGACTGGTAGCCGTGAAGCGAGAGCAGGTTGGCCAGTGTGACCGGTGCCGCTATGAGGAGAACCTCCGGCGCGAGAAGTGACAGGAACAGCGGCAGCAGCATCGAGGCCAGGTAGATCAGCCGTTTCGATGTGGCGAGCAACGAAAGCACTTTGCCGGGGTGTACCACCACATTCCGGATGATCTCTGTCATCGAGTTGCCGAACTCGCCGTACCGGGATGTGTAGATGAGTGCGCCGGTTGGAGACAGGTGGGGGAGTGCGTACCAGAAGTCGAACGCGAACATGGCGAAGCTCGTGCCAATCACGACCGCGGTCACACGCCAGGCTTTGAAGCGCCACCCGAAGTAGAGAGCGAAGGGGACCACGACCAGGGCGGCATCCTCCTTGATGAGCAGAACCAGAAGAAGCATGAGGCCGGCCAGCGTCACTCGGCGGCGAACAGCGAACAGGTACGCGGCGATCAGGAGCGGGATCGCGAGCACCTCCGGATGGAACACGTCCCACACGTTCCATCCGACCGCGGGGTGCAGGAGGTATGCGACGGCCAGGCCGGCGGCCAGAGGTTTGCGGACTCCCTCCGTGCGGGCGATCGCGTAGAGCATCGGGCCGCCGGCAGCAACGGCGACCACGCCGAGGAGCAGCAAGACTCGTACATCGGCCCAGATCCAGTAGAGGGGAGCAACGAGGAGGAGAATCCAGGATGCGTGATCGGCGAACAGGTTCAGGCCCCGGAGGGTCACATACGGGTTTTTGAAGCGACTGAGGAGCCACACGCCCTGGTCGAAGATGCCGAGGTCGAACGCCTGGGTGCCGAATACTGCCTGCTTGTGGAGAACGAGTGTCCCGTACGCCAGGGCCGAGAAGGCAGTTGCCAGCGCCACGGCGCCGGCGGGAGAACGCACGAACCGCCAGAACGACGAGACTCGGACATGAGACCCCCTCATGGGTGCGATTCTATTGGGCATGCGGAGAAACTTGCTGCCGATTGTTGGCAGACGTAGGTCGTGTTGCCCCATCTCCGCTGACGCTCCGCCCTCGTGGCCTCACTGGGGAAGATGACGGTTCAGCCCAGCGGCTTCCCTGGGGGAGGGAAGGATCGCCCTACGGTCTCGCGGTGGTTGTGGCCGCGCTCTTGCCGGCTTCTGTCTGCTGGCCGCTGACGACTGTCCGATCTCAGTCGTTCGTTGCCAGTGGAATCGTCACCTGGAAGGTGGCTCCCTTGCCGAGGCCGGGCGACGAAGCGGTCACGTCGCCGCCATGTGCTCTCGCAATGCTTCGAGCAATCGTCAGGCCGATACCGCGTCCGGCGGGATGGGACGGATCGGCGATGCGATAGAAGCGTTCGAAGATGTGTCCGAGTTGACCCGGATCGATCCCCTTTCCGGTGTCTGAAACGTCGACGACGGCACCGTCCTTCTCAACGTGCGTGTACACGGTGACGGTCCCGCCTTTCGGTGTGTGGATGAGAGCGTTGCCGAGCAGGTTGATGAGGACCTGCGACAGGCGATCGGGATCGGCATGCACGGGAAGATTCCGATCACCGCGGAATCTGAGCGATACCGAAGCATCATCGAACTGCGGTCCGAGCCGTTCTCCTGCCCGCCTGGCGATCTCCCCGAGGTCGCAGTCGGTCGGCGAGATCGGAAGGGCGTTCTCTTCGGCCTGTGAGAGGAGGGTGAGATCGTCGGCAAGGCGTTCGAGCCTTGCCGCTTCGTCGGCGATGGTCGAGAATACGTTGACGTCTGGCGCTATCACGCCATCGATCAGCCCCTCCATGGATGCACGGATGGTCGTCAAGGGGGATCTGAGTTCGTGGGCAACTTCACCGATCAGCCGGGTTCTTCGTTCCTCGGTTGCGCCAAGGGAGTGGCCTAGGGTGTTGACGTCATTGGCAAGCTGGGCGAGTTCCTCGACATTGGGCTTGGGGATCTGCTGGTCGTAGTGACCTGCGGCGATCGCTTCTGCAGCGGATCGCATGTCTTCGATCGGGCGCAAGAGACGGCGGCCGAGCAGGATTGCGATCGTTCCAGCTGCCACGAGGGCCACGGCGAGCCCGACGAGGAGCGCCACGTTGAGGGAGTCGGACAGGGCCACCCTCAGCTGACTGATTTGCACGTTTCGCAAGCCCCCATTGCCGCGCTGCATGCCACCGAGATGTGTCTGGAACAGGGATCTTGTCAGGAGGCTGCTGACACTCAGAATCGCGACGGACCCGACAGCAATGACCAACAGGTACGAAACGAAGAGGCGTGTGTGTAGTCGTCTCCAGATCTTCATGCTTTGCTCCCCACGAACTTGTATCCAACGCCCCTGACGGTTCCGATGAACCGGGGCGAATCCACTGGGTCCCCCAGAGCCTTGCGGATGTTGCGAATGTGGACATCGACGATCCGATCGTCGCCGAAGAAATCCCAACCCCACACGCGCTCGATGAGTTGACGCCTGCTGAAGACCCGGCCTGGGGCTGAGGTGAGGGCTGCGAGCAGGTCGAATTCGAGGCTCGTGAGGTCGACGGGGGCACCGTCGACCTCGGCTTCGCGGCGCCCGAGGTCGATTTCCAACCCCTCGAACTGCAGCAGCTCGTCATCGACGGACGCGGTACCCCGGCTTCGTCTGAGTACGGCTCTCACCCGGGCGACGAGTTCTCGCGGGCTGAACGGTTTGGTCATGTAATCGTCGGCGCCGACTTCCAGGCCGATCAGTTTGTCGGT
This sequence comes from uncultured Acidimicrobiia bacterium, assembly GCA_964496205.1. Lineage (GTDB taxonomy): Bacteria > Actinomycetota > Acidimicrobiia > Spongiisociales > UBA4744 > CAYLHS01. The sequence goes on from CAZBXV010000008.1 coordinate 7,376, forward strand.
CTCATCGGTCTTGGCCGTCAGCATGATCACGTAGACGTCGGACGTGCGCCGCACCTGGCGGAGCACGTCGAATCCGTCGATTCCGGGCAGCCGGATGTCCAGCACGACCAGATCGGGTGCGTGTTCCCGTATCCGTGCCACCGCGTCTTCTCCGGTAGCTGCCTCATCGACCTGGTATCCCTCCTGCTGGAGATAGGAACGGACGATGGACCGGATTCGTTCCTCGTCGTCGACGACCAAGATCCGCTCTTGTCGCATGGTGGTCATGGTAGGGAGCCCTCCGTTGGTGGTCTACGATCCGACGCCCTGCTCCGTCGGGGTGGTGACGATGGCCTCGAAGTCGGCCGGCGAGATGTATACGGGGGTGTAGGTGAGACCTCGCTGCTCGAGATTCCTGACGAACGCTCGCATGTGGTTGCGAGAGCCCATTTCGAGGTTCGCGTACACGAGTGCGATATCGGGCGTTTCGGTGTCCCGGGCCTGCAGGTCCGCGATGTCGAGATCCTCGATCGTTGCTCCGACGGTGAGGGCTGCCTGGAGTGACTGACTGCCTTGCGCGATCAGGTCGTTGTACACGTTCTGGAGATCAGGGTTCGTGAACTCTCCCGGGGCCGTTGCAGCGGCCGGATCGTCGATCCCGTAGCGATCGAGCAGCTGAAGGACTGCGTCCATGTGGGTCTGCTCGGACGACGCGATGTTCGAGAAGGGTCGGAGACCCCACAGGTCATACAGAGCGAGGTACACGTCGCGAGCGAGTTTCTCTTCCTCTCTCATCCACAGGAGCCCGTCGATTTCCTCCTGGGTGAGTGTGGTCAGGGGGATTGCATCGAGGTTCGTTTGAAGTGCCTGGGCCTCGACGGATATGGCGCCATTGCTGTTGACGCTCGTTGCGTCGGCCAGGGTCGTCGACGTGGCTGCGGTGTCGGTTGTCATCGGTGCCGACTGTGCCGAGCACGCGCCGAGGAAGAGCGCCGCCGCAAGGCCGAGGGCCAGCGGTGTCTTCAGTCTCTTCATGGTCATCTCCATTCATCGGGAAGGGGGCGTCTCGGTAGAGACGCCCCCCAGTGCTATCGATCTCTCGGCTAACGGCCGCCCCTGTGGCCCATCTGCCGGCCCATCTGCTGCTGTGAGCCCGAGCCTTGGTTGTCGCACACACCGTCACCGTCGACGTCCACGAAGTTGTCTCCTGAGCCGCCTTGTGCCATGCCGGCGGCGTTGTCGCACACACCGTCACCGTCGACGTCCACGAAGTTGTCACAGACACCGTCGCCGTCAACGTCGACGAAGTTCTCGCCGGCTCCGGCGCCGAACGCCTGGCCGGTCTCTCCGGCGTTGCTGTGGCTGTGGCCGTATGCGTTTCCGTTGCCGTTACCGACGGTTGCTGCAACAGGAGTGCTGTCGGGGGTGGCGGCGATCGCCACTGCTGCGACGACACCAACCACCAGTGCCACGGTGGTCAGTGTGATGATGATCTTGCGCTTCATTGCTGAACTCCTTCTCTGGGGTTTCTACGGATAGTCTCGGACAGGGACATCGAGGAGCCGTGTGGCGAATATGAAGTCTCCATGAAGCCGGAACGGCGAACAGATGTTCGAGTATCCTGGCTTCATGGCGGTCGAAGCCACGATCCTGCACGCCGATCTCGACTCGTTCTACGCGTCCGTCGAGCAACTGAAGGACCCGAGCCTGCTTGGCAAGCCGATGGCGGTCGGGGCGGGGGTTGTGCTTGCCGCTTCATACGAGGCGAAGATGTTCGGTGTGCGCGGCGGCATGTCCACACGGCGGGCGAAGGAACTGTGCCCCCGGCTGCTCATGGTGGGGGGTCACTTCTCCGAGTATCAGCGTCTCGGGGATGCAGCCATCGACATCATGCGTGACTTCACGCCGCTTGTGGAGCGCATCTCCATCGACGAGGCATTCCTCGATGTTGCAGGCTCGGTCCACCTGTTTGGATCTCCGACCGACATGGCTGTCGCAATCCGGGCCCGCGTGAGAGAGGAACTGGGACTCCCCGTGTCCGTTGGAATCGCCCGCACCAAGCACCTCGCGAAGATCGCATCCCAGGTCGCCAAGCCCGATGGGCTCCTGCACGTGCCGCCGGACCGGGAACTCGAGTTTCTCCATCCGCTTCCGGTCGAACTCATGTGGGGTGTCGGACCGGTCACCAAGGGACGACTTGCAGAGATGGGCATCCACACGATCGGGGAACTCGCCGAAGCACCCGGAGGGTCACTCGACCGGCTTCTTGGATCAGCGATTGGCAACAAACTCGGTGCGCTTGCTTGGAACCGTGACCCGAGAGGGATCGAGCAGCACGCGAGCGTTGCGTCTGTGAGCGCCCAGTCGGCACTTGGTCGCGTCGGCGTTTCCGACGAGATGATCCAGCGAACGATCCGTCACCTGGCCGACAGGGTGGCGACGAGACTGCGAGCCAAATCCAAAGCCGGACACACCGTGACTGCGAAGGTACGGTTCGTCGATCTGAGATCGGTCACTCGGTCGGCCACGCTTCCGGCCGCCGTGTCGGTTACGCCGATCATCGCTGAAGTCGCCGAGAACCTCGTTCGTGGAGCCTTGGCCGATCATCCGGATGTGCGCGAGATCTCGCTCTTGGCGATCGGGGTGTCCGGCTTGGTTCTGGAGTCGTCGCTCCAGCTCGAGCTCCCGCTCGACCTCGAAGGGGCCGCGACGCGTCCGGGGAGCGAATCCGGTTCGTCGCGGTGGGCACTCGACAAGGCCGTTGACGAAGTGAGGTGCAAGTTCGGCAAGACATCTATCGGGTACGCCTCGGTCGTACTCAACGATGGCCATGCGGTCCCGGACGAATTCAGGGAGCTCGCCGAGCACTAGGAGAGCGTCCAGTCGGAGCCCGACGCTCTGTGGTCTCGCGCCAGATGTGGTTGCGCTCCCTCACCTACCCTTGTGACAGAGCGAAAGGGAGCTGCATGAAGACCAGGATCACCGAGCTGTTCGGCGTGGAGCATCCGATTGTCCAAGGCGGCCTCATGTGGATAGCGACGGCCGAGCTGACGTCCGCTGTCGCCAACGCCGGCGCCATAGGCTTCATGACAGCCCTCACTCACGAGACGCCGGAAGGTCTTCGGGATGAGATCCGACGATGCCGCGACATGACCGACAGGCCATTCGGCATAAACCTCACGTTTCTCCCAACACTTCGACAGCCCGACTACGCGGGTTACTTCCAGGTGTGCGCCGAAGAAGGGATCGAGTTCATCGAGACGGCGGGCCGCAACCCCGAGCCGTTCATGCCCATGATCAAAGAAGCAGGCATGAAGGTGATCCACAAGTGCACCTCTGTGCGGCACGCGCTGAAGGCCCAGACGATCGGGTGTGACGCCGTATCGATCGATGGGTTCGAGTGTGCGGGCCACCCCGGGGAGGACGACGTCACCTCGCTCGTACTCCTCCCGGCGACCGCCGACGCGCTGCACATCCCGATCGTTGCGTCGGGCGGGTTCGGAGACGGGAGAGGACTGGTCGCTGCTCTGGCCCTTGGAGCCGACGGCATGAATATGGGTACACGGTTCGTCGCCACCCAGGAAGCCCCGCTGCACCCATCCGCGAAACAAGCGATCCTCGACCACAACGAAACCGAGACGACCCTCATCATGCGTTCGCTGCGCAACACCGAGAGAGTTCTCGACAACGAGACCGCTCGCAAGGTGATCGAGATCGAGCGCACCGGCACGGCAACAATCCAGGATCTGATCCCGTACGTCTCCGGCAAGAGAGGGCTTCAGGAGGTGGTCCGCCTCGGCAACACGGAAGGCGGCACGATGGCTGTCGGTCAGGTGATGGGTCTCATTCACGACATCCCGACAGTCGCCGAACTGATCGAAGGGATCATGCTCGAGGCCGAGGAGATCATAGGTCAGACACTGCCAGGACTGCTGGGCGGTTGATGCCTGTTCGCCGTCAACTGTCGGCTTGCTTGTAGGCCTTGATGCCCTGGGTGATGGACCCGTGGAAGTGATCCAGACCGATCGCGTCCAGGACACCGCTGGCCTTCATCACTTCACGGATCGGGTCGCGAACCCTGGCAAAACCGAGTTCGATGTTTCGATGCGTGAGTTCACCGTGAAGCTCGAGGAGATGCTCGGCCGCCGTCGAATCAAGATCGTTGATGCCTTCCGCATCCACCAGGACAGCTCTGCTCTGACCCTTCACCACGAGCCGTTCCACCTCCCGCACGAAATACCCGGCGTTGGTGAAGATCAAGGGTGCTTCGAAACGGAAGACGAGAAGACCGGGGACTGTCTTTCCGTCAGGGTGCAACGAGATGTCCTGATAGACATGCCCAGAAGTCTTGCCCAGAACGGCAACTCGTGGCCTGCTCGCGCCACGAATCAGCAGAAGAAGGTCGAGAGCGACGCCCGCTCCGATGCCGGGTAGCACGCCCAAGACGAGCACGCCCAGCATCGCTGCCATCGCAATGAGCAGCTCGGATCGGCTGACCCGCCTGAGCCGCTTGAAGTACTCCGGGTTGGCCAGGGCGAGCATTGCTTCGATCACGACCGCCGCGAGAGCCGCGTGGGGAAGATGCGTGAAGAAGGGGGTCAGCAGCAGCAGCGTTCCAACGACGAGCAGTGCACTGATCAGGTAGGCGAGCTGGGATCTCACGCCGGCCGCCAGTCCGATGGCGGTCTTCGAGAAACTGCCGACGGCGACGAACCCGCCGCTGAGGCCCGTGCCGATGTTCGCGGCGCCAAGCGCGAGCAGTTCCTGATTCGGATCCGAAGTCTCTCCCGTTTGGGCCGACGCAGTCTTGGCGCAGCCGAGGGTCTCTGCGTATCCCAACAGGACAACGGCGAGAGCGCCCGACAGTAGCGAGCCGTAGGTCTCCATGGAGATGGGAGGCAGGCTGAGCTTCGGGAAACCGGTTGGGATGATTCCAACTGTCGAGACCCCGTGTTGTTCGAGGCCGAGGACCGCCGTTGCGATGAGTGCAGCCGCAACCGTGGTCAATGCTGCCGGTACCTTCTTGACGTACGTCCGCAGGACCCAGAGGAGGAAGAGGGAAGTGATCCCGATCACGACGGTTGCCGGATTGGCCCTTGCGACTTCCGTGATGACGTGCCAGGTCTCCTGGAAGAAGCGGGCCCGGTACGGCGCAAGACCGAGAAGCGTCGGGACTTGGCCGATGATCGTCACCAACACGACCCCCGCGATGAAGCCTTGCATGACGGGACGCGAGATGAAATCCGCCACCCATCCGAGCCGCAGCACACCGAACAGGAGAAAGAGGAGCCCTACGAGGATCGCGAGAGCCGATGTCAGCGCTGCATACTCGGCCGATCCGCTGACAACGAGTGCCCCTACGGTCGCAGCCGAAACGAGCGCCGTGGCCGAATCGGTTCCGACAACCATGCTTCGAGAACTACCGAAGAGCGCGTAGGCGATCAGAGGGAGAGGGATCGTGTAGAGGCCCATCACCGGACTGACACCTGCGATGCCGGCGTAGGCCATCGCCTCTGGAACCAGCACCGCCCACATGGTTACACCGACGAGGAGATCGGGTCTCAGCCACTCGCGGCGGTAGCCATGCAGCCACGGAAGCTGGTGCAAGAGGCGTGTGAGGAAACCGTCCCTCATACCTGGAGAATAGGGCGGTGTGTACGTGGCGACCGAGTTGCCGCCCTGCTACTCGATCTCGGGCCTTCCCGAGGCCTCGAGTTGCTCCACGATCCTCTTGACGAGTTGGGAATGTTCCATCGAAGACACGAGCAGCGCATCGGGTGTTTCCACGACGATCACTTCGTCGAGTCCGATGACGGCGACGAGTCGGCCGTATGATCGAACGTAAGAGCCGGACGTCCCGATCGTCAGCACGTCGCCGACAAGGGCGTTACCGTCCTCGTCCACGTCAGAGATGTCCCAGAGTGCAGCCCACGAGCCGATGTCATTCCACCCTGCGTCGAGGGGAACAACGACGGCACCCGACGTTCGTTCCATGACCGCGTAGTCGATCGAATCCCCTTCGATAGCGCTGAAGGACTCGGGATCCACGCGCACCGCACCGTTGCCTTTTGCCGCTCGAGATGAAGCCTCGCGGACGTTTCGCAGCATGCCTGGCCGATGCTTTGCCAGCTCTTCGAGATACCTGGAGGCGCGGAATACGAACATTCCGCTGTTCCACAGGTATTCGCCCGAGGCGATGTAGTTGGCTGCGATTGCCGCGTTGGGTTTCTCGACGAATCGCGAGACGGTGAACGCCCCACCGATCGGAGCACCTTTCTCGATGTACCCGTATCCGGTCTCGGGCGCCGTAGGAACGATGCCGAACGTGACGAGGCTTCCCGTCTCGGCGAACGGAACCGCGATACGGACGGCTTCATGGAACGCGTCGAGGTCGGTGATGATGTGGTCTGCGGGACTGATCAGGAGCAACGGATCGGAACCGTCGGCAGTTGCATACAGAGCGGCCAGTGCGGCCGCAGGCGCTGTGTTGCGCCCGACAGGTTCGACAATCAGAGTGGTATCAGGTGCTTGGTTGCGCACCATGTCCACTTGGGATGCTCCGGTGACGATGATTGGTGTCCGTGCACCCTCGAGACCGGCAAGTCGTTTGATCGTGCTTTGGATCATGGTCCGATCACCGTGGAGAGCAGTGAACTGCTTGGGGGTGGATCTGCGGGAAACGGGCCAGAGCCGCGTGCCGACCCCTCCTGCAAGGATGACGGGAATCAAGGGGGTGGTCATTGGATCACCTTCGCTCGTGTGACGTCTTCTTGTGTCTGGAGGAGTTCGACCATCGTTTCGGCTCGTTCGTTGTCGACCTCGGCTCGCATGCGACCTCCCGTGTCACCGAGGCGTCGAAACGTGACGTCCTGGGCAGACGGGTCGATCTTCGTCATCATCTTCCAAGTCTTCGAGAATGCCGCAGCATCGTCGAGCAAGACTTCCACCGTGATCAGATTCGCCCCCACTCTCGAGCGGAGGAACCCGTCGATGATCCGCAGGCCGAAGAGAACCAGGAGAACGACCGCCGTGGCAACGAAGGCGAGGAGCAGTCTTCCGGCTCCCGCCGCCATCCCTATTGCCGCCACGGTCCAGAGACCCGCCGCTGTCGTCAGACCTTGGACTGTAGGACCCTCCTTGAAGATCGCTCCGGCCCCGAGAAAGCCGATACCGGTCACGATTTGGGCAGCTACGCGAGCCGGGTCGGACGTGTGGCCGAACGCGTTCAACGACAGCACGGTGAAGAGCGCCGATCCGAGTCCAACGAGCATATGGGTTCGGAATCCGGCCGCTTTCAGTTGCGACTCACGCTCGAAACCGATCGCGCCGGCGAGAAGCGCCGCAACGAGGAGCCGCCCGGCATCACCAAACACCTGCATATCCATCTCAGATTCCTTTGAACTCGGGTGGACGCCGTTCGACGGCCGCGGTGATGCCCTCGGCGAAGTCCTCCGAGTTGAGAAATGCCGCGTTCCAGAGCGCCATGTAGTCGAGCGCTTCGTCGACCGTGCGGTTCGATCCGGCCCTGAGTATCTGCTTGATACCTCTGGTGACCAGCGGGGAGTTCGCGGCGATGTCGTCGGCGAGGGCCTGTGCTGCTTCGTAAAGGACAAGGGTGTCGGGGTAGACGCGGTTGACGAGCCCAATCCGCTCGGCTTCGTTGGCATCAACATCCCGACCGGTGAACACCATTTCTGCAACATGCCCCGGGGCGATCAGGCGTGGGAGTCGCTGCATGGTGCCCACGTCGGCGATCATCCCGAGGCGTGTCTCCCGTACCGAGAAGATGGCGTCGGCTGCCGCGAGACGAATGTCGGTGGCGGTGATCAAGTCGACGCCGGCGCCGATGCAGTGACCGTGGATGGCAGCAATCACCGGAAGCGAGGTTTCCGACAGGGACGAGAAGGAGTGCTGGAGGCGCTTGATCTCCTGGTAGACGTTGACGCGGCCGGCGACGTCGGCGCCGATTGGGAATCCTGCAAGATCGGTCAGATCGATACCAGCCGTGAATGAACGTCCTCTGCCGGCAACAACGATGGCACGAGCACCGGTCTCTTCGATCGCCCGGACCGCCTCGGGCAGCGCGGTCCACATCGCCTGGTTGAAGGCGTTCAGCTTGTCGGGGCGGTTCAGCCAGATCGTCGCGACGTGCTGTCGATACTCGATCTCGATAACGTCCGGGGTCACGACAGCAGGTTAGGCGACCGGAAGGAGCGGTTCATGCGGTACCGACAGATGGGGCAATGGGGACTGAAGATCTCGGAAATCTCGCTCGGAGCGTGGACCACCTATGGCGGTTCGGTCAAGGACCGCGAGTTGATCACCGAGATCACACGGACCGCGTACGAGGGTGGCATCAACTTCTTCGACAACGCCGACGCCTACGCACGCGGAGCGGCGGAGGAGGTCATGGGCGAGGTCCTCTCTGAGTTCCCGCGTAGCACGCTCGTGATGTCGTCCAAGGTGTACTGGGGCATGTCCGATGACGTCAATGACAGAGGCTTGTCTCGCAAGCATCTGCGCGAATCGATCGTTCGCTCGCTAGGGCGGCTCCGCACCGACTATCTCGATCTCTACTTCGCCCACCGCTACGACGAGACCGTGCCGATGGAGGAGATCGTCACGACCTTCAGCGGTCTGGTGGACGAGGGCAAGATCCTCTACTGGGGAACCTCTGAGTGGCCGGCGGCGAGGATCGTCGAAGCAGTCGCGTTCGCCCGGAGCAATGGGCTACACCCGCCGGCCTGCGAACAGCCCCAGTACTCGATGTTGTATCGCGACAGGGTCGAGCGGCGGATCATGCGAGAGACTACGGCTGCCGGGATGGGGATGGTCGTGTGGAGTCCGCTCGGGGGCGGGTTGCTGACCGGCAAGTACGACGAGGGGTTCCCGGAAGGGTCCCGTTTCGCCGAGAACGAACAGCTCAAGGAGTGGGAGTACAGCGAGGAGGGGCGCGAGAAAGCCAAGGCGCTGAAGCCGATCGCCGACGAGCTGGGCTTGACGAGATCGCAGCTCGCCCTTGCCTGGGTGCTGCGCCGGCCGGAGGTGACGAGCGCGATCACGGGGGCGACGAAGGTCGCCCAAGTCGAGGAGAGCCTGGGCGCCGCCGATGTCGAGATCCCGGAAGAGGTGCTGGAGAAGATCGACGCGGTGATCGGGTAGTGCCTTCCTGTCTGTTCCTGTCAAGCTCATGGTCGCTGTGCGTCGTCAGGATTGACAAGAACGACAGGGTGAGGGTTCACTGAATGGTCACCTGGCGGCCAGGTACTGGGGAGGTGCGAGCAGCTAGGCTGGCCTTGGTTATATCGCTGAAGGGGCACGCCGCTGTGTGGAGAAGGGATCGGGGCTGGACCGTGACATCGGTTCGCTGGCCATTCATGTCTCCCCTTGCTGCGCGCGCCCTCTGAAGGAGGGCAATGTGAAAGGGAAGAGATGGGCCGCGCTTGCGGTCTTTGCAATGGTGGTCGCGCTCTTGCCATTGAGCGCCGTACCCGCGGCAGCCGGGTCTGGGCCGTCGGTCTTCATTAATGAGCTGCACTACGACAACGCGTCTACAGATACAGGTGAGGCGGTTGAGGTAGCGGGCCCGGCTGGAACGGACTTGACCGGGTGGAGCATCGCTTTGTACAACGGGAGTGCTACTCAGCTCAAGGTATATGACACAATCACCCTGTCGGGTGTGATCCCGGATCAGGAGTCGGGGTACGGAACGCTGGCGTTTCCCAGGGCAGGCATCCAGAACGGGTCACCTGACGGGCTGGCGCTGGTTGATGCTTCGGACGCCGTGGTGCAGTTCCTCTCATATGAGGGGTCCTTCACTGCAGCCAGTGGCCCTGCGAACGGGATGACGAGCACCGACATTGGTGTGTCGGAGAGTGGTTCTGATCCCGTGGGCTACTCGCTGCAGTTGACCGGGACGGGTACGTCCTATGGTGACTTCACGTGGGCTGCTCCGATGGCGAGCACGTTCGGAGCAGTCAACACCGGCCAAACCTTCGGGGGTGGTAGCCCAACAGTGCTGCCGTTCATCAATGAGTTGCACTATGACAACACTGGTACAGACACCGGTGAGGCGATTGAGGTTGCGGGTCCTGCGGGGACGGATCTGACCGGGTGGAGCATCGTGCTCTACAACGGGAACGGCGGTGCTCCGTATGGAAGCACGGTTTCGCTGTCGGGCACGCTCGCGGATGCTGGAGACGGGTACGGGTTCGTGGTTGTGAACTACCCGTCGAACGGCATTCAGAATGGGTCACCGGATGGGATTGCGCTCGTCGATGCGTCCGATGCGGTCGTGCAGTTCCTGTCGTATGAGGGATCGTTCACAGCTGTGGGTGGCCCCGCGGACGGCATGACGAGCACCGACATCGGTGCCACGGAGGATGGGTCGACCGCTGTTGGTGATTCGCTTCAGTTGCAGGGGACTGGGACGACCTACGACGACTTCACGTGGGGTGGTCCGATCCCGAACACGTTCGGTGCAGTCAACACCGGCCAAACCTTCGGCGAGATCACCGACTTCCCGGTTGAGGTGTCCTGTGAGGACATCGCGACGGAAATCGGAACAGCCACATCCGCCGGAGTGTCGGCGAGTGACGCGGATGGCACAGTCACGCAGATGTCACTCAGCGTCGATCCCGAAGCTACGGGCATCACCCTCACGTCGTTCAGTCCCGCCGACACCACTGGTGGCGAGGCAACGGCCGAGATCAGCGTCGGTGCGGACGTACCGGCGGGGCACTACTCGGCCACGGTAACGGCAGAGAACAACGATGATCCGGTGCAGACAGGGACCTGTGACCTGACGATCGTCGTTCACCCGCTGGTGACCAACAGCATCTACGAGCTTCAGTACACGACAGAAGCGGACGGAAGCTCGACCTTCGTTGGACAGACGGTCGTCACCGAAGGTGTCGTCACGGCGGTCTTCGGCAACAACGCGTTCATCCAGGATGGGACCGGCCCATGGACCGGAATCTACCTGTATGGATCGAGCGGCACTCTCTCGATTGGAGACGTCGTGCACGTCGAGGGCGACGTGAGCGAGTACTACGGCCTGACCGAGATCGGAGTCTCCGACGTGTGGGTTGTCGGGTCGGCGACCGTGCCGGCGCCTGCGCTGCTCACTACCGGCGAAATCGGTCAAGAGCAGTGGGAGTCCGTGTTCGTGGCCGCGCAAAACGTGACGGTCGCCAACGAGGACCTCGGGTACGGCGAGTGGTCGGTGGATGACGGCTCGGGCTCGATTGTCATCGACGACATCGGGTCCTACAGCTACGACCCCACGAACGGCGACAACATCGCGTTCATCCAGGGCCCGCTCAACTACACCTACAGCGCCTTCAAGATCGCGCCTCGGTTCAACAACGACATCGTCGTGTCGGTGATGCCAATCGGCGAGGTTCAAGGGTCCGTCGGGGATACCGACAACGGGGCGACGTTCACGTCACCATATGAGGGTCAACCTGTGGTGGTCAGAGCGGTCATCACGGAGCAGATCCTGGCGAGGACGAGTTCCGGATACGACAGCTGGGGGTACTTCCTTCAGAACACGCTCGCCACGGCGGACTCCGATCCGAACTCGTCGGACGGTGTCTACCTGTACACGGGCAAGTACGACGACATCTACTACAACGGTTCGTACTACGTGCCACAGGTCGGTGACGAACTGATTCTCAGGGGTACTGTCAGCGAGTACTACGACCTGACCGAGCTGTCGGGCCTGTCCATCCTGGCGGTCGTTCGGCACGGTGTCGACCTCGACACCGAGGTGCCGGCGGTTGTGGCGAATCCGCCCAACAACCTCGACGACGCTCACCGGTATTGGGAGCGTCTCGAAGGCATGCGGGTGGAAGTCCCGGCGGGCAGCACCACCCTGAGCCCGAGAAACGTGTTCGCGAGCACACTCGACGGCGAGGTGTGGCTGGCTGCTCCAGGCAGCGAGATCTCGGGGCTCAGCGGCTACGAAGCGCGGGCGTTCCGTGACGGACGCAACGTTGCCGATTTCGAAGGCAATGGCTTTCGAATCGTGCTGGGTAGCTTGGGCATCAAGGCCACGGCGGGCGACAACACTGCGTTGATCGCTCCCGTGCGGACGTTCGACACGATCACCGAGCCGGTTGTTGGAGCCGTCTACTACTCGTATTCGAAGTATCAGATCCAGGTGGTCGACCAACTCTCGTTCAGTGAGAACCTCGACCCATCGCACAACTACCCTCCGCAGGCGCAGGATCTGGCGTCCGAGTACAGCGTCACCACGTTCAACATGGAGAACCTGTACGACTATCGCGACGACCCGTTCTCCGGGTGCGACTTCCTCGGCAATAGCGGGTGTGACGATGTCTACCCGCCGTTCGACTACGTGCCTGCGAGCGCATCCGACTACGAAACCCGGGTCGGTGAGATCGCGGCCCAGATCGTGAACAATCTGCACTCGCCGGACATCGTGCTGGCGCAGGAGATCGAGAACCAGGATATCTGCTCGATCGAGGACTGGACGATGGTCTGCGGTGACGTGAACAACGTGGACGGAAGGCCGGATGCGCTCGAGGATTTGGCGATCGCCATCCACGATCTCGGCGGACCGAGCTACGACTCGGCGTTCGATCGTGACGGTGGCGACGACCGTGGCATCACGGCCGCGTTCTTGTTCCGTTCGGATCGTGTCGAGTTGCTGCCGGCGGAAGCCGACAATCCGGTGCTGGGTGACAACCCCACCGTCGACTATCCGGACGGGCTCGCGTACAACTACGAGGTCTCGAACCCGAAGGCGTTGAACGCGGATCTGCCGGCGTGGGTCGACACGTCGACCGGAACGGACGGCGATCTCGTATTCACGAGGGCGCCACAAGTCGGGTACTTCCGGATCTGGCAGAACGGGATCGGCTCGAGTGCCTTCACGGATCTCTACGCGATCTCGAACCACTTCAGCAGTGGGCCCGACCGCCGTGTGGGTCAACGAACCGAGCAGGCCGCCTACAACGCAGCGATCGTCGCAGCGCTCGAGGCCTACGACCCGAATGTACGGGTCGTTGTCGGTGGTGACTTGAATGTCTACCCCGACAGCGGCCAGTTGGTGCCGCTGTATGACCAGGGTCTCGAGAACCTGTACTACACCCTGCTGGGAGAGCTTCCGTTCTCCGCCTACAGCTACGTGTATGAAGGGCAGGCGCAGACGCTCGACCAGCTGTTCGTGACGCCGTCGATTCTGTCCGATCTGGACGAGATGAGGGCAGCCCACATCAACAGCGACTTCCCGGCCGACTACGTGGGTGACGGTGCTCGTGGAACGAGCGACCACGATCCACAGGTGGCGACGTTCAAGATCACGGTTCTCCAGATCGAGAACCTGGTCATGTACTACGCGGATATGGGCATGATCACCGGCAACAAGACCGAGAAGATCCTGCTCGACCGGCTGGAGAGAGCGCGACGCTACCTGGAGAACGGCAAGACGGCCGCCTACGAGGCGCAGCTCCAAGCCTTCTCGAACCAGGTGCAGGGCTTCGCACCGAAGTTCATCGACCAGGACGCGGCCGACATCCTGTCGTACTACGCCTGGCTGCTGATGAACCAGTAGCGGTCGAGTACCCGAGAACCAAGGGGCGGGCCTTCGGGTCCGCCCCTCCACATCTCGTTCTTGTCAAGATCAGCGCCGGTGGGCGTCGTCAGGGTTGACAAGAAGCGACCACCCTCGTTCTTGTCAAGATCAGCGCCGGTGGGCGTCGTCAGGGTTGACAAGAA
>CAZBXV010000008.1:21197-27016 GCA_964496205.1 uncultured Acidimicrobiia bacterium
CACCCTCGTTCTTGTCAAGATCAGCGCCGGTGGGCGTCGTCAGGGTTGACAAGAACGGCAGGGGGTGGATCAGTCGATGCCCTCGGGCCTGAACAGGCCGTCGTGCATCCTCAACGCGTACCGATCCGTCATGCCGGACACGTAGTCGATGGCCCGCTCCACATCGTCGGCGTCATCGAGGCGATAGGTGTCGGGCACCTCGTTGGGGTGCTCGATGAAGTGATCCACGAGGTCACGTATCACGGTGATGGCACGCTGCTGCTGTGGTTTCGACTCGGGCCGGAGGTAGACCCGCTCGAACATGAAGTCTCGCAGCACCTGCATCGCATCGAGGACATCGGGAGCCATCACCACCCTGCCCTGTCTCAGTGACTCCTCGATCACGCCATTGATCATGGTGTCGATCCACTCGGCGCCCGGCTCGCCGAAGACCTGGAGTGCCTGCTCCGGGATGTTCGACCTGCCAATCACATGCGCCCTCAGAGCATCATCGACATCGTGGGTCAGGTACGCGATGCGGTCGGCAAAGCGGCACAGCATCCCTTCGGGTGTTGCTGGCGGAGGATCGATCTTCCATGAATGGGCCCGAACGCCGTCGAGCACTTCCCACGAGAGGTTGCACGGTTCAAGAACGCTGAGGACGCGAACGCTTTGCTCGGAGTGCAGCCACTCACCTTCGACGTAGGGAGAGAGGGCATCCTCACCGGTGTGACCGAACGGCGAGTGACCCACGTCGTGCGCCAGGCAGATCGCCTCGGTGAGAGGCTCGTTCAACCCCAGCGCGGCCGCCATCGCCCGGCCGACCTGTGTCACCTGGAGCGTGTGGGTGAGTCGGGTGACGAAGTGATCCCCTTCAGGATTGATGAAGACCTGGGTCTTGTGCTTGAGACGCCGAAAGGCCTTGGTGTGGAGGATGCGATCCCGGTCCCGCTCGAAGGCGGTTCGGTAGGGGTCGGGTTCTTCCGGATGCTCGCGGCCTCTGGACTCGGTGGACTTCGTGGCCGCCGGAGCCAGAAGATCGTGCTCCTGCTGCTCACGGATCCCTCTGGTCCGTCGAATCATCTTGCTCATAGGGGCAGGGTAGGCCGATCCGCACCATCCTCGTTCTTGTCAATCCTGACGCCGCCTACCATCGCTGGTCTTGACAAGAACGGGAAGGGCCGGTTCCTGTCAATCCTGACGCCGCTCAGCGGCGCCGAGGTTGACAAGAACCGACAGGCTCCTAGACGATCCTTTCCCGCACCCTCGAGCTGATGTAGTCCATCGAGGCCACCACGATGGCGATCGCCAGCATGTTGACCGAAGCGGCCCGGTAGTTCAGCAGGTTGATGTTCTGCTGGAGGATCTGGCCGATACCGCCACCACCGGCGAACCCGATGATGGTGGACATGCGCACGTTGATGTCCCACCGATACATGGTGAACGAGATGTACGGCGGCACGATCTGGGGGATGACCGCGTAGACGATGGTCTGAAGTCGCGTTGCGCCGGTCGACTGAACGGCCTCGAGCGGTCCCGCCATGATGCTCTCGACCTGTTCCGAGTAGAGCTTCGCCAACGCTGCGATCGTATGGAGCGAAAGGGCGAGGGCACCGGCGAACGGGCCGAGACCCACCCACACGACGAACACGAGCACCATGACCAGTGGTTCGATCGACCTGATCCCGTTGAACAGCGTACGAGCCATGTAGTAGATCGTCAGGCCGACGTTGACGCTTTCGTTCTTGTAGACCCTGAGGGCCAGGCCGAGGCCGAGTAGGAGACCGATGGCTCCGGGGACCCAGATGATCTTCATCGGATCCTGGATCTTGTACAGCCACGAGATGAGCTGCCCGATCAGCAGGAACAGGATCGCGCCGGCGGCCGCCGACAGCGGAAGGCTGAGGGGCCGAGCGATCTTCTCCGAGGTTCGGGCTCGGAGCCACACTGCGAAGTGACCGGCACGCCCCGCGAGAACCGCTGCTGCTGCGAGCGCCGAGAACGTCGTGATCAGTGCACCGAGGATGCTTCCGAGCGTCGTCGAGAAGCCTCCGAGGAACCGGAACGATCCCAGCTTGGGAGCGAGCCAGTCACCGAAACGGGTGAGGAGATTCGACAGCAGGAACAGCACGACGATGGCCACAACGGCAGCGACGATGAGCACGGCCAGTCGAGCGACCCTCTCTCCGTTGGACGGCGGCTCGTCTTCGACGGCGGGCAGCGACCATCGGAACGCAACGACGATGAGTGCGGGAAGAACGATCAGGCCCAACAGCACCAACCCGAGATTGGATATGAGGTAGTCGCTGAGTGTTCGCGCCCACCCGGCGGCCAGGATGCCGAGGACGATGCCGATCGGGAAAGCGATCAGCTGCATGCTCAGCTTGAGCAGCGGCATCTTGATGTCCTTCATCAGGTTGCGGGACGCGAAGAACGACACCGGAACGGCTATGAAGACACCGAGCGTTGTGGCGAGCAGCGCCAGGAACACCGTTTCGATGATCTTTTCCCACGTCAGCTTGGCGGACTCGGAGATCCGCGGCGACGCGACGGTGATCGCAGTTCCTTTGGAGTCTGTCGTTTCGACCTGCGCCGGATGCAGGATCGATCCGATCGGCTCCCTGTTGATGGCACGAATGGTCTGCTGCTCTTCGGACGGACGCTCACGGGTGTCGACCGTCTGGACGAAGTTGCCGTTCTCGTCCGCGGTGAATTCCTGACCCAGGGCCAGGTTCAGGTCGCCCGCCGGCGGGACCTGGTAGAGGGTCACCCGAGCGTTCGGTGAGAAGTTGTAGCCGTACACGGTGACCGTGGCGCCGGGTTCGGCGCAGGCGGGCTCGACGACGATGTGGCGCGAGTACTGGTCCTGCTCGGGGGGTGTGAACCCTCCATCGGGACACGGCATATAGAAAGGCACGTCTGTGTTGGTGTCGGCGGTCTGATACGTGAGCAGGTCAGGTCGGGCCAAGGCCCGGATGACCCGGGTGAGCTGAGCGAGACGCGTCGGGGATTGGATCTCGCTCAGGTCGACCTTGGTGACGGAGAACCCGAACGCATACACGATGACACCGGCAATGATCGCCAGTGCCATGATCAGGGCTCGACGGCGAGGGCTCTTGGGCTTTTGGAGTTCAGCCAACTCGCTCAGCCTCCTCCCCGTAGATGTCCTTGAACGTCTGGTCGTCTAGTTCCGATGGTGCGCCTTCGAAGACGAGGTGACCGTCCTTGAGGGCGATCGTGTTGTCGGCGTACCGGTGTACGAGGTCGAGGAAGTGGAGCGAGCACAACACTGTGACGCCGTCCTCGCGGTTGATCAGCTCCAAGTACTGCATGATGGAGTGTGCGAGCACCGGGTCGAGGCTCGCGACGGGCTCGTCGGCGAGGACCATCTCCGGGTTCTGCATCATCGCCCGGGCGACCCCCACACGTTGCTGCTGACCGCCGGACAACTCGTCAGCCCGCTTGCCGGCTTGGTCTCTGAGGCCGACTCGATCGAGCTGGGCGAGTGCACGTTCAACCTGTTCCTTCGGGAAGCGGTTGACGATACTCAAGGCAGGGTTCACGTAGCCAAGGCTGCCCTGCAACACGTTTGTGAGCACCTTGGAACGGTGCACCAGGTTGAAGTGCTGGAAGACCATCCCGATCCGTCGTCGAATGCGGCGCATCTCATCTTGAGAAGCAGTGGTGATGTCCACGCCGTTCCAGAGGATCCGTCCCTCGGTTGGTTCGATCAGCCGGTTGATGCAGCGGAGCAGTGTCGACTTGCCCGAACCGCTCAGGCCGATCACGGCGAGAAACTCGCCATCGGGTACTTCGAATGACACGTCCTCGAGGGCAAGGGTTCCGCCCTCGTAGACCTTTGTGAGGTGTTCGACTTTCAGCATGCCCTATCCGTCGTTCAAGAGAAGACGGGGCAGGGAGTACACCCTGCCCCGTCTCTCGTCACACTGCGACTCCGCTCAGTCGTTGATGGTGTAGTTGAGGAGATCGACGATCTTGCGAAGACCGTCATACTCGGAGTCGGTTGCCGGTTCGATTCCGGTCCAGCCGTAGAAGTCCGAGGACCCGATCGACTGTGCCCAGGCGTCCGTCTGTGAGAAGTTCACCAGAGCCGTCTCGATCTGTGCACGGACGTCTTGCGGGAAGTCCGGGCCAAACGACAGGGTGTCGTTGGGGATCGGCGGGGAGATCGTGAGGATCTTGACCTTCTGGATGACGTCCGGAGCGTCGGTACGGATGTTGGCGCGGGCGTCCAGCACTCGCCAGTCACCGCACATCAGCTTGCTGCCATCCTCGGAAGGAGCGCACGAGGACACGAGGTCATCCGGAATGTCCGGAGACATGCTCTCGTCCCACGTTCCATCAGGCATGAGCGGCGGGCTGAAGAACGCCGTTCCGAAGTCGGCGGAGCCGTTGTACACGGCCGTCACGGCCTGGTTGTGGCCGCCTGCTTCGACTTCCTCACCAGGGGTGACGCCCGCCTCGTCGAACATCAGCACCGGCACCATGTAGCCGGAGGTGGAGGCGGTGTCAGGGTATGCCCACTTCTTGCCGTCGAGATCCGAGAGGTCGTTGTACCCACTGTCGCGCTGCACGAGGACCTCTGACCAGTAGACGGCCCAGCCGTACCGAACGGCCTTGAAGGCGACGTCCACACCACACCGGTTGCTCGCCAGCACATAGCCGAGACCGGGGATGAAGCCCATCGTGTTGTCGGGCGACGCGCACATCTCTTCGATGGTGGCCGCATATGACGTCGGAACGGTGACTTCGAAGTTCAGGCCAGTGGCTTGGTTCAGCGCCTGGGCCATGATGTCACCGCCGGAGACGATCACCTGCGAGTCCACCGATGGAACGAACAGCACCTTGATGGGGTTGTCCGAACTTCCGACCGCTGCCATGGCCTCGGTCGTGGTGGTCATGGCCTCAGTGGTCGTGGTCATGGCCTCGGTGGTCGTGGTCATCGCTGCTGTAGTCGTTGTTTCTGTTGGAGCTGCCGTCGTGGTGGTTGCACTGGTACCGCATGCAGCGGCGACCATGGCAAATACCGCGATGAGCAAGAGGAATCTCCAGCTCTTCATTCCGCCCTTCCTTACTCGTAGACGAGTTCCCTGCGCCGCACACGCGCGGCGCGTCTTTGATCGTAGTCGAGCCAGGTGTCCCGATCTATTCCGCGAGGCTACGAACAAGGGTCGCGAAATCCTGCCAACCCGAGATGTCCACACTTCCGGATACAGGGTCGTTCCAGGGTCTCACAAAGCGACAGACGGTCGCTTCCGGGCGATGGCGTACGAGCGCCTCGACCTGGTGCGGGGCATCGTCGAGGTACACGTCGCAGTCGACCAGCCACTTGCGTTCGACGATGTGGACTTCCCGGGTCGGGACTCTTCTGTCGGACAGCCACGCAAACGTGTCGTGGACGGCCCAATCGGGTTTGGAAGTCACGATGACGATCTGGTGGCCTCGTGCCGAGAGCAGGGTGAGGGTTTCGAGCGCTCCCGCGTAGGTGTCGAGGTAGCGGAAGATCGACCCTGCGCCGTGGCCGGCTGCCCATTCCCAGAACTCGCCGTTGTGTCGGAAGTGTGTGAGCGTGTGAAGACCGTCCCAGGTCTGCACGGCGTCGACTGGCACGGTGCCGTCGAACTCCTGGTTGTACCGGTCGATCCAGCCGGCGTTGAAGTCGGCGACAACTCCATCGAGGTCGATACCGAGGCGGAGGGAGCGCATGATGGCAAGGGTAGGCGGCTGGGCAGGCTCGGCCCGCCCGCCATCAGTCATCAGTCGTCAGTAGGAGCCGGTGTAGGCCCTGCGGTCTCGTGACGTATCCGGCCGTCTTCTGG
>CAZBXV010000008.1:27116-46092 GCA_964496205.1 uncultured Acidimicrobiia bacterium
GATCGCTGATCGCTGATCGCTGTTTGCCCCTAGATCGTCTGCACGAGCGACACGATCTCGGGCAATCGGTGGGAGAGGATCTTGGTCGAGATGAACAGGCCAATACCGTAGATCGTCGCTCCCCAAAGCAGAGATCCCCCAGCTGCAATCCAAGGCGAGAGGTTCTGGCCGAATCCCGCCGTGAGTGCGAACGCCGATACCGATGGGATGAGCAGGAGCATGATCACGAAGAACGACACCACTTGGGCCCCGATGGAGAGGCACCCTTGTTCTGATGCCTGAGCGAACATGTCGGTTCCGACGTTCGGGAGTCGCAGCGGAGCAACGACGGACACGATGTTGCCGATCGCGAGCTGGCATGCCACGGCTGTGAGTGCGAGCGGCGGAATCAAAGGAAGAATCGACCATCGGCCCGAAACCGCGGAGAGAATGATCGAAAGCACGGAAGCCTCGAGGAGGATCGCGGACCCTGTTGCCAGGTTCTTTCCGAGGATCATGTGTGATGGTTTCGCTGGCAAGGCGAACAGGAACGACGCGGCGTTCCGCTCCCACCCGAACTGGTTGAGCGCGACCGGAAGACCGATGAAGACGACAACGAGTGGACCGAGAAGGGGCAGCCAGGGGCTGAGACGGAGCTGCGAGAGCGTTGCGGTTCCCACGACCACCGACGCGACGATCACTCCGAGGAAGATCACCGCTCCTGTCCACACCATTCGCTCGCGTGGATCTCGGAAGTAGAAGCGCAGCTCCTTTCGAGCGACGAGCAGTGGTGTCGACCATCCCGGCAGGCGGGCGAGTCCGTGTCCATTCCTGCGGATGGCCGTGGTCACCGTGACCTCCGGAAGCGTTGTCAACCGATCGATGATGACGCTCCATCCCGCTGCGATCAGGACGATCCACCCTGCGGCAACTGCGATCGACACAGCGGTCCCGCCCACGTTCCCACTGCCGGCCTCAGCGATTGCGCGTTGGGCCGCAACGGGCGGAAGCCATCTGCCGGCCGTTGACAACGGGTGGGAGAGGAGGGCGCCGGCGAGGCCGTGACGTTGTACCGCATGATCAATGATCTGCTGAAGTCCGAACCCTGCAACACCAAGCGATCCAACGAGCAGCATGGCGAGATCTCGTCCGCGCCGACCTCGAAGGATTCTGGTGACGAGCCCCGAGAAGGCTCGTCCACTGATGATCATCAGAAGGAGAAGCTCGAGGGCGCCGGCGACGGCCCAAAGAGAGGACGGTGCGAAGAGTCGAACATCCGCGACGAGAAGTACGACAGGGATGAAGAGCGTCGGTGTGATCAACGCAGCCGCCGTGAGCCCGATCATCAGTCGCCCTCTGGTAATGGGGGCGAGCGAGAAGCGAGCCGGATCGAGCGTCTCGTCGAGGGGAAACAGCAACACGGGCAGCGTGGTCCATCCCAGCCATCCGAGCAGGGCTGCCCAATAGCCGTACTCGATGCGCGCCTGCGCGGGCAGCGAGAGCGCGGTTGCAGTGAAGTGATCCGAAAGCCAGAACGACGCCCACACGATGAGAATCAGGACGAGGGGGAACCCGACGCTCCGCTGGCGGTCACGCCGCAGACCGTTGACGAGGAGACGCCACTTCAACCAGACGAGTCTGTGAGCCATCCCAACCCTTCGCCGACGTCCTGGGCTCCAACTGCGCTCATGAACGCGTCTTCCATCGAGCCGTGCTGCTGCTTGAGGTCCGGCGGCGTCGATTCGGCGACGAGTCTTCCCCTCAGCATGATGCCTACCCGGGTGCACAAGCGCTCGACCAGATCCATCACATGGGACGAGAACACGACCGTCGCGCCTTGTGTCGTGTATGACTGGAGAAGGCGTCGAATCAGCCGCGCCGACACGGGGTCGACGCCCTCGAACGGCTCGTCGAGGAACAGGACGGGGGGCGCGTGAATGACCGCGGCGGCGAGGGCCAGCTTCTTGCGCATACCTCTGGAGTAGTCCGCGACGAGGACAGAGGCAGCATCCTCGAGATCGAGAAGATGGAGGAGTTCGTCCCTCCGGTCTTTCGTGTCGCGTTTCGACAATCGGTGAATCGCGCCGGTGAAGTCGAGCAGCTCCGAGCCGGTCAGGCGGTCATAGAGGTTGAACTCCTCAGGGAGCACCCCTACCCGCTTCTTGACCTCGATGGGCTGCCGCCAGGTGTCGTACGTGCCGATGCCGGCGGCTCCTTCGGTTGGCCGTAGCAGTCCCACGATCATCTTGATGGTGGTGGTTTTCCCTGCGCCGTTGGGACCGAGCAGCCCATAGAACTCACCTGGCTGAATCGACAGGCTTACACCGTCGACGGCGGTCTTCTTGCCAAACCGGCGGACGAGCCCGCGGGCCCAGACCGCGGGCGGCTCATCTGATTCGATCGCGATGTGAGGTATGTCCACGGAACTCCTGTTGTGCGCGCGGCTCGTGCGCAGCTACCCAGCGTATCGGCTCGCGAAGCTTCCGACTTGAAACCGACTCCGAACGCTGTCATCGCGCCCCGCTACTATCGCTTCCAGTGGAGTACCAGGCCATCTATCGGACCTACCGCCCCCAACGCTTCTCGGAGATCATCGGCCAGGATCATGTGACCGAGACGCTTGCGAGAGAGGTGACAGAGGGTCGAGTCGCGCACGCGTATCTCTTCGCAGGACCCCGAGGAACGGGAAAGACGACCACAGCGCGGGTACTGGCCAAGGCGCTCAACTGCCCCGACAGATCTGATGCAGGTGAACCCTGCAGCGTGTGCGAGTCGTGTGTGGCGATCGCCGACGGTTCGTCACTGGATGTGATCGAACTGGATGCGGCTTCACACAACAGCGTCGAGGACATCAGAGAGATGCGTGTGAGTGTGTCGACCGTCGCGTGGGGTGGAGGGGCGAAGCGGGTGTTCATCCTCGATGAAGCACACATGCTGTCGAAGGCAGCGGGCAATGCGCTGCTCAAGACGCTCGAAGAACCTCCCGAGCATGTCCATTTCGTACTCGCGACGACCGAGCCGTACAAGCTGTTGGACACGATTCGAAGCCGCACCCAACGGTTTGACTTCCGGCAGGTTCCTGTCGAGATCCTTGCCAAGGAGCTCCGCAGGATCGGCGACGCAGAAGGATACGAATCCGACGATCTCGCGTTGACCACCGTTGCCCGCAGGGCAAACGGATCGGTGAGGGACGCGCTGAGTCTCCTCGAACAGGTTGCCGCACTGGGCCAGAAAAGAGTCACCGTGGCCGGCGTCAGTCGCGCGCTAGGTCTTGCGGAGAGCGAAGTATTCGCACGTCTCGCGACTTCGATTGTCGACCGCGACGCGAAGTCTGCGATGGAGCTGGTGGCCGAGATGTCATCGCAAGGGGTCGACCTTCGAAGATTCGTCGCCGAGGCAATTGCGTTCTTCCGGGGAGTGTTCCTCGTTCACTATGCCCCCAACCTGGCTGAGGTCGTGGACGAGCCCGAGTCGGTGTTCGACACCTGGCGGTCGGCCGCGACCTCCCTGCCGCCGGCCGAGGTGTTGCGAGCGGTCGACCAACTTGGCGATGCGCTCGTACTCCTTCGGGAGGGGAGAGAAGAGCGCCTGATGGTGGAACTGGCTCTGCTCAAACTCACCCGTCCTGAGGTGTCGGCAGACGTCGGTTCCGTCGCGGTTCGCCTGGACAAGGTCGAGCAGACATTACGCCGCATGGCGCAAGACCCACGTCCGCCGGTTGAAGCCCGTACCAAAGTGGCGGCGAAGGAGACCCATGAGGTTGGCGGTGAGCCCGCCGTCCCCAAGAAAGCCGACGAGTCCGCCGCCCCCGAGAAGTCGGACAAGCGGAGACGGCCGGCCAAGGAGCCAAAGCCGGCGGAACCGACGGACGAACCGGAACCGCCGGCGGAGCCATCCGCTGGCGAAGAACCTCCGATTGAGGGGTTGACGATCGACGCCTTCGAGTCGGTGTGGCCTGCGCTGGTCGGTTCCGTTCGGGACGAGCTGGGTCCGAGGCGCCTCGCCATGTTCCGAGAGGCGAGTCCCGGTCACGTCGAAGGCTCCACCGTCGTACTCGTGATCCCGGAACACTTGGCGTTCCATCTTGCCCAGATCAACGCCGACCCGGAGGTGTCTCGTATCGTGGCAGGCCGTGCTTCCGAGCTGCTTGGTGGATCGGTCGACATCGTGTTTCGATCGGCCGCTGCTCCTGCACGAGAGCCCGAAGAGATGCGGGCCCCCGACAAGGACGATCTTCCGGAAGGCTCTCCTGAAACCGACCCGGCCGCCTTGGTGGAGGGTCTGCTCGGTGGACAGGTGATCGAGGACCTCCCCTGATACCCTGGTGCGCATGGGAATGCGACCACAGGACATGCGCAAGCTGATGCAGCAGGCGCAGCAGATGCAAGAACAAATGGCCCAGGTTCAGCAGCGCCTCAGCGAGGCCGAATTCGAGGGCACTTCAGGCGGGGGAGTCGTGAAGGCGAAGGTCACCGGCGGAGGCTCTGTCGTGTCGGTCGCCATCGATCCGGACGTCATCGATCCGGACGACGCGGAGATGCTCGGCGATCTGGTCGTCGCAGCGGTCAATCAGGCACTGGAGGCCGCTTCTGCGGCAGCTCAGGAACAGATGGGTGGAGTGACCGGAGGTGCGCTCGGGGGTCTGTTCGGCTGATGTTCGCCGGCCCCATCCAGCGTGTGATCGACGAACTCTCCCGTCTCCCGGGCGTCGGGCAAAAGTCGGCGCAGCGTCTCGCGTTTCATCTCCTCATGACCGAAGAAGCCGATGCCGGCAGACTCGCCCAAGCGATCCTCGACATGAAAGCCCAGGTCCACTCGTGTGAGCGATGCTTCAACGTAGCCGCCGGTACCGAGTGCGCCATCTGTCTCGACCCCAAACGGGACCACACGGTGGTGTGCGTCGTCGAACGTCCCCAGGACATCGTCGTTATCGAACGTACTCAAGAATTCAAAGGCCGCTACCACGTGCTCGGAGGTGCGCTGTCGCCCATCACCGGGATCGGCGCGTCTCAGCTTCATATCGCCGAGCTCCTCGAACGGGTGCCGGCCGAAGGCATCGAAGAGGTGATCGTTGCCACGAACCCGACCGTAGAGGGTGACACCACTGCGATGTACCTCGCGCGGGAATTGGGAGACCTCTCAGTTCGTGTGACTCGCCTCGCGAGTGGCCTTCCTGTCGGAGGAGATCTCGACTACGCGGACGAGATCACGCTCGGCCGGGCCCTCGCGGGACGTCGCGAGATCCATTGAACTGGGCGCGTCCCGGCGGTCCGCGACGGACCATCCGGCTCCGTCCGATGCGCCGAATACCTCGCAAAGCATTACAAAACGGGTAGATTCTCGATGTCGCCGGACGCGGCGACCAGATGTACCAGCGCCGGGAACGACCGGTGCGTGAGCGAGGGAGATCTCGTGAACAAGAAAGAGATGGCCGAGAAGCTGGCAAAGAAGACCGGCCTCACGAAGACGAAGGCAGCCGAAGTGGTGGAGGAGATCTTCTCCTCGAAGCCGGGCGAAGGCATTATCGCCGTCGAGCTCGACGCCGGCCGCAAAGTGGAGATCGCCGGATTCGGCAAGTTCGGTACCCGCAGCCGCGCAGCCCGCAAGGGACGCAACCCCGCCACCGGTGAAGAAATCACAATCGCCGCGACCAAGTACGCCTTCTTCAAGCCGGCAACCGGTCTTCGCCGTCGCGTCGCCGAGTAATCAAACCGCGATGCATGTCGTCTGGGATTGGAACGGCACCCTTCTCGACGACCTCGATCAGATCGTTGCTGCCGTCAACGTCACGCTCGGAGAACGAGGAAAACCGCCTATCTCCGTGAGTCAGTACGGGGCGCACTACCAGCGCCCCGTACAGCGTTTTTGGGAGTCGATTCTCGACAGATCCGTGAGCGACACCGAGTGGCAGGAGGTCGACGAGAGCTTCCATCGCGCCTACCGCGATCTGCTTCCCACCATTGCGCTCGCTCCCGACGCACGGGATGCCCTCGAAGCCGTGAAGGAGGCCGGGCATACGCAGTCGCTGCTCTCGATGCTGATCCATGACGACCTCGTCGCAATGGCGGCCGAGTTCGACATCGCTAGGTTCATGACCCATGTGGACGGGCTCCGAGGCGTCCGCGGTGCTCGCAAGCAGGACTCGCTGTTGCAGCATCTTCGGAAGCTGGAGATGTCGGGCGAGCACGTGCTCATGATTGGTGACGCGATCGATGACGCCGATGCCGCCAAAGCCACGGGAACGATGTGCGTCATGTACGACCGTGGTGTCTTCCCCCGCGAACAGATCGAACGAACCGGCGTCCCGACAGCCGGCACACTCATGGACGCGCTACGCGCAGGGGGAGCGATCTGGTGATGCGCCAGGGAGTCGTTGCCTGCGATAGTGGCTACGGGCTGTAGCTCCGAGCACACCGAAGCGTGAACGTCTCGCGGGCAGGCACCGGGTCGCCACCCGGTCAATCAATACCGGAACCTCGGGTGCGGGGAGAGGCTGTCGCCTGCCCCGGGGTTCAATGGCGGTAGTGATCCCGCCAGATGATCTTGTAGAGACCGAGCTTCTTCGGGATGTCCCTGACGCCGGGTATCCACGGCAATGCGGCCGTGGCGATCACGAACGGGAGCATCGCCAAGTACACGAGCAGATCACCGGCGGGTGACGTGCTCCAAGGCGGGATCTGATACCAGAACGTATACAGCCACAGCCATACCTGACCCGCCCAGTTGGCCGTCCCATTCATGATGCCCCACTGGTCTCCACCCAGCCCGGCCTGTTCCGCCAGATCAGGAAGCCAGCTGCCATCTTGGAGGAACATCAACGGCTTGGTGTAGTCGAGGGCATAGAACCGGGCGCCCACGAGCTGGGCGTCAAGGGCGCCCGAGCGCCCGAGTCGCAGAAGGGCATCGAACATCGTGGGCAGTGGCCCGTAGTCGCCAGCGGCAACGTCGACGGCCCCATCGGTGCCGATGGAGGCCTCGCCGAGGGCGCCGGAGTACGCCGTCGACCAATCCTGTTGTTGCGTCGGAGACGCCTCGGTGTACTGGGCGAGTGCCCCCGCGAGTGTGGGGTCGGTCGCGGACAGACGGGTCAGAGGGTCGAGGATGAAGTCCTTCGCCGTATCAATTGGATACTGAACCCCCGCCCACGCGGCGGGAGCGATCGGACCCCACACTTGAGCGGCGCCGGGTGTGTCGTTGTAGGGAGGTCCGTACGTAGCCGTCGCCGACGTGCCGTCGAGTTCGGAGACTGCGGTGGTCACGAAGTCCACGCCGTCGGCTCGAGCCCAGTCAGAGATCGTCTTCGCTTGCGGGTCCGGCGAACCGAACAGCCAGGCAAGGATGACTGCGAGAACGCCGACGATGACAACCGCCGCAACGATTTCCTTGACGAGGTCATAGGGCCGGTTCGGCCCGGCCCACTCAGGAGATGTGCTCATGGCCGCATCTCCTCTCCCTCTTCTATCGGTGGGCAGACTCCCTTGCGTCTCACGAGCACTACGTGCCAGGCAACGAGAATGGCAACTGCCACCGGCACAACGGCGACGTGCAGGGCGACCATCTGGCTGGCGTTCATCGGATTGAAGAGCCCGCCAATGCCCATGGCATTGAACCCGTCCTTCGCCGACACGGCGATCCACTGCGCTTCGAAGTTCGTCTGTGACACGTATCCGGTGAATGCCGCAAGGATCGAGGCGAAGAACGAGAACGCGCCCATCGCCCAGGTCATTCCCCGACCCCTTCGCCAAGTGGCCATGACGAATTGGGCGAAGAAGTGCAGCGCCATGAAAAAGAAGAACAGTTGCACCAAGAAGAAGTGGATCGAGTTGACGAAGGCTCCGGTCGATGACAAGTGCCACCAATCTGGACCGAATAGCGCCAGCACGAGTCCGCTCACCACCAGCAAGACCAGCGACGCCAGCGTGCCGACACCGAACAGGTACACCAGGGATCGGACAAACGTCGGCTGCGTGTCGGGCAGCATCTTCTCGTACGGGAGTCCGGTCTCGATCCGCCGACGGGTAGCCACCGTCCACGAACGACTCATGAGTGGTCCCTCATCCGTCCGGCTACTCCGATGAAGAACACGATCACGAGAAGCGTGATCACGATCAGGTTCGGGATCGTGATCCGTAGCCATCCCCACTGAAGGAAGTGCTGCGGTCCGTTCAGATCGAACACCGTGGCGACGAGCCAAGTCATACCAACCTCCCCTCATGCGGTAGGACTCTCTTGTGTTATGCATTCGATGCTATCAGGGACCTGGTGAGCACATTCGGCCGGGTCTTTGGCCCTGTGGCCCGACCCGGGAGTCGGTGCGTTCGACGATGGCGAAGTCCCCGGGGTCGGAGCACGATCACCTTTCCTGTGTCTATCCGCGGCGCGACCGCGTCCGCACATCACAGGCGATTGACCTGCCGGCTAGCTCAGCGGCACGCTGCTGAGCACCTCCAACTTGGCCAGGTTGTGTTCGGTCTTCACGTAGCGAACCGCACCGGTCTTCGAACGCATCACCACCGAGTGGGTCGACGCTCCGTCCGCGAAGAAGTGGACTCCGTCGAGGAGTTCACCGTCGGTCACACCTGTCGCAGCGAAGAACACGTTGTCCGAGTCGACCAGGTCTCGTGTCATCAAGACGCCGCTGATGTCGAGGCCGTTGTCCATGGCGTACGTCCGCTCGAAGTCGTCCCTCGGCCACAACCTGCATTGGATCTCGCCGCCCAGGCATGTGAGCGCACTGGCTGCGATGACGGCCTCGGGCGATCCACCTATCCCGAGCAGCACGTCGATGCCCGACTCCTCCTCTGCGGTGGCGATCGCACCCGAGATGTCACCGTCCCGGATCAGCCTGATACGGGCGTTGGCGTCGCGGACCGCGGTGATGTACTTCTCGTTTCTGGGTCGATCCAAGATGATGACCGTCAGGTCGTTGACGTCCTTGCCGAGTGCCTTGGCGATCTGGTGGAGGTTGTGAGCGACCGGAGCGTCGAGATCGATCGATCCTGCTGCTTGCGGCCCGACAGCGATCTTGTCCATGTAGACGAGGCTTCCTGGTGCGTACATGGAGCCTGCTTCGGCGAGTGCGATCACCGCAAGAGATCCCGGCATCCCCCCTGCCGTCAGCCGGGTGCCGTCTACAGGATCCACGGCAACGTCGACCTCGAGTCCCTGTCCTGATCCGACGTGCTCACCGTTGAAGAGCATCGGAGCATTGTCCTTCTCGCCTTCTCCGATGATGATCTTCCCTCTGATGGAGACGGTCGAAAGCACTGCCCGCATCCCGTCGACCGCCGCCTGGTCTACTGCCTCTTTGTCGCCGCGTCCCTGCCATCGAGCGGCGGCCATCGCTGCCACCTCGGTGACTCGTACGAGATCCAGCGCAAGGTTATGGTCGGGTGCTTCGGTCATGACGGGTACACCTCCAAGACGAGTGCGTCGCCTTGGCCTCCACCGCCGCAGAGAGTCGCAGCACCAACTCCTCCACCACGGGACCGCAACGCGTTGATCAGACTGACTGTGATTCGTGCACCCGTGGCTCCCAGGGGATGGCCGAGGGCAACGGCGCCACCATTCACGTTCACATTGTCATGGTCGAGGCCCAGCATTCGAGCGGACCACAGTGCCACGGACGCGAACGCCTCGTTGATCTCCACCAGGTCGAGATCGTTCGCGGTCATTCCTGCTTTCTTCAGAGCGACCGTGAGCGCTTCGGCGGGGCGCTCATGCAATGACGCGTCCGGCCCTCCGATCTGTCCGTACGAGATGATCTCGGCCAGGATTGGCAGTCCCGCTGCTCCAGCAGCCGATCGATCAGCGACGACCATCGCCGCGGCACCGTCGGAGATCTGCGATGCATTGCCTGCCGTGGTCGTCCCATCGGGACTGAACGCCGGCCTGAGTCTCGCGAGGCTCTCGATGGTCACGTCGGTCCGGATTCCCTCGTCCTTCACGACGACGACAGGGTCGGCCTTTCGCTGGGGCACTTCCACGGGGACGATCTCGCCGGCGAACGCTCCGGATTCGGTCGCTGTCGCGGCTCGCTGGTGACTCGCGACTGACCACTCGTCCTGTTCCCGGCGCCCGATCCCGAGTTGAGCGCTCTTGGCGTCTGACGACTCCCCCATGATGCAGTGGTCGAAACTGCACCAAAGACCGTCGTGGAGCATCGCATCCACCAGCTTCGCGTCTCCCATCCTCGCTCCCCAGCGCACGTCGGGCGCGATGAACGGCGCGTTGGTCATCGACTCCATGCCACCGGCGAGAACGAACGTCGACTCTCCGAGGCGGATCGAACGATCGGCCGCAGCGACGGCGGCCATGCTCGACAGGCACACTTTGTTGATCAGCGTCGACGGAACGGTCATCGGGACGCCCGCCTGGGCAGCAGCCTGACGCGGCGTGATCTGTCCCTCTCCGGCCAGAAGTACCTGGCCGAAGGTCACCTCATCGAGCATGTTGGGTGAGATCCCTGCACGGTCGATCGCACCGCGCATGGCGATGGCCCCCAGTTGTACAGCTCTGAGTGGTGCAAACGCACCCGCGAACTTGCCCTGTGGTGTTCTTGCGATACCAGCGATCACGGCACCCAATGCGGCTCCTTGTCGGCTCGTTCGCATCGTACTCCAGGTAGGCTCACCGCCGTGAAGCCGTACAACGTGGATCACGTCGCGCTTGCAGTTGAAGACTTGGATGCAGTTCTCGGCGACTTCAGCCGCTTGTTCGGCGTCGAAGCCGTGTCGCGGGAAGTCGTCGAAGAACAGGGCGTCGAAGAGGCGATGCTGCCCATCGGAGGGACGAGCCTTCAGCTACTCAGACCGCTTTCTCCGGATTCACCGGTTGGCAGATTTATCGAGAAACGCGGCCAGGGTCTTCACCACATTGCCATCGCGGTGGCATCGATCGATGACGCGCTGGCTCATCTCAGAGCTGAAGGGGCTCGGCTCATCGACACGGAACCTCGCATCGGTGGTGGCGGACACAAGATCGCGTTCGTGCATCCGGCAACCGTTGCGGGTACCCTCATCGAACTCGTGGAGATCGATGGACACTGAACTCGACATTGTCGGCGGGGCCGGACCCCTCGAAGCGGCTGCGATCGCCGCCGTCGTTCAGCAGGTACGCGCGGAAGAGGAATTGGCGGCGTCGTTGCCGTCAACGCGGCGCCTCGAAAGCCCCTGGGTGCTTTCGGCTCGAAACGAACCTCCGATCAGGCCTGTCTGCAAGCCATAGAAATAGTCGTTTGCCGGACTACCGTTGATCCGATGGCAGCACCCCGCATACTCGTGGCAGAAGATGATCGGGTCGTCTCGACCCTTGTCACGAGAAGTCTCGAATCGGCCGGCGCAGAGGTCATGCCTGCCTACGACGGTTTGGACGCCTATGAAGCGGGCAGGGGGGGAGGGATCGATCTCGCCCTCCTCGATCAGGTGATGCCAGGGCTGCTCGGCGCCGAGGTGCTTCACCGTTGGAATGAGGAGGGCATTCGCCTGCCGGTGATCATGATCTCGGGTCTCACGGACGAAGAAGACATCGTCGCCTGTCTCGAACTCGGCGCGGTCGACTTCGTTCGCAAACCGTTCAACGTGAAAGAAGTGCTTGCCAGGGTGAGGGTCCAGCTTCGGGCGCTCGGCCTGTCGATGAACAGCTGAATCCTCAATGCGGGTCTGGTTTCTGCCGACATCACAGGGGTGGTTCTCCATGCACCCCCGCGCCTGAAACGGGCAACGACGAGCACTGATACTCGCCCGTGCCGAGAGACAGGGGGTCCGGCGTGAACTTCATCGAGCTCTTCAATCTCGTGGTGATCGGGTACTTCATAGCGATGGAACTCCAGCTGGTCTTTCTGGCGGTGCTCTCCTACCGGGTGCTGCGCTCCGACCAGTTCACCTCGAGGTATGGGCGCATCCATGACATGATCGCCTCGGATGCCACACCACCCGTGTCGGTGATCATCCCTGCCTACAACGAGGCCGCCGGCATCGTCGAATCGGTGCGATCGATCATCTTGCTCAAGTATGCGAAGAAGGAGATCATCGTCGTCAACGACGGCAGCTCCGACGATACGCTCGACCGGCTCGTCGAGGAATTCCGTATGGAACCGATCGATGCTCCATTCCGGCCACTGATCGAGACTCAGCCGATAAAGAACGTGTACCGGTCGCTGCTGCCCGTGCCCGTCATCGTGGTCGACAAGGAGAACGGCGGCAAGGGCGACGCAATCAACGCCGGCATCAACGTGTCCCAGTATCCATACGTGATGGGCACCGACGCGGACATCGTTCTCGACGAGGAATGCCTTCTCAGAGCCGCCAGACACTTCGTCGAAGACAGAGCGAAGACGATCGCTGTTGGTGGCAACATCCGGCCAATCAACGGATGCGGGGTTCGGCGCGGCAAGGTGACGAGTGTGTCCCTGCCGAGACGATCGATCGAGATGTCTCAGGTGATCGAGTACATCCGATCGTTTCTCGGGGCGCGCCCTGCCTGGTCGGCGCTCAACTCGCTGCTCATCGTGTCTGGCGCGTTTGGTGTGTTCAAGAAGTCCGCGGTCGTCGAGGTCGGTGGATATCGCAGACATCACTTGGGTGAGGACATGGAGCTGACGATGAGGCTCCACCGTCACTTCCGAAAGCATCACCGACCGTACAGAATCGTCTATGCCCCTGATGCGGTCGCATGGACCGAAGTGCCCACCGGAAAGGACATCCTCCGCAAGCAGAGGATTCGCTGGCATCGGGGTCTCATGCAGGTCATGTGGCAGTACAAGTGGATGTTCTTGAATCCCAGGTACGGAATGGTGGGCATGGTCGGGTGGCCGAGCTACGTCGCATTCGAGTTCCTCGCTCCCATCATGGAAGCTGTCGGCTGGGTGGTCATTCCCACATCCATGGTGGTGGGCGCCCTTCGCTACGGAGTCGCTGTTCCACTGATGATCATCGCCCTCGGTATCGGAGCTGCCAACTCGCTCATCGGTTTGATGCTCGACGAACACTTCGGCTACTACGAAGGGGCGAGAGATACGTGGCGTCTGTTGAGGTATTCGCTGCTCGAACAGCTCGGGCCGAGACAGAGGACGGTGTGGTGGCGCGTCAGGGCGATGTTCTGGAATCCGAGGCACAAGACCTGGGGCGATATGAAACGGACCGGTGTGGCGAACCTCGGTTCTTCATCCTCGTCGCCGGAGCAGGTCGGTGAGTTCGCGTCCGCCGAGCAACCTTGAGAGACCGGTGAAAACGAAGATGACGACGAGCGCGCCTACCGCAAGCGCTGCCAGCGACGGTCCGACGCCCGGAACCCCTTTCCCTGCGACCGAGCGCACGGCGCCCCACGCAGCGAACCCTGCGACGATCCCCGCGACGGCGCTCCGCCATCCCGTCGCGACTATCGGGCGCCACGATCCTCCTCGGACGTGCCAAGCAACGGCCAACGCCACGGCGTAGCCGGCGATCGAGACGGTGCTGGCCCACGCAATGCCCTGGATCCCCCACAGGTGAAGGAACCACACGTACAGAGGGATGGCCACACCGGTCGCTACCGTTCCAATTGCCACGGGGAGCCACATCCGACGCTGCGCGTAGAAACCTCTCGCATACAGCTGATGTGCCGCCCAGAACGGAATGCTGAGTGCATAGATGACCAGCAGACTCGAGGCGACCAGCGTGTCGTTGGTGTCGAAGAGACCGCGTTGGAACGCAAGTCTCACCGCCGGCAGAGCGGCGCCCGCCGCGGCGGCGGCAGCAAGACATCCCGCAACGATGCTGTACCGCAGCGCCCTGGTAAGGGTCTCGTGGAACTGTTCGATGCGGTTCTCGCTGAACAAGCTCGCCAAGAACGGGTATGCCGCCACACCCGCCGCCTGGGCAATCATGCCGATCGGCAGCATGTTGAGCCGCCTCGCGTATGCGAGCAGGCCCGTGGCTCCGGTGCCAGCGAACTGGCCGAACACCTTGAGGAGCTGTTCATCCAGAACGGCGACCGACTGCCCGAGCATGAGCGGAAACGCCATCAGCAGGTACTCCTTCAAGGCAGGATGGCTCCATGGCACTCCCGGCTCCAGTTGGTGTCCGAGCCTCCGAGCGCCGTACCACTGGAGACCGAAGTTGCCGATGGCCGCGCCGACCAGCGCGCCCCAGATGAACCCGTCGGCGGACGCCTGCACTCGGGTGATCAGGCCGCCGACGATGATCGCCAGGTTGTAGACGATCGGGGCGATCACCGGGATGAGGAACTTCTTGTGGGCGTATTGCACCGACATATACAGCGAGCCGAGGACGAAGAAGATCTGTGCCGGGAAGACGATCCGCATGAGCCGAGCGAGCTGATCGAGTTCCGAAGGCGCGAATTGGGCGAATACGGCTCCGACGATCGGCCGGGCGAACAGCATGGCCATCGCCGTGAGAACCACCATCGCGACGGCAACCGGGCGAAACACTGCCGTGAATGAACGCCGCGCCTCTCGATCGTCTCCCTCTGCCATGTGTCGAGTGAGGATCGGTATGAGTGTGATACTCAAGAACCCGCCTGCCATCAGATAGAACAGGATGTCGGGGATCGTGAACGCATCCTGGAAGAGGTCGGCCTGGGCGGTCGCTCCGAGGATCGCCGCTATGGCCATCGTCCTCAGAAACCCGAGCACCCTCGAAATCAGAATGCCGAGAGACACGATGACCGCCGCCCTACCGAGTCTCGTCACGGCCGCGCCTCCCTCAGCTCCTCGAGCAACTCGTCTGGGACGGTGAGGTCGCCCCTGCCGCTTCCGATCGAGACCCCGGGTCGGTACGACCCGTGATAGTCGGAGCCACCGGACGGTATGAGGCCGTGCGCCCGTGCGACGGCTGCAAGCTCGATTCGTTCGCCGGGCGAGTACTCGGCGTAGTACGCCTCCAGACCGGTGAGGCCGACATCCCGGAGATGGCGAAACGTCGTCGCGAACTCATCGGAGGTGTTGAGGCCGAGGGTGTGGGGATGCGAGAGCACAGTGATGGCACTGGAAGCGCGGGCCAGTTCGATGGCGTCTCCGGGCGGAAGTCGGGGTCTTCCGACGTACGCGACGGCCCCGTTGCCCAGGTAGTCCCGAAACGCTTGATTGAGATTCTCGACCACGCCTTTGCGTACGAGTACTGCTGCGATGTGGGGTCGACCGACCACCCCCGTTCCGGCTTCGGTGGCCACTTCGTCGTAGTCGATGTTCACGCCCAGTTCCCTGAGGCGTTCAATGATGCGATGGTTGCGGTCGTCGCGACCGTCTCGAATCTCCGCGAGCGCATCCTGGAGAGGGCCAGAGCCGGGGGAGAGGAAAAGCACCGTCATGTGCATTGCTCCAGGCGACCACTCGCACGAGATCTCCACACCAGGAACGACCTCGATTCCGTCAGAGGCAGCCAGCGCTTCGAGGAGACCCTCGAGCGTGTCATGGTCGGTGAGTGCGACGGCGCTCAGTCCGGCCGATATCGCGGCTTGAACGACCTGGGTCGGCGTGTCACTCCCGTCGGAGAAGTGACTGTGGGTATGGAGGTCTACCGACATTGGACGGAGGGTACCCGCCGGATCCTGTCACGCGCCGACGTCGATCGTGACAGAGGTGATGTAGACGGTCTCCAGCGGACGGCTGTCCTCGCCCGTCGCGTTCCGCTCGGTTGGAATCTCGGCGATCGTATCCAACGTGTCGAAGCCGTCGGTGACGGTACCGAGCGACGAGTAGTCGGGACCGAGACCCGTTGATCCGAGCGCGATGAAGAATTGGCTCCCCGTGGTTCCGGTCTGGCCCGCGTTGGCCATTGCGACGACACCTCGATCGTAGGCGAACCCCTCAGCAGGAAACTCATCCGGGAGCGAGTACCCGGGACCGCCCGTGCTGGTCGCTGTCGGATCACCCGCTTGGATCACGAATCCGGGCATGATCCGTTCGACCACTGTGCCGTCGAAGTAGCCCTGACGGGCGAGGAACACGAACGAGTTCACGGTCTCGGGCGCCAGCTGAGGATCCAGTTGGATAGCGATGTCTCCGCACGAGGTTGCGATCTTCGCCGTGACCGGGGTGTTGGGATCCAGGTTCTCATCCGCTGCCGCATCGAACTGCATCGGTTCTGCGGGGGGTGGGGCGTCGGCGCCACAGGCCGTCGGCTGCGAGCGGTATTCCTCGTAGGTTGCGCCGAGTGCGGATGAGTCAGACGTGGTTGTGGTCTCCACGATCGTGGTCGTCTCGCCCTCAACCGTGGTCGTCTCCCCAGATGTCGTGGTGGTCGAGGAGTTCCTGGCCGCGATCATGTTGGTGATCGTCACGAGTGCGGCGACGATCACTGTGATCCAGACGATCTGGATGACACGCCGCTTGAACTGCTTGACGCGGCGAGCGCGCTGGGCGCGCTTCTGCTTCTCTGCCCGGTTCTGACGCTGACGCTCTCGCTTGTCGGTAGGCATGACGGACGGATGCTAGCCACTACGACGGGCAGCGATTCCCGCCGGTCGTCGGTCGTCGGCGGGACGATCGCCCTGCGGCATCGCTTGGGGAGGGAACCTGGCGTCCTGCGGTTTCGGCGACAGATATGGACGCGTTCTTGCTGGTGGCCGGGGACCCGGCGACTGGCCCCTGAATAGCTGAATGGTTGAACAGCTGATCGCTGAGGAACTGTCACGATCCAAACCCGCCTCTTGGGTACACTCCGCGAGCGAAATGGCCCTCTATGTTCAGAAGTTCGGTGGGACCTCCGTCGCTGATGCCGCCCGGATCAAGCGGGTAGCGGCGCGGGTTGCCGCGACCAAGCGCGCAGGCAACGAGGTCATCGTGGTCGTTTCGGCCATGGGCAAGTCGACCGACGATCTGATCGACCTCGCCGATCAACTTCACCCCAATCCGCCCGCCAGGGAGATGGACATGCTGCTGACTGCCGGCGAGCGGATCTCCATGGCCCTGCTTGCGATGGCGATCGACGCCGAGGGGATCGACGCCGTCAGCTTCACCGGTTCGCAAGCCGGGATACTGACCGACTCCCAACACGGCAGCGCCAAGATTCGAGAGATACGGGACTTCCGGGTGATCGAGAGTCTCGATGCCGGCAAGGTCGTGATCGTTGCCGGGTTCCAAGGGGTGGACCCCGAGTCGAAAGAGGTCACGACGTTGGGACGAGGGGGCTCCGACGCGACAGCGGTAGCGTTGGCGGCCGCCAACCACGCGGACGTGTGTGAGATCTACACCGATGTCGATGGGGTGTTCACGGCCGATCCCGGAGTCGTGCCGCAGGCCCGCAAGTTAGATGAGGTCACGTTCGAAGAAATGCTCGAACTTGCGTCGACAGGCGCGAGGGTGCTGATGGCTCGATCGGTCGAGGTGGCTCAGCGGTTCGGCGTACCGCTGCACGTTCGCTCATCGTTCCATAACGGGTCAGGTACGTGGGTGAAGGAGACGACGATGGAAGAAGCGTTTGTGAGCGGGATCTCCCATGACACGTCCGAGGCGAAAGTCACAATTGTCGGGGTCCCCGACCGTCCCGGAGTTGCAGCCACCGTGTTCGGCCCACTTGCGGAGTCGGGTGTGAATATCGACATGATCGTTCAGAACGTCTCACACGAAGGCACAACCGACATCAGCTTCACGATTCCCCGATCTGCTGCGGCGGTTGCCGAAAGAGCCGCGCGAGTCGTCGCGGGCAACGTGGGTGCTACCTCTGTGCAGGTCGACCCCGGCATCGGTCGCGTTTCTGTCGTCGGTGCCGGCATGCGTTCAAACCCCGGCATCGCCATGAAGATGTTCAAGGTCCTCGCGGACGACGGCATCAACATCGAGATGATCTCGACATCGAGCATCCGAATCTCGTGCGTGATTCGCGAAGACCAGGTCGATGACGCCGTGCGGGCACTCCATGCGGCGTTTCTCGAGGAGGATTCCAATGGTTAGAACCGCAGTTGTAGGGGCGACCGGCGCCGTAGGGAGAGCGATGCTCTCCATCCTGGCCGAGCGCCAGTTCCCGGTATCGGAACTCCGCGTGATGGCCAGTTCGCGTTCCGCGGGACGAGTCGTTTCGACGCCCTGGGGAGAGATCGAAATCGAAGATCTCGCGACGGCCGATCCATCCGGGATCGATGTTGCCCTGTTCTCCGCCGGTGGTAGCCGATCGCGGCAGTACGCGCCGGTTTTCGCGGCCGCGGGGGCGGTCGTGGTCGACAACTCCTCGGCCTTCCGAATGGACCCGTCCGTGCCGCTGGTCGTGGTCGGCGTCAACGACGAGGCGGTCAGAAGTCATCACGGCATCATTGCCAATCCGAACTGCACGACGATGGGCTTGATGATGGCTGTCGCCCCGCTGCACCGTGCCGCAGGGCTCGAGTCGATGGTGGTCAGCTCGTATCAGGCCGTCTCCGGATCCGGTCAGCATGGGATCGCTGAACTCACCCGACAGGTCGGCGAACTCGGCGGGGACATCGACGCGCTCGCCAATGGCGGGTGGCGAGAGCCCGTCAGCGAGGTGTACGTGCGGCCGATTGCGTTCAACGCGCTTCCGTTCGCCGGGAACCTCGTCGACGCCGGCTACACCGACGAGGAGATGAAGCTCGTCAACGAAAGCCGAAAGATCCTCGAACTCCCGGAGCTTCGGGTCGAACCGACGTGTGTGCGTGTCCCGGTGGTCGTTGGCCATGGAATCACTGCGACGCTCCGATTCGAGCGTTCCCTCGGCGCCGACGAGGCGGCCGGGCTGATCACGGATGCGCCCGGCGTGGAGCTGTGGACCGACAAAGTTCCGACGGCGCTGGATGTGGCCGGCACGGACGATACGCTCGTCGGCAGGCTTCGCGAGACGGTTGGGACGCCGGGCGGGTTGAATCTCTGGTGCGTCTCGGACAACCTTCGCAAAGGTGCTGCGCTCAACACTGTGCAGATCGCCGAGCTGATCAGCTAGCGGTCAGTTCAGCGATCTGCCGGTCGTCGGTCTTCAGCCAGGACTCGTCCACAGCTGCCACAAAACTCAGGGCGATCATCTCCTTCTCTCGCGAGACCGCAGGGCCG
>CAZBXV010000008.1:46192-62312 GCA_964496205.1 uncultured Acidimicrobiia bacterium
CCGCAGGGCCGAGTTTGGGGGAGGTGTCACGAAAGGGGGTCCTGGGCGCAGCCAAAGGGGAGGTAGCGTCGAGCTGATGCTCGACGCCGGAGGGGTGGTACTCGCGAACGAAGCCAGCAGCCAGTCTCTCGAGAGGACGCCGGGTTGCAGCATGGCCGCACGGCGGCGGTTCACTCGCCAGAAGATGGCACGGCCGAGGTTGTGAGGGTCCGCGAAGTCAGGGGGGAGTCTTTTCGCGGTCGAGAACCGAAGCTCTATACGATGCCTGGGCAGGCGCCTGTCTCCCACGGTGGTGTGTGAAGAACGTTGTCGCGATCTATCACGCAGGGAGACAGTGGTGGCAGGTCGAGCCGACCGGCGGCTTGCGCAATTGGGGTCGGAATCGTGGACGGGGGAGCGGCTACTGGCGCCTTCGGTGTGGTGGTAGGTGGGGAGGTGGTGGTTGTCGCCGGCGCGGGGGCGTCGAAGAGCTCACAGAAGATGATCGACACATACACGGTCCCGTTCGAAGACGTGGCGACGCCTGTCCCCAACGAGGTCCAGTTGGGAGCGGTGATGATCTCCCAATGCAGCGGGCTGCCGCGAAAGGCTTCCCACGTGCCATCGATGGAGCCTGCAGCGGCAACGACCTCACCGGCGGATCGGCACTGGGTCAGTGAACTGAGGTCTGAGTGGAACAACTTGCCGGCCGCTGCGAGGCGGTTCGCGGCGGACTGGGCGAGTTTCTCGGCAGCAGGTAGCGAGGTGACAGGGTTGCTTCTCACCGAATTCACCTTCGAGAGAAGCGCGTCCGCCAGCGCAGGCACGGCTATGCCCACACCCAGGACGGCGACGATTGTCATGACGACAGCCACTCGGATAAAACGCATGGGATCACAACCCTAGAGAGAACACTCTCCTAGACGCCATTCGACCTGGGTGCTTGTGTCAGGAGCACCCCGATCGAAACGAGGGCGATTCCCACAAGGCCGAGCACACCCGGGCTCTCTCCGAGAAACACCCAGGCGAGGAGGGCGATCTGAACGAGCATGGTGTTGTTGATCCCTGCCGATTCCAGGGCGGTGAGCCTTCGGAGTGACAGATTCCATAGCGTGAATGCGAACGCGGTGTTGACCACCGCGAGCCACGCAATGATTCCCCACGCGCCAATGGACACTGACGGGACTCCTTCAGAGATCCCTCCGATGATGGCAAGAGCGACCGACCCGACCGTCATGCTGATCGCGGTCACAACTACCGGTGAAGTGTCCCTCGATCTGTTCACTTGCCTGCCCAGAAGCGATCCGGTCACGTTTGAAGCGAGCGCCACCAGAGCCGCCACGATTCCGATGAGTGTCGCACCGAGCCCGCCGACGAAGTACAAGAACGCGCCGACCGCCACGAGTACCGCACCGGTCACCTGTCTGTCCTCCGTGGTCTCTCTGAGGGACCGGTTGGCGAGCATGGCGACGGCCAACGGCGTCATCGCGAGAAGGAGACTCGTCGTGGCCGCCGGCTGGTTGTCGAGCGCAACGAAGATCGCCCCTTGTGTGAGTGTGTAGAAGACGATCCCGAGTAGGACGATACGAACCACGACCGCGCGACTCATCGTGAACACTTGGCGCCGGTACGTTCGGTTCGACAGCACTGATCCGACCATGACGATCGACGCCAATCCGTATCGAAGGGCCGCAAAGGTGAGTGGACGCAAGGACTCCCTGTCGAGACCCCATCTGATCAGGACCCACGACGAGCTCCACAGGACCGTCACGAACAGGGCAATTCCCACGTAGGTGAGATGGGTTCGTTTCGTCGACATCGGCAACCTCCACGGCACGCGTTCTTTCGTGCCGACGTCTTCCCTCGAGGCTTTTGTCCAATGAGGTGCGAGCCCGCATCGGGCCTTCTGTGGCGCTCGGACCGGTGACGGAACCCTAGCCACCCTTCAGTCGACGTCGACAGCCTAAAGCGGTAGGTGCCCGT
This sequence comes from uncultured Acidimicrobiia bacterium, assembly GCA_964496205.1. Lineage (GTDB taxonomy): Bacteria > Actinomycetota > Acidimicrobiia > Spongiisociales > UBA4744 > CAYLHS01. Next base: position 48,155 of record CAZBXV010000008.1, read on the forward strand.
CGACAGGGTTCTGTCCGCCGGCGTGGTTCCCTGGCCCGCCTACCATCCACAGTTCATGACCGTTCGATCTGTTGCTCTGGCGGCCGCGGTTTCCCTCGGGACGGTGCTCGTGTTCTCCACGGTGACCGGGTGGCTTGGCCGCGTGTGGTGGGTGTTCGACATCCTGTCGAGCTTCCGAGTCCAGTACGCAGCGCTCCTCGTTCCTGTCATCGTTGTGCTGCTCTTCGCTCACCGTTGGGGGTTCGCCGGACTGGGCGTGATTGCGCTTGCCGCCAACCTGGCAGTGATCGTGCCGTTGTATGTGTCGAAGCCTGCTCCGGCATCAGGCGCTGAGACGATCCAGGTGGTCAGCTTCAACGTGTTGAGGGAAAACAGCCATCTCGACGAGGTGATGGAGATGATCCGGGCTTCGGGTGCCGATGTGGTCTTCCTTCACGAAGCCACGCATCGGATCGAACGGGCAGTCCTCGATGCCGACCTGCCCTATCGGATGGTGAGCGCGTGGGCACCAGGGGTCGGGTTCGCAACGATTGCTCTTGTGTCGGAGGACGCGACTACGCGCATCTTGCCCCTGACGATTCCGGGGATTGTGGTCACTCTTCCATTGGGCGACGCAGAGATAGAGGTGCTGGGCATGCATCCGCTCTCGCCGGTCAGCTCGAATCGGAATGCGCTTCGAAACCAGCAGCTCGAAGCGGCGGCGACATGGGCGGCCGAGCAATCGATGCCGGTGGTCATTGCAGGTGACTTCAATGCCACCTCCTGGTCGTATGGCTTCTCGCTGATCACCAAGAACCTGATCAACTCCCAGCTGGGGTTCGGCGTTCAGGCCTCATGGCCGGCAGGACACCCGCTTCTGGCGGTGCCGATCGACAATCTCGTCTACGACTCGGGTTTGACGGTCGTCGACCGCCACCTCGGACCGGCGCTCGGTTCCGATCACTACCCGTTGTTTGTCACGCTCGCTCGGGCAGCAGGGGAGTAGCGCAACTCGCGTCGCTCTGCGGTCTCGTGGCAGATGTGGTGGCGTTCTTGCTGGTGGCCGGAGACTGGCTGCCGGTCGCTGTTCTCTGTTCGCTGGAGACTGTCCGCTGCGAGCGAAGTGGGCTTGAAGGGCCGTTTGGAGGCCACTGCTAACGTGACCGAAACGACCAGGTCGCTTTGTCAGTGGCGCGTCGGCAGGCCGAGTCGCCCAAAGGAAGGACCGGGGTGAGGGTCGCAGTGAATTGGCTGCTGGAGGCACGGTGAACGTACCTTCAGTCGTGAGGGGCAACACAGAAGAACGACTGAACGTCGGCGTAATGATCTGGCTGGCGTCCGAACTCATGTTCTTTTCTGGTCTCTTCGCCGCCTACTTCACGCTCAGGGCAGGGATCCAGCCGTGGCCACCCGTCGACGTGCATCTCGACGTCACGCGAGGCGCGATCTCGACAGCGGTTCTGATCCTCTCGAGCGTCACCATATGGCTCGCCGACCGGGCCGCTGTGCGCGGGCGGGTCGCATCGAAACGGGGCTGGCTCGTCGTGACACTGATCCTCGGTTTCGGGTTTCTCACCAACCAACTCCTGGAGTACACCAACCTCGGGTTCTCTCCCGGGAGCAATCCATTCGGCTCGATGTTCTACCTGATGACCGGCGTTCACGGGCTCCACGTGTTCGCCGGCCTCGTGCTGATCACCTTCGTCGCCGTGGCCGCATTCACAGGCCGTGACAATGACGAACGAGCCCAAACGGTGATTTCCTACTACTGGCACTTCGTCGATGTCGTCTGGATCGCGTTGTTCTCGACCCTGTACGTCTTCACATGAGACGGTTGCTGTTCCTTTCGCTCGGGGTGCTGACCTTGATGGTGCTGGCGACTCCCGCTCGCGCCGATGAGCAGGTGGACCAGGGGAGAGGGCTGTTCGAGCTGCACTGCGTCTCGTGTCATGGGGTTGATGCGCAGGGGGATGTGGGGCCATCGCTCACAGGGGTCGGAGCCGCAATGGCGGACTTCCAGCTGCGAACCGGCCGGATGCCGATGTCCGACTACCGAACGCAGGCGGTCAGGAAACCGAGTCCCTTCACGGACGAGCAGATCCAAGCACTCGTCGCCTATGTCGCATCGCTGGGGGAGGGGACACCCATTCCGACGGTGAATGCCGCCGCCGGCGACATCTCGAATGGCGGCAGCATCTTCCGAACCAACTGCGCAGGGTGTCACGGTTCCGCCGGGCGCGGTGAAGCGCTTTCCTACGGGCGGATCGCGCCAGATCTCTATCAGGCAACACCGCTCGAGGTGGCCGAGGCGGTGCGGGTCGGACCCAGCCAGATGCCGGTGTTCGCGCAACTGAGTGACCAGGAGGTCGACGACGTGGTCGCCTACGTGGGTTCGCTTCAGTCGGATGCGAACCCGGGAGGCCTCTCGCTGGGTCGGATCGGACCAGTGCCCGAAGGACTTGTCGCATGGCTCGTAGGCCTGGGGCTGCTCGTCGTGGCGGTGAGGCTGATCGAGAGGAAGGCGACATGAGGCGTTTGGTGATCGCAGCCTCACTTGCCGTGAGCAGCGCCGCGGGCATCGGCCTCACCGTTGCGTATGTGTTCGACGCGGACAACTGGGTGCTGGGGGTCCTTCTCGCACTTGCCCTCGTGGGAATCGGGATTGCGATCGTCGGTTGGTCCTTCACGCTGATCGGCGGAGACAACGTCGAGGAGCGCCACCCCTTCGAGGAAGAGGACCTCGATGAGGCGGCGCAGGTCAGGACTTCCGGAGGACCGAGCCGGCGTACGTTCATCGGGCTTCTCGGAGCCGCCGTCACATTCCTGTTGGTTGCGATCGCGGCCCCGTTCAGGTCGCTGGACCCCGGCAAAGGACCGGAGCTCTTCCACACCAAGTGGTCGAAGGGGGCGCGTCTCATCGACATCGACGGCAATCCGGTCAAGGCAGGGGATCTCGACATCGGCGGCGTGGTGACCGTGTTTCCTGAGGGGTATCCCGGCGACGGTCAATCGCAGGCGTTGCTGTTGCGCGTGGATCCTGACCAGTACGAGGATCCTGAAGGACGTAGAGGCTGGGCGCCGGAGGGGCATCTCGTCTACTCGAAGGTGTGCACCCATGCCGGCTGTCCGATCGGGCTCTACGAGGAACGCGATCAACTGCTGTTGTGCCCCTGCCACCAGTCGACCTTCGAGGTCATGGAGGAGGCCAAGCCGGTCTTTGGCCCGGCGCCCCGCCCGCTGCCGCAACTTCCGATCGAGATCGACAGCAACGGTTGGCTCATCGCTCAGAGCGACTTCCTCGAGCCGGTCGGTCCTGGATTCTGGAACAGGGATCGCTGATGGTGAAAGCACTCGTCGCGTGGATGAACCAGCGGCTTGGCAGCAGCCGTCTCCTCAAGGCCGGGATGAAAAAGGTGTTCCCCGACCACTGGTCCTTCATGCTCGGAGAGATCGCTCTGTACTCATTCGTGGTGCTGCTCGCGACCGGCGTCTACCTCACGATGTTCTTTGTGCCCGACGCTTCGCACAAGGTGATCTACCAAGGCAGCTACTCAGCCCTTCAGGGCGTTGAGATGTCACCCGCCTATGAGTCGACGATTCGGTTGTCGTTCGACATCCGCGAGGGCCTGCTGATACGCCAGATCCACCACTGGGCGGCGCTCGTGTTCATCGCAGCGATCGTGATCCATCTGCTTCGGATCTTCTTCACCGGCGCGTTCCGCAAGCCGCGAGAGGTCAACTGGATCATCGGCGTCACCCTGTTGGTTCTGGCGATCGTCAACGGATTTGCCGGCTACTCGCTACCCGATGACCTCCTGTCGGGTACCGGTCTCCGGATCGCATACTCGATTACGCAGTCGGTGCCGATCATCGGTCCTTGGACGGCCTCGCTCATGTTCGGTGGTCCATACCCGTCGGGTGAGATCATTCCTCGCCTGTACACCGTGCACATCCTTCTGGTGCCGGGCCTGATCATCGCCCTGGTTGGAGCACACATTGCGATCCTGGTTCGGCAGAAGCACACCCAGTTCCCCGGACCGGGCCGCACGGAGCACAACGTGGTCGGCAGCCCAATGTGGCCGAAGTTCATGGCCAAGACGATCGGTCTGTTGCTGATCGTTGCAGCGACACTGGCACTACTCGGCGGCGTGTTTCAGATCAATCCGGTGTGGTTCTACGGGCCGTACCACCCGGCCCAAGTGAGCGCGCCGGCACAGCCCGACTGGTATATGGGTTGGCTCGAAGGCGCGCTGCGCCTGTTCCCCAACTGGGAGATTCGGCTCTTCGGATTCACGATCCCGAACGTGTTCTTCCCCGGTGCCTTGTTGCCCGGGTTGACGTTCGGAGCGTTGTACGCATGGCCGTTCATCGAAGCGAGGTTCACCCGTGATCGCGAGATGCACAACCTGCTCGATCGCCCGTCGGATCGCCCTTGGAGGTCGGCATTCGGTGTCGGTGCCCTCACCTTCTTCGTCATCCTGTTCGTCGCCGGGAGCAATGATGTGATCGCCTCCCGTCTGGAGATCTCGCTGAATGCGCTCACCCATGCGCTGCGTGCCCTCGTGTTGACGGTTCCCTTCCTGGCGGGCGCGGTGGCGTACTGGATCGCAAGGGAACGGGGATCCGGTCCGAGGGTGAGGCCTGCACGACGCGAGTTCGTTCGTACCGAGGATGGTGGATATGAGATCCGCTAGACGGCTCCGCTGGACGCATGCCCTGGTCGCTGTCGGCTTGATGCTCCTTCTCTCCGGATGCGCCGGCGACCGCCTTGGCCCCCTCGAACCGGCGACTCAGCAGGGTGACCGGATGGGGTCGCTGTGGAACGTATTCGTGTGGGTTGCCGCGTTCGTCGGCATCCTCGTGTGGGGGTTGATCGGGTGGTCGATGCTCCGGTATCGAAAGAGGCGGGAGCAGGAGGGGCTGCCACCGCAGTTCCGCTACAACACGGCGATCGAGATCGCCTACACGGCGATTCCGATCGTGATCGTGGCCGTCCTGTTCTTCCTGACGAAGGGCGTGATCCACGATGTCGACAGTCTCTCGCCGAATCCCGATCTGGTCGTCGAGGTCACCGGGTTCCAGTGGTCATGGCAGTTCACCTATCCGGAGCAAGGGATCGTCATAACCGGAACACCCGACGAGCAGCCGGTCATGGTCTTGCCGGTCGGCGAGACGATTCGCTTCGAGCTGACGTCACGCGACGTTATCCACTCGTTCTTCCTTCCCGACTTCCTCGAGAAACGTGACGTGTTCCCGGGCATGGTGGAGAAGGTGGATGTGGTGGTCAACGAGGAGGGGACCTACCAGGGCAGGTGTGCAGAGTTCTGCGGCACGTTCCATGACCGCATGCTGTTCCAGGTCAGAGCGGTGTCACCCGAGGAGTTCGACGCGTGGGTTCAGGAGGAGACGAAGTGAACGGCTCACCTACAGCGGCAATCGAGCAGCATGGCCTGATGGGCTGGTTCACCATGACCGATCACAAGAAGATCGGCCTGTCCTACATCGCCACGGCAATCATCTTCTTCGTCATCGCAGGTGTGATGGCGCTGATCATCCGCAGCGAGCTGGCAGCGCCCGGACTCCAGTTCGTCAGCGAGCAGACGTACAACGAGTTGTTCACCATGCACGGCACGATCATGATGTTCGTGTTCGCGACAGCGGTCCCGTTCGGACTCGCCAACTACCTGGTACCCCTTCAGATCGGGGCGCCGGACATGGCGTTTCCGAGGTTGAATGCCTACTCGTACTGGGTGTATCTCGGTGGGTCACTCACGCTGCTCGCAGGGTTCTTGAGTGCAGGGGGAGCCGCGGCGTTCGGCTGGACGGCATATGCGCCCCTTTCCGATGTGATCTACTCGCCGGGTCCAGGGAGTGAACTCTGGATCGTCGGTGTGGCGCTGACCGGCATCGGAACGATCGGAACAGCAGCGAATCTCGTCGCGACGGTCCTGACGATGCGGGCCAAGGGGATGACGATGTTCCGGCTTCCCATCTTCACCTGGAACATGACGGTCACGGCGATCCTTGCACTCATCGCCTTCCCGGTCATCACCGCCGGGCTCGCTCTTCTCCTGGCGGAGAGGGTGCTCGGCGTGCACATCTTCAACCCCGCGTTCGGGGGGTCGGCGATTCTGTGGCAGCACGTGTTCTGGTTTTTCGGGCATCCCGAGGTGTACATCATCGCCTTGCCGTTTTTCGGAGTCGTCACCGAGATAATCCCGGTCTTCTCCCGGAAGCCACTGTTCGGGTATGTCGGATTTGTGTTCGCCACCTTGGCGATCGCCGCGCTTGCGCTCGGCGTGTGGGCGCACCACATGTTCGCCACGGGTCTCGTGTTCTTGGATTTCTTCTCCGCGGCGACGTTCCTGATCGCTGTGCCCACCGGGGTCAAGTTCTTCAACTGGATCGGCACGATGTGGAGGGGACACCTGTCGTTCGAGTCACCGATGCTGTTTTCGATGGGTTTTCTCGTGACGTTCCTCTTCGGAGGACTGACAGGCGTGATGCTCGCCTCGCCTCCGATCGACTTCAACGTGACCGACACCTACTTCGTCGTTGGACACATGCACTACGTGCTGTTCGCGACCGCCGCTCTGGCACTGTTCGCCGGCGTGTACTTCTGGTTTCCGAAGATGACCGGGAAGATGATGTCGGAGCGCTGGGCGAAGTCCCATTTCTGGCTGATGTTCATCGGCTTCAACCTGACATTCCTGCCCCAGCACCTCCTCGGCCTGCGAGGGATGCCTCGCAGGATCGCGGACTACCTGGCCTCGGACGGGTGGACGTTCCTCAACGACCTGTCGACGATCGGGGCGTTCCTCATCGCCCTGTCGGTGGCGATCTTCCTGGTCAACGTGTACCTCTCGCTGCGGCGGGGTGAGCCTGCCGGCGACGATCCATGGGGCGGCTACTCGTTGGAGTGGGCGACCACTTCACCACCGCCGGTCGAGAACTTCAGGTCTCTGCCTCCGATTCGGTCTGAACGACCCGTATTCGACATGCATCATCCCGAGGTGGACTCATGAGATTCCAGGCGAAGGTGTTGCTGGGGCAGGCGATCGTCTTCAGCGTCGCCGCGGTCATCTACATCGTTGGCAGGGGTTCGCTCGCCGGGTTCGTGATGCTTGCTACCGCTGTGCTGTTCGGGCTGTGGCTTTCCGTGTTCCTCTACCGGCACCGCAACGACGATGCATCCGAAGATGAGGGGTCGTCGATGGTCGTGGGGACCTTCCCGGTGGGTACGACAAAAGCGCCGCTGCTCGCCGCCGCCACAGTTCTGCTCGGCAACGGGCTGGTCGTCGGGTGGTGGATGGTTGCCGTCTCGGGGGTGATCTTCTTGATCGTCGCCGGCCTCTACTTCTTCGAGTACACGACCAAGCGAGCGGTGGACACGCACCCGAAGCACGGAGTACCCCACTCGCTGAGTGAACTCCGCGAGAAGGACTAGGTCTCCTCGACCCACCTTCGGAGTGTGTCCAGGAACGGTTCCCTGCCCCAGCGTTCGAGCCAGGGCTCGTGACCACACTGGGGAATCTCGACGTATTCGATCTGACGGATGAACTCACGGAGCGTCTCGTGGGTCGATCGACCCGGGTGAGGGTCGGTGTCGCCGTGCAGCATCAGCACCGGGCAGGTGATTGCCGAGAACGCGGCTGGTTCGATGCCTTCATCCTGGAGACGGAGCACATCGCTCCAGGTTTCGCGGTGGCCGGCCGCGTCGATGCCGGTGTAGTTGGGTTCTTCGACGAGGTCGAATGCCTGGGCATACCCGTCGAGAGCACCGATCTGGGCGAGCACGGCGTCGGGTTGGTCGGTATCGGTGAGCTGACGCTTGAGTTGGGCCTTGCGCTCCTGACCCACAGGGCCAAGCCGATCGTTCATGGTGCGGTGGTAGACGTCACGACTCACCCGGTCGTAGGTGCCGCAGCCGACGAGGACGAGCGATCGGGCCTTGTCGGGATGTGCGGCCGCGAAGGACAGTGCGAGCATGGCTCCCCACGACGACCCGATGAGGGTGGTGGGCTCAGGGAGCACCGCGGCGAGGTCGGCGACGTGCTGGGCAACGGTGAGAGGAATGTCTCCTGAGCGACGCTGGAGCGGTTCGAGCACTCGGGAGAACGAGGACAGGTCGCGAGCAAGCTGGGCCACGGATCCTGGGGCTCCAGGGCCGCCATGGAGCACGGCGACGAGCGGGCCGGTGTCACCGTAGGTTCGAACCGTGATGGGGGAGGGAGCCATTCGGCTTGCACACTACAGGTTGCGCCGATCAGCGCGGCACGCTGTCGTAGCATGCGGTGATGGACGGCGCCGCGCGAATCGTCAGGACTGGGTACGACCGGCTCGCGCACCGCTACGACGACTTCGCCGAGACTGTGATCCCGGAGCTGAGGACCCGGTTTCTCGACATGCTCGAGGGCCAGGTCGAGTCTGGGACACGTGTGCTGGAGCTGGGCAGCGGCACCGGCCGGCCCGTGGCCGAGCGCCTCACACGACGGTACGACTACCTCGGTGTGGATCTCTCGCCCGAAATGGTTGCGGTGGCCTCGACGAACGTGCTGGATGCCCGCTTCATCGCCGCGGACATGCGAGATCTGGATTTCCCGGCGGAGTCATTCGAAGCCGTGGTCGCGTTCTACTCCATCATTCACGTTCCCCGATCGGCGCACGCATCCTTGTTTGCCTCGATACACAGATGGCTTCGACCGGGAGGTCTGTTCGTGGCGTGCCTTACCGAGGGGGACCTGGAAGCCGGCACGGAGGACGATTGGCTCGGAGCAGGCCCGATGTTCTGGAGTGGCTACGACGCAGCCACCAATCGCCGGCTGCTTACGGATGCCGGATTCACACTCGTTGATGCGGGTGTGATTGACCAGATGGAGGGCGACGATCCAGTGGCCTTCTTCTGGGTGGTCGCGGAGAAGTGACAACAGCCCGTTCTTGTCACGATCACCGTCGCTGAGCGTCGTTCAGGTTGACAAGAACGGATAGAGGGGGTCAAGGCTCGACCGTCGACCAGACCTCGTTGGACAGCACGTCGATACCGGCCTTCTCCCGTTCGTGCCACTGGACGCTCTGCCACGATTCCCAGGCGTAGCCGTTGGTCGCGAGAAGGGTTCCCTGGTAGACGATGCCGATTCCGAGTCGGGGTACTCCTTCGGTGGCCATCCGGCCGTCGGAAAGGACCCGATAGGCCTGGAGCGAAGAAGGATCCGAGAACCCGACTGCCGTGTAGGGAAGCCGGAGTTCGACGACGTGGCCTTCGGCAGACCAGGAAACCCGAGAGTCGAACGCCGGATCGTTCGGATCGGTCGTGCCGAACAGGAGATCACCGGCGTCGAACCAGATGGCGGGATGGAACTCGTCCGTGGTTGGGACTTCGATCGGCCGTCGCACGATGAGACGTTCCAAATCCCACACGCCGCTCTCAGGGAGAACCGCTTCGAACGCAACAGGGAAGTACTCGTTGACAAGTCCGTATCGGATGGCAAACAGGTCATTGGAGGCACGCATGTCGACGCGGGCCGTGGAACCGGGCCCAATGGTGACTGCGTAGTCGGCCTCGGGATCCAGGTCGGTACCAGCGAGTGCCACGTTTCCGCCTGAGATGACGTCGAAACCAATGAGGACCTGCCCTTGTTCCCACACCTGCTCATCATCGAACCAAAGCCGTAGATACAGGTACGCCTCATCCTTGACGGCGCGCACCTCTCTGAGGCCGGACGTGTTCTCGTAGATGACCTGGGAGCCGTTGCTCAGCCACTCGTCGTCGAGACCATCGATGACGGCGATGGGAACCACACCCGGCTCGGCGGCGAGCAGTCCGAAGTGTGATTCGTTCGTCCAGGCGTTCTGCCACATCTGGCGACGATCTGCCGGTATCTCGTACTCCATCGTGTTCCACGTGGCTTTGAACCACTCGTCGATCCACTCGAACACGAACCCACCTGCGAGGTCGAGGTCTTCGATTGTTGCGAGGAGCTGTGCGTCGATGTCCATCTCATCTTGCTCGCTGTGGTCGCCCTGGCCCCGGCCGAGAGGCTCGTAGCGGGCAAGAGCCGCGCTCGATGGGACGCCGAACTCGGTGACGAGCAGCGGCATTTCTGCATGGTGATCTCTGAGGGCAGTGAGATAGCCGGCGTAGGGGTCGGTCCGCCCGTCGTATTGGAAGTCTGCGAGGCCAGGTTCGAGCTGAAGGAAGTCGGGGTAGTAAGGGTACAGGTGGTAGCTGGCGAAAGTCCCACCTGGCCAGGCCTCCGTGGCGATCACGTGGTTTGCGTCGACTCCGGCGAGGCGGAACCAGTTGTCGGGTTCTTCGGGATGATCGAGCGGGTCTGTGGTCGGCCAGTTCGTGAACGCGATCGGCAGGGTACGGCCCCGGTCGGCCTCTTCGGCCGCCACGTGGTTGAGCATCTCGGCAAGCCAGATCTCCGATGGCGACGCGTCCGGAGTGCTGGAGAAGTAGGTGCCTTCGAAAGGTGCTTGGTCTGGGTGCAGACGATCGGACGTGGAGATGATATCGGGATCCCACTCGACTCCGATGAGCCATCCGACGAGCCATTGACTGACGTCGGTGGTGTAGACGCCTGAGGCATGGCCAGGCCTGTCCGCGAGTTCGGCGTCGCCGTGGACGACGTCTACGGCGTCTGTCAGCTCGACCAGAAAGGCGTTCCAGACGTCGAACAGGTCCAGCGTTTCGTAGACGGCTTCCTCGGGGATCCACGTGCCTTGCATCAGGTAGAGAGGTGCGTCGGGGTGGGCGGAGTCGTATCTCTCCAGCTCCTCGTAGAACACAGGTGGCAGGATCGTGTAGACGCGCACCACTCGGAACCCGAGGTCAGCCATCATCGGGAACCAACGCCGATACTCGAATGCGGAGACGGCGAGTTCACCGGGTGAGTGACCTGGCACCGTCGTTCCGAGGTCCACACCGGGAAGGAAGTCTCGTTCGCCACCTTCCGTTTGGAGAACGAACCGATCGCCGTCCGTGTAGGCGAGTCGTGTGAAGCCGTCTACTTCGTCGGGGGTCGGGGCCCACTGGAGGTCCGGGCGTGATTGTGTCGCGGTGGTCGTGGTCGGGACGGTCGAGGTCGCGATTGTCGATACGGTGATCGTCGACGAGGCAGTCGACTCGTGGTGGGTGGATGGGGGTGCAGCCGAAGTGGCACACCCTGCCGCACTCAGCGACGCAAGCAAGGCCACCGCGACGGCGCGAATGCCGTTCGTTCGAAGGAAGGTTCCCCCATGCACCTTTCAATCATCGGCCGACTCCGCGCTGGACTTGAAGGGTGGAGCCATTGGAACCCTTCTGGACAGCACTCACGCCGAGCGTCGCAAAGCGAGTGACCAACAGAGGGATCGACGGCAACGAAATCCCCATGCAAGGGGTGCGCGGACGTTTCGATCTAGCTCCGCAAACCCAACCACCAGTCCGCGTGTGGCATGTGGCTTCTCGCGACACTCTTCCGGAGCCGTTCGTGGTCTACGTGTGCCTGGCGCAGCTCGATGCCCATGGTGCCTCCATCGATCAAGAGCACTGCATAGGCGGCGTGCTGCGGCACCGCGGCAGCGCCCGCGTATCCGTACTCGGCAAACGGCAGTCCAACGCTTCCGGGATTGAGGATCGTCTTGGTTCCGTAGCGTCGGACGAGTGGCACGTGCGTATGGCCGCCGACCAGCACGGAGGCAGTCACACCTTCGAACATCTCGTCGAGTTCGCGGTTGGGTGTCGCGGCCGTGAGGAGGTCGTCCGCGGAGCGTGGGGAACCGTGGAAGGCAAGCAGCTCGCCAACTGTGCCCAGACCGATGGTGGCGGTTGGGGGCAGTTCGGCGAGGTACTGAAGGTGTTCGGCGGTGAGCTGTTCGGCACTCCACACGCTTATGTCGAGCCCCGGAACGGCGTCCTCCGGAAGGCCGACTGATGAAGGATCTCGCCACCACTCGGGAACGTCGACCATCCCCATGTCGGTGTTGCCTCTGACGGCAACGCCACCAAGTTCGGCGATCCGTTCCACGGCTCCGTTGGGATCGGGGCCGCCTGAGGCGATGTCACCGAGACAGACCATCAGATCTGAGTCTCCTATGTCTGCGAGAACCGCATCAAGCGCCACGGTGTTGCCGTGGATGTCGGAGATGAGCGCGATTCGCATCTCCGGGCATTATCGCGCCGATCGGTAAGGACCGGATGAGAGTGGGAAGGCCCGTGGTGGAACCAGGGGCCGCCCTGAAGGGCGGCCTTGACCTGGTGTTCTGTTGGTCGGGACGGCCGGATTTGAACCGGCGACCTCAGCGTCCCGAACGCTCCCGGGGCGGACTGAGGTGGACGGGCGCGGACTGAAGTGCCAGGTCAGAGCGTTGCGGAGACCCCCTCGGACTGTTGTGGATGTCTACATACGCGCGATAGACGCGCGATGCGAATCAGGGTGGAGAGGACTGAGATCCGCTCATGCCGGATCTGCGAGCCCCAGGTTCACCAGCCTGAACTGCATCGCCTGGACGCTCACGTCGAACTCGGCTGCAAGATCCGCGACGACGAGGTCAACGGGGCGACTCAGATCCTGTTCCCACCGCCGTCGAAGCTGGGTTCTGACCATGTCTTCCGGCATGAGGAGAGTGGCAGCGAATGTGTTGGCGTCGATTTCGACCCGGTCTGTTCCCTGTCCGGCCGACTTGTCTCGGAAGATCACCTTGAGGGGTCGGTCGACGACGGCCTCGCCCTCGTCAGGTGGTCTGTGCGACTGGTGCGTGAGCGTCCGAACTCGAGTGCACCCGCGCCAAAACAGCCACAAGGTTGTTCGTCGGGCACCAGACGCGCAACGGGCGCGAGCCCCGCAAACAACAGCGCAGCGACGAGGAAGCCGCCAAGCGGGAAGATGAGCAGGGCGAGCACCGTCACGCCTTCAATGCTGGCGATGACGGTTGTCTGAGTCTCTGCCCTTGGCAGGTGGGGTACCTTTCGCCTCGCGAGTTCAGCGGTTGCGATGGCCTGACGGCGTGTTGTGCCATTGGGTACCGCCTTGCCAATCGACGACCAGGCGAGAAGCCCCACCAACAACCAGCGCAGAACCGCGACCGCGATTACCCACGGTCCAACATTGGCATCGAACAGGCTCATTGCCAGCAACCCCCTGGAAGACATGGCATTAATTAACGTAAGTGGGGCGAATCTGCACCTATCAGCAAGCGTTGTCAATGCCCGAACCACTGGTCGCGAGAGGTGCCCGCTGCCAGATGTGTCAATCGCAGAGACCAGCCCCGAACGAGATCACAACCTGTGACATCTGACGTGGAGTGCCTTGATACACGTTCACTGTGGCGCAGCGTGCTCCAGCGACAACAAACGCGCCCGGGAACTGGCTTGGCCGCCCAGGGCTGTGGACGCACGGAGCGAAAGTAACCGAAGCGTCCCCATTGGCCACCTCGTAGAGGTTGTCTTTTGTCAGAGCCTGTGGGTCAAACAGAAGCGATAGAACATCGCGTTCTTCGGGTGGCACCTCGATCGTTACCTTCCGTCCCTCGTCGATCACGACCAGCACCTTTGTGCCTGAGTAGCCACCGGCACCACGCGTGAAGCTCGAGGCCGACGACAAGTCGGAGTATTGCTCAATGGCGTAGAACGTCAATGATCCTACGGCGACCGACTGATCCATCCCGTCAGCCGACAAGGGGCCGTAGGCTTCTGTGCTGCAAGTGCGTACGAATTCCCCGGATGCTGATGCCCTGGCCGTGGAGTCGGCGGCCCCTCCTGTAGTGCCAGTGTCGCAGGCCACAGGAAGCACAAGGAGTATCAAAGCAAGGACAAGCGCCCTAGCCGAAAGATGCCGCATCCTTCCAGCGTAGCGGGACCGCCAGCTATTGGGGCTGGGTTAGACCGACCAGCGGACGTTGCCCATGCCAGGGTGCGGCCACTGCAGCACCAGCTGGGCTGATGAACCTTGCCCTGGCTGAAAGGATCGCCAGCCCTTCTCTGTGCAAAGGATCCAAAACGCTGGAGCTGCAGGGGCCTGGATGTGCGGCAAGGCTGTTGGTGATGGGCTGTGCAGGGATCGCGCGATAGACGCGCGATGGAACATCCCCGCCGAAACCAGAGGCCGCTCCGAAGAGCGGCCGTGACCTGGTGTTTCTGTAGTCGGGACGGCCGGATTTGAACCGGCGACCTCAGCGTCCCGAACGCTGCGCGCTG
>CAZBXV010000009.1:0-56153 GCA_964496205.1 uncultured Acidimicrobiia bacterium
GATTCACGTCTCGCACGCTCGGCCGGTAGCGTTCAACTCGAGGAGGAGCCGATGAATCTGAGACCTCTGGGCAGGACCGGACTGAACGTATCCGAGATCGGGTTTGGTGCGTGGGCGATCGGCGGAAGCTGGGGGCCCAGCGACGACGAGACGTCACTCTCCGCGCTTCGGACAGCGGTCGCCGCAGGTGTGACGTTCATCGACACGGCGGACGTCTACGGCGATGGCCGCTCAGAACGTCTCGTGGGAACAGTGCTGAGGGACCACCCCGAACTGACCGTCGCAACGAAAGCGGGACGCAGGCTCGATCCCCACACGGCAGACGGCTACGCCGACCTCGAGCCCTTCATTGATCGGAGCCTTCGCAACTTGGGGGTGGAGGCGATCGATCTCCTCCAGCTGCATTGCCCACCAACGGACGTCTACTACCGGCCCGACGTGTTTGAGGCACTCGACGGCCTCGTCCATGCAGGCAAGATCAAGCATTACGGCGTCAGCGTCGAGCGAGTCGAGGAAGCACTGAAAGCGATCGAGTTCCCTGGGGTGGAAACGGTACAGGTCATCTTCAATACGTTCCGACAGCGACCGACTGAGCTCTTCTTCCCACAGGCGATGGCACGAAACGTGGGGGTCATCGTGCGAGTGCCACTGGCAAGCGGACTCCTCACAGGCAAGTTCACCCACGACACCAAGTTCGAAGCCGATGACCACCGCCGATTCAACCGCCATGGGGAAGCGTTCGACGTGGGAGAGACATTCGCTGGAGTCCCCTACGAGGTGGGCCTCGAAGCCGTCGAAGAGCTGCGTCACCTCGTTCCCAAAGGTGTCACGATGGCACAGTTCGCACTGCGGTGGATCCTGATGTTCCCGGCGGTGTCGACGGTGATCGCCGGAGCACGAACCCCTTCGCAGGCGATCGACAACGCGGCTGCAAGTAGCACTCCCCCGCTGTCGGCCGACACCATGGCGCACGTTCGAGACGTCTACGAGCGACTGATCAAGGCCCACGTCCACCAGCGGTGGTAGGGAACGCCCTGTACTGGGCTCCACAACTCATGGGTGTCGCGGTTCCGTTCGGCGACAACAATTTCCTTCCCTCCGAGAGATGTCACCTCCGATGTGATGGCAGAGACCGAGAGGGTAGGGTCCGTAGGGTGGCAGACCGACAGATCGCCGGATTGCCTCCAGATGATCCGGGACTGCCGGGCAGGTGGGCGGAAGGACCATGAAGTCGAGGTTCGAGTGAGGTTGAGATGACGAAGGTTCGATGGGGCATTCTCAGCACGGCAGACATCGGCATGTCCAAGGTGACGCCGGCGATTCAGGCCGCCCGGAACGCCGAGGTTGTGGCGATTGCATCCAGGGACGCGGATCGAGCTGCCGCAGCGGTCGCACAACTCGGGATCTCGACGTCCTACGGGTCGTACGAGTCGCTGCTCCAGGCAGAGGACATCGACGCGGTCTACATTCCTCTGCCGAACGATCTTCACGCCGAGTGGACGATGAAGGCAGCCGCCGCGGGCAAGCACGTGCTCTGCGAGAAACCGCTCGCGATGACGGCGGCACAGGCCGAGGAGATGGTGGCTGTCTGTGCCGAGGCGGGGATAAAACTCGCCGAAGCGTTCATGTACCGCCACCACCCGACCTGGGTCGAGGCAGTGCGGCTGCTGCGGTCTGGTGCAATCGGAGAACTCGTCGCGGTGCAGAGCTTCTTCAGTTACTACAACGACGACCCGGCCAACATCCGCAACCGTGTGGACAATGGTGGTGGAGCTGTCATGGATATCGGTTGCTACAACATCAACCTCTCGCGGATGCTGTTCGACGGCGAGCCGATCACGATCACCTCCACGGTACGTCGAGATCCGGTGATGGGCATCGACACGCTCACCTCAGCCGTCCTCGAGTTTCCCGGCGGTGGGCAGTCCGCGTTCACGTGTGCCATCCGATCCGAGCCGTACCAACGGGTCCAAATCGTCGGTAGTGAAGGTCGCATCGAGATCGAGATCCCGTTCAACATCCCGTGGGATCGGGAGACCCGGATCTTCGTGACGTCGGGGGGTGAGCCGCCGGTGGCGCCGGCGACCGAAACCATCACGTTCCCTGCCGCGAACGCCTACACGATCGAAGCCGAGCTCTTCGGTGAGGCGATACTCACGGGCGGTGCCTATCCGGTCGGACCTGAGGATGCGATCGCGAACATGCGGGTCATCGACGCAATCCTGGGAGGCTAGGAACCCGGTTTCACACTCGGACGGAAGTCGGCACTAGTCGTGCAGATGCTCGATGTCCTCTTCGGTGGTCTCGTCAGGGCGCTTGCCCATGATGATCATCGCAAGCACCTCATCCTTGGTCACCTCGTTCTTGTTGACGGTGCCTACGAGCTTCCCGGTCGCCATCACGCTGATGCGGTCGGCGAGGTCGAAGACGTCGTGGATGTCGTGACTGATGAGGAAGATGCCGATTCCCTCGGCTTTGAGCTGTCTGATCAGCTCACCGACCTGCGCCGTCTCGGCCGGACCGAGAGCGGCGGTCGGCTCGTCCATGATCAGGATTCGGGCGTTGAAGTACACGGCCTTGGCAATAGCCACCGACTGACGCTGGCCACCGGAGAGGGAGGCGACCGGGGCCTTGAAGTTCAGGAACTTCGGGTTGAGCCGACCCATTACCTCCCGAGTCGCGTGCTCCATGGCCGAGTAGTCGAGGGTTCCCCACCGGCTCGTCAACTCTCGCCCGAGGAACATGTTGCCGGGTGCGTCGATGTTGTCGGCCAAGGCGAGAGTCTGGTAGATCGTTTCCACGCCCAGGTCCTTCGCGTCGCGCGGACCCATGATGTTCACCTGTTCCCCATCGATGAAGATCTCGCCCGAATCGGCGCGATGCGCTCCTGACAGGGCCTTGATGAGGGTGGTCTTGCCCGCACCGTTGCCACCCACGAGTGCAACGACCTCGGCGGGATAGAGATCGACGGTGACGTCGTCGACGGCGTGGACGCCGCCGAACGCCACCCGGATGTGACGGAGTTCAACGAGCGGAGGCCGGTCGGTCCTTGTGCTGGTCACGTCGTCACCCGCTTTCGGAAGAGCGAGTCGATGGCCACTGCGATGACGAGCACGATCCCGATGACGATCTGCTGGTACGCGGACTCGATGCCCATCAGCACCATGCCCGACTGCAAGGACTGTGTCACGAGGGCTCCCAGGACGGCGCCCGGGATGGTGCCGATACCACCGAGGAGGGAGGTCCCGCCGATAACGGCAGCAGCGATCACGTAGAGCTCACTGAGAGTGCCCAGGCCGCTGGTCGCTGCGTTGAGGCGCCCGATCGAGACCGCCGCGGCGACCGCCACGAGCACACCCATCAGGACAAAGGTCTTCACGATCGTGCGTCGGGTGTTGATGCCACCGAGCTCGGCGGCTTCGGGGTTGCCACCGATGGCGAACACGTAACGGCCGAACTTGCGGCGGGTGGCGACGAATGTCATCACGAGCGCGACTCCGAGGACGATCAGCACCGGATTGGCCAGGCCGAGTGGAATCTGGAGCCCACCCGCCGGGTAGGCGATCCCGTGCTCGGTGGCGTACCGCTTCGCCAGGTTCTCCGGCAGGTAGTAGCGGTTGAGCATGAACACCGCGCCGAGGATTGCCGCGCACCCGATGACTCCGATGCTGATCTCGGCCCACAGGGGGCGAAGACGAAACTCGAACTTGATTCGCTGTCGACGGCTGTTCCACAACAGGAAGATGACGCCGAGACAGAGGACGGCGGCGACGATCCACGTCCATGTCTCACCGATGGCGCCGCGGGAACCGCCGCCGAGGAGCTGGAATGTCCGATCCATCGGTGCGATCGTGCGACCACGCGAGAGTGCCCACGCGCCGCCACGCCAGACCAGATACCCGCCGAGGGTGACGATGAAGGAAGGCACTCCCGCGTAGGCGACGACCGCTCCCTGGAGAGCCCCGATCATGGCGCCGATCAAGAGACCGAACGCGAGTGCGATCGGGAAGATCGCCCAGTGCCCGATGCCGAGCCACTTGGGGAGGACCTCGGTCTGGACAACTGCCATCGCCATGCCGATCATCCCCAGCATCGATCCCACCGACAGGTCGATATTTCGAGAGACGATGATGAGGACCATCCCTGTGGCCATGATGGCGACGACGGCGGTTTGGACGGAGAGGTTCCACAGGTTGCGGGCGGTCAGGAACGTGCCGCCGGAAAGAACATGGAAGACGATCCAGATAACGGCGAGGGCACCGAGCATGCCGAGGAGGCGGCTGTCGATCTCGGCCAGTCGAAAGCCGTTGCGAATTGAGGAGATGTGGAGGAGCTTCAGAAGTGAAGAGAACCGCGTCCGCTCTGCCGACTTTGGGTCGTCCATTGGGGCTTCAGTGGTGCTCATTCCGTCCACATGGTAGAGAGGGTGCGCGCTGCGTCCGCAAGAGCGCGGACGCAGCGCATCGGTTCATTCCGTTAGGTCTCAGTGACTCACGGGCAAGCCGCGACCGAACCCGGGGTGACACCCTCACAGAGGGTGGCCTGGTCGATCCAGCCGGCGTCGACGACCACGTTCAGGTTGTCCTTGGTGATCGCGATAGGCGTCAGCAGGATCGAGGTCAGATCGTTGCCGCCAGGCGAGTGGAAGACCTGCACGCCACTCACATCGCTGAGCGCTGTGCCCTTGGCAAGTTCGATGGCAGCTTCACCGGCAGCCTTGCCCAGTTCTCGGGCGTCCTTCCACACCGACACGGCCTGCGTGCCGAGTGCGATCCGGTTGAGAGCTGCAAGGTCACCGTCCTGACCTGAGACAGGGATCTGACCGGCGAGGCCCTGCGCCTCGAGGGCGGCGACCACACCGGTGGCCATGCCGTCGTTCTCCGAGAGCACGGCGTCGATCTTGTTGTCCTGTTGCGTCAGGAACTGCTCCATCTCGGTCTGGGCCTTCGCAGGATCCCAGTTGTCTGTATAGGTCTCACAGCAGATCGTGATATCGCCGGAGTCGACGGCGCTGCCGATGACCTCGGTGAAACCTTCACGGAGGAAGTCCGCGTTGGCGTCTGCCTGGTTGCCCTTGATGATGGCGTACGTGCCCTTCGGGACCATGCCGTAGATCACTTGCGCCATCAACTTGCCCACCCCGACGTTGTCGAAGGTGATGTAGAGGGCGTCCGGATCTTCGATCAGTCGGTCGTAGGCGATAACCGGGATCCCCTGGTCGATCGCGCTCTGCACCGCAGGCAGGATGGCGGTGCCGTCCTGTGCCAGGATGATGAGAACGTTGGCGCCCTGGGAGATCAGGTTGTCGACGTCATTGAGCTGCTTGTCGGCCGAAGAACCGGCGTCGGACGAGATGTACTCGGCCCCGGCGGCGGTGAGCGCCGCCTTGATCGCAGGCTCATCCCATTTCGCCCACCGTTCCTCGTTGTAGTTGTTCCATGAGACGCCGACGATGATCTTGCCGGCGGAAGCCGTGGTTGTTGTGGCTTCGCTACCAGCCGTTGTCGTGGTCTCTCCGGCTCCACTGGAACACGCGGCGAGCACGAAGGCGAAAGCCGCGCCCACCGCGATCAGTTTACGAAATTTCAATGTCATTCCTCCTTCAAAGTGCCGTCCCGAACGGGACCAGCGAGTGGCATCGGTTGCTACTCCCTCAACTCCGTGCATCCTCCTCACGGCACATCTGGGTTCCTTTCCAACCGGCTGTCTCTTTGCGGCCGGTGGATATGTTTGAGACTACAACAAATCCACTGCCGTCTGCATCCGATCCTAGCTTCGACGTTTCGGGGCCGTCGGGAGAAAGTGGGGGACTGTCTGTGAACGAGAAATCGACGGGGCCCGAAGGCGTGTGGAGCAGGGCCGATATAGTTGGAAGGTCCAATGGTTCCGGAGCATCTGTGGATCGAGCATTTCGCACACCGGTCGTGGACCGCCGGCGATCCCGAGGCATGGCGGCCGAAGAACTTCGCCGCCACAACTTGTCGGCGGTGCTGGAGCGGCTGCATCTCCTGGGTCCCCGTTCGCGATCCGAACTGACCGCCGTCACCGGGCTGAACCGGTCGACGATCGCCGACCTGATCGGTGAGTTGACGGACCTGGGTTTGGCCGACGAGCGCCCGGGAGCAACCTCGACGGGACCGGGTCGGCCCTCTCTCGTCGTGCGGGCTCGCCCCACCGGCGCGATCGCTCTTGCAATCGAGATCGCCGTCGATTCGATCGCAATGGCCGCTGTGGGTCTCGGTGGCCACGTCTTCGGGCAGCAACGGATGGCACGTTCACGGGCACGAACAGGCCCCGGCGACACGACCTCCGATCTGGTCCCTCTCATGCACCGGCTGCTCGGCTCGTTGCCGCCGGATCACCGGATCACAGGCGTGGGTGTGTCGGTAGCAGGCATCACACGGCGCGATGACGGAGTCGTCCGTCTGGGCCCGAACCTCGGTTGGAGCGAAGTCCCATTGGGCAGCTTGCTCGTCGACGCGTTGGGAATCGACACTCCGGTTCTGATCGCAAACGAGGCCGACCTTGGCGCGTTGGGCGAATACCGGCGCGGACTGCATCCCGGCGTGCGAAATCTGGTCTACGTCCACGGGGAGGTTGGCATCGGCGTGGGGATCATCGCCGACGGCCGCCCACTTGTGGGCACCGCAGGATATGCGGGTGAAGCAGGGCACATGAAAGTCAACCCCAATGGACGGATCTGTCGATGCGGTGGATTGGGATGCTGGGAGACCGAAGCCGGGGAGGCAGCACTCCTGCGTCTGATGGACACTCCGTCGGACACCGGGCTAGCTTCCGTCGAGTCGATCGAGAGCCGCGCATCGACGGGTGACCCTGTCGTGCTGGACGCGATGGCCGGCATCGGACGGTGGCTCGGCCTCGGTATCGGGAACCTGATCAATATCTTCAACCCCGAGATCGTCGTGCTGGGAGGCATGTACCATCGCCTCTTCCCATTCATCGAAACGACGATGACCCAGGCAGTCAGTCGATCCGCTCTGCGGGCCGCCACCGATCTCGTGTCGATCGTGCCCAGCGGCCTGGGGGTCGAAGCGGCCCTGGTCGGCGCCGGTGAAGCGGCGCTCAGTCGGGTCATTGCGAACCCGGCAGGGCAGCGAACCACCGCCGTGGATGCACCTCTCGCATGACGGCGCGATGCGACTGGGGCATACTGTTGTCATGACTGAAGGTTCCGCCCCGCCTCACGCGACCGGGCTCTTGCTTGCCGGCACCGTCGCGGGAATCCTCATTGCGGTCGGACTGGTGTGGACTGCGGCCGCCGCAATGACGACCCGGGAGCCAGTTGCAGAAGGACCGCCGCATCTCGTCGAGCAGGCTGCGGCAGCAGGAATCGACCACGTATACGACGGCGGGTTCACGTTCTTCGTAGGCGGTGGAGTGGCCGTGTTCGACTGTGACGGTGATCACCGTCCCGACGTCTATCTCGCGGGCGGTGTGAACCCCGCGGCACTGTATCGCAACGTGAGCGCCGTTGGAGGCGAGATTCGCTTCGAGAAGATCTCCGATCCGGCGACCGATCTCACCGACGTTGTTGGCGCGTACCCGATCGACATAGACGGTGACGGTGTCATCGACATGGCCGTGCTCCGCGTTGGGGAGAACGTCATCCTCCGAGGCCTCGGCGGGTGCAGGTTCGCGCGAGCGAATGAAGCGCTCGGCTTTGACGGAGGCTCCTCGTGGACAACCGCCTTCAGTGCGACATGGGAGGACGACGCAACGCTTCCGACGCTTGCCTTCGGCAACTACCTCGAGCTGGACGCCAAAGGGGAACAGACGGGCGTCTGCGCGGGAAACGCCCTCTACCGGCCTGCTGATGGAAGCTACTCCCGGGAGACGCCGCTCGAGCCGGGCTGGTGCACGCTCTCGATCCTGTTCTACGACTGGGATCACTCGGGACGGCACGACCTGCGGATGGCCAACGACCGCCACTACTACCGGGACGGCGAGGAGCAGCTGTGGCGAGTCGAGACCGGGGAGGAACCGATGTTGTACGGTCAAGACGACGGTTGGCGTCAGATGCAGATCTGGGGCATGGGAATCGCCAGCCAGGACGTCACGGGCGACGGAGTGCCGGAGGTGTTCCTGACCAGCCAGGCAGACAACAAGCTCCAGACACTGGAGCCGGACGCAACGGGGCCCAGCTACACCGACATCGCGTTCGCCAAGGGTGTGAACGCCAACCGGCCCTTCTACGCCGACGCAGTACTTCCATCGACGGCGTGGCATCCCGAATTCGCCGACGTCAACAACGACGGACTGCTCGACCTGTACATCTCGAAGGGCAACGTCCAGGCGCAGCCCGACTTTGCCGTCGAAGATCCGAGCGACCTGTTTCTCGGCCAGTCCGACGGAACCTTCAGCGAGGCGGCGGAGGAGGCCGGTCTGATGAGCCCGGGGCGGAGTCGCGGGGCCGCGGTCGCCGATTTCAACCTCGACGGGCTCCTCGACATCATCGAGGTCGACCGGCAGGAACCCGTGAAGCTGTGGCGCAATACCGGCGCCGGCGACGCCCGATCTCCGCTACCGATGGGCAACTGGATCGCCCTCGATCTCGAGCAGCCGAGTGCCAACCGCAATGCGATCGGCGCGTGGATCAGCGTCAGGTTCGCTGACCAGACGATCGAGCACGAGGTCACGATCGGCGGCGGACACGCGAGCGGTGAGCTCGGTTGGCTCCACTTCGGGATCGGGGATGCACAGTCGGCCGAGGTTCGCGTCGAGTGGCCGAACGGCGAGACCGGACCATGGATGAAGGTCGATGCCGGGACGTTCGCCACCATCTCCCGAGGTGCCGACGGACCGAGCGTGTGGAACCCGCTGGGCTGACCCCCGGTTCGACGACAACCGAGCGGCACCGATCAACTCTGCGGGTCGGTCTGCCAAATGATCCAGTCACCCGTGACGGACGTCCGCAGCACGAAGACCGACGAGAAAGGCGCCTCCGTCGTGTCGAGTTCGTCCCCAGTCTCGTCGTAGGTCACCGTCTGCACGGTGCCCTCCGCCTGGAAGGCAAGATTGGCACCACCCTGCGGGCCGTCCACATACTCGACAACGAGATGGAGGCGTGTGAATCGATACGTAGGTACGGGGAGACGATCTGCAGTTGCTGCCTGCTCGACGGCGCGTTCCATCTCGACCAGCCTGGGTCCGTCGTCGGCAGCGCGCAGCAGACTCGTGTCGGCGCGGCGCATCGCCTCGGCTTCGATCGCCAGCGCTCTGGCGAGACCGGCTGCAAGGACACCAGGATCATCGGCAGCAGCACCGTTGAGGGCTGCAACCTCGCTGTCGACGGTGACGGCGGGGAGAGCGGCGAGGTCGATCTTGACGTCGACAGCGGCAACTCCAATCGGCTGAGCTGCGTCGGCCCCGCCCCGTGCCGGCCCGCCGGCGGCCACGACGCCCGTCAGAACCGCAACGATCGTTAGGCCCACGACGGCGCCACGTCCGAAGATGCGCACCGAACCGGGTGACCCGCGCATCGTCAGCAGCGTCATGATCCGATTGGGAGCCGTGCGATCCGGATCGGGTACCAGCCGATCGAAGAGGACGCTGAACGGGGTCAGGATCACCAACCCGGCGAGCAGACCCACCTTGGCTCCGAACTCATTCGTCTGCGGTGCGATGAGCAGCACGCTGAGAGCGGCGATGGTCACCGCGAACACGACCCTGGCGGCGCGTCCACGTGGGATGGTCTTCGGATCCGTGATCATGAAGAACAGGAAGATCAACAGCTCCGGTGATGTCACCACGACCCACCAAAACGATCTGCCGCACACGGGCGTCAGCGACCAGGCGGTCGTGATGCAGTGTCCGGATGCTGCGAGCGCACCAAGACCTACGGCAAAAGCACCCCAGAATGCAACCGCCATCGGCAGCAGGTGAAGTCGCGATGTGATGGCGAGTCCGCCCACCAGGATCACGAGGTAGGCGAACACCAACCCCGGTCCCAACGGAGCCCACCAGAAGTCGAGCGGCTCGATGATGTTGCTGCCAAGAATGATGAACGCTACGACGAGCCCCAGGTTCGACGGGTTGAAGACGTGCGTTCCGCGATATCGGATCAGGTATTTGGACAGGAGCGCAAAGCCGGCAACTGCCGCAAAGATGTACCAGCCCTGCCAGCTCCAGTGCTGATCCCGGCCCATTCCGACGAGCCTCAGGATGAGCGCCACGCCGCTGCCGGTGAGCATTCCGCTCGCGGGCCACACGACTCGACGCTGCTGCGCGAACGTGATACCCAGATCGATCAGTGCCGGGGTCAGGATCGCGACCACGATCTGGGGCACAGAGATCCTGAACCCGAGGGCGACCTGGCCGAGCACGTGGATCGTGATGATGACCGCCGCGAGGTGGAGCCGAGGGTCGCGTATCGACGGCAACACCAGCGGGTACGTCTTGGTGCCGATACGGAGTGTTCGGTTCGTCGCGGTCGTCATCGAGTCGTGGCCTTCGTTTCAGGGATCACGCTAGCGACGATCGCGCTGCGGCGACCTCGTTGCGTTCGTCGGCTGAGCCGACGGAGCTGGCCCCGGGACGCTCGCTACTGGGCTTTCCAGATCGCGTTGTTGACGAGGTTCTCGAGGGCCTCCTGGCGGCCGGAGACCGGATTCGGATCCACCGCACCACTCGCGACCTTGGCTTCGAGCCCGGCGAGGTCCACCTGCCCGTTGGAGATTGCCGTGCCCAGATCGCCTGACCATCCGGCGTAGCGCTCATCACGGGCGTTCTCGAGATCACCGTCCTCGAGAAGGGTCGCCGCTGCGACCAACGATCGGGCGAGGGTGTCGATCCCACCGATGTGGCCGTGGAACAGATCATCGCGCGCCATCGATTGGCGCCGGAGCTTCGTGTCGAAATTGAAGCCGCCGGTCGTGAAGCCACCAGTGCGAAGGATCTCGTACATCGCCAGACTCATCTCGTCGACGGAGTTGGGGAATTGGTCGGTGTCCCACCCGTTCTGGTAGTCGCCACGGTTGGCATCGACCGATCCGAAGATACCGTTGTCGAGCGCATAGGACACCTCGTGGTGGAAGCTGTGGCCTGCGAGGGTCGCGTGGTTCACCTCGATGTTGACGAACAACTCGCCGAGGAGGTCGTACCGCTCGAGGAATCCGTGCACCGTCGCGCAGTCGTAGTCATACTGGTGCTTGGTCGGCTCCTGCGGCTTGGGTTCGATCAGAAGCGTACCCTCGAAGCCGATCGACCTCTTGTAGTCGACGACCATGTGGAGGAAGCGGGCGAGCTGGTCGGCCTCGCGTTTCATGCGGGTATTCAGGAGGGTCTCGTATCCCTCGCGCCCGCCCCAGAGCACGTAGTTGACGCCGCCGAGACGGTGGGTCGCGTCGATCGCATTCTTCACCTGGGCGGCCGCATACGCGAAGACCTCCGGATCGGGATTCGTCGCCGCACCCGCCATGTAGCGGGGGTTCCCGAAGAGATTCGCCGTGCCCCACAGCAGCCGGACTCCCGTCTCCTCCATCTTCGTTTCGGCATACTCAACCATCGCTTCGAGGTTGGCTCGAGTCTCGGAGAACGTGTCGCCGGCCGGTGCGATGTCGAGGTCGTGAAAGCACCAAAACGGGAAGCCGAGCTTGGAGAAGAACTCGAACGCTGCGTCCATCTTCATCCGGGCAGCCGTCATCGGTTCCATTGCCACGTTGAGCCAGGGTCGATCGAACGTGCCGGCACCGAACACGTCGCTGCCCGGCCACTGGAACGAGTGCCAGTAGCACACCGCGGCCCGCAGATGCTCCTTCATCGTCTTGTCGAGCACGACGCGGTCGGGGTCGTAGTAGTGGAAGGCAAGGGGATTGGGCGAGTCTGGCCCCTCATAGCGGATGGAATCCACGCCTGCGAAGAACTCGGTCATCATCTCCTCCTGTTTCGATGTCCCACACACCATCATGGCGCACGTTTCGCATGGTGACATGGCGGCGTTCACCCAAGTATCACATGTAGCTCGCCTCCTGTGCCCGACCATCTGACGGCGGAGGTACTATCGGGCACCGCGACCATGACTTCACTTCCTAACAGATCATGACGTTCTACATCGGCATCGACTCCTCGACGACGGCGACAAAGGCCCTCCTGATGAACGCGGACGGCTCGCTGGTGGGCGTCGGTCGGTCCGAGTACGGGTTTGCAACGCCGCAGCCCCTCTGGTCGGAGCAGGCGCCCGAGCTGTGGTGGGACGCGACCGTCGCCGCAATCCGCGAAATCCTCGAGGCCACCGGTATCGAAGGTGCCCAGATCCGTGGGGTGGGCCTGACCGGACAGATGCACGGCCTGGTGATGCTCGACGCCGACGACATCGTGCTTCGGCCGGCAATCCTGTGGAACGATCAACGGACTCAGGTCGAGTGTGATGAGATCCGCAAGATCGTCGGCCGGAAGCACTTGATCGCGACGACCGGAAACGACGCTCTCACTGGTTTCACCGCTCCCAAGATCTTGTGGGTCCGCAACCATGAACCGGAGGTATTCGAGCGCACCGCGCACATTCTGCTTCCGAAAGACTACGTACGTCTGCGACTCACAGGGGTCCACGCATCGGATCGGGCCGGTGGATCGGGCACGATCCTCTTCGATCTCGCAACACGCGATTGGTCCAGCGACATCACCGCCGCACTCGGAATTCCACGGGACTGGCTGCCGGCCACGTACGAAGGCACCGACGTCACCGGCGTCGTGACGGCCGATGCAGCGGCCGCGACCGGGCTGGTGGAAGGCACACCCGTCTTCGGCGGCGGTGGTGATCAGGCTGCGAACGGTGTCGGGGTCGGCGCCATAGGCCCGGGGGTGGCCGCGATGAGCATCGGTACGAGCGGTGTTGTCTTCGCTTCGGCATCGAAGCCCCTCGTCGAGCCCGAGGGGAGGCTGCACGCGTTCTGCCACGCTGTGCCCGGCATGTGGCATCTCATGGGCGTGATGCTGTCTGCCGCGGGGAGCCTCAAGTGGTTCCGGGACACGCTTGCGCCCGAACGTGCATACTCGGATCTCGACGCCGTAGCGTCGACGGTGCGGGCGGGCTCAAATGGCCTTCTGTTTGCACCGTATCTCAGCGGGGAACGCACGCCGCACCCCGATCCGATGGCGCGTGGCTCGTTCGTCGGTCTGACCGTCCGTCACGAATTCCGCCATCTGGCCAGGGCCGTGATGGAAGGGGTCGCCTTCGGGCTGAAGGACTCGGTGGAGTTGATTCGAACGATGACCCCTCTCGAAGAGATTCGGGCGTCCGGCGGTGGCTCAGCCAGTGCGCTGTGGCTCCAGATCATCGCGGATGTGATAGGGGCGCCCGTGCGCGTCGCCAACACTCCGGAAGGAGCCGCGTACGGTGCCGCCGTGCTCGCTGCCACAGGAGACGGAGCGTTCGCGTCAGTCGACGAGGCATGTGGCGCCGCCGTCCGGCTCGGCAGGCCGATCGATCCCGGTGAGAACGTCGCTGTGTATCAGAACGCCTACAGGTCGTATCGTGACCTGTACCCGGCACTACAGCCGCTGTTCGGACGGCTGACAGATCTGGACGGCTGATCGCCTGGACGGACCACACGCAAGCGATCGCCAACGCCGCATAGCGCTGGTTTCGTTCGGCGCCAAGCAGAGGACCGCCCCCCGAAGGCAGCGCCGTCTCGCGTGCGGGTCTACAGAGACCGCTCTCTGACGACCGTGGCCACATCGAGCCGCTGGACCGCTCGCAGCACGGGCCGTTGCGATAGCAGGGCGGCAACGATGATCGCGAGCACCGTGAACACGTATGTCGTCGGACGGATGTACAGGCTCATCGTGAACATGTCGGATGAGTAGATCGACAGTCCGTAGTAGGCGAACACGTATCCGATGACAAGGCCCGGAATCACCCCGATCAGTGTCAGAAGCACGTTCTCGGACGTCAACAGACCCGAGATCGTTCGTCTCGAGACTCCCCCCGCTCGCATCATGGCCACCTCCGACGCGCGCTCGGCGATGTTCGCCGAGATCGTGTTGTAGATGAGCGCGAAGGCCATGACCCCGCCGAGAGCAAGCATGATGCCGACGAACGCGTAGATGAGACTCATGTACTGGCGCGCCATCGATTTCAGGGCTTGGGAGTCGATGAACGCTCCGACATTGGGGAGTGCACTCAGCTCGTTTCGCATCGTCTCACCCTGTGCACCAGACACATATGTGACGTACACGGAGTTCTCGACGTCGGTCCCGCCGGTGAGGGCGGTCAGTTCGCCGGCGGAGATGTACACGAACGTGCCGAATGGCTCCTCGACGAAACCGGACACCGTCTGGGTTGTCTGGACCTGGGCGTCCGGGATATCGAGCGTCACGGTGTCGCCAACCTTTACGTCGAGCTCTTTTCGGAGCGCCGTGCCCAAGAACACCCCTTCAGACGGCGGCGGCACGTCTTTGCCGTCGACGATGAACGTGTGCATCGTCGTGTTCATGTCGAAGGCGAGGATCTCGGTGTGGTATTGGGAGGTCGCCGACGACACAGTGGCCGGAAGGTCGCCGACCGCCTCCGCTGCAGCAACTCCAGGTTCCGCCTGGATCGTCGACACCTCGCTCGGTGTCACCGGTGTTGTCAGATAGATCTGCGCGCTCTGTCGATTCACCACGTCGAACTGCTCGTGAAGCATCATCTGTATCGAGTCGATCATGCCCCAGAAGGTGAGGATCAGTGTCACGGCGATGATGACGCCGGCCACCGTGGTGATGGTCCTGTTGCGGTTCCTGCCGACGCCCCTCAGCACCGACTTCCATCGTGCCGGCAGGCGTCGCAGCGGCGGAACGAGACGTTCGACCAGTGTCGCGCCGCCCTTGCCGGCCGGCAGAAGCCCGCGCATCGCTTGAGCCGGCATGATCTTCGCGGCGCGCATCGCGGGGGCCAGGGCGGAGAGCGCCCCGGCGACCAGGGCGAACGCGATGCCCATGATGATCGTTGAAACATGCACGGTCGTGATTGCCACAGGGATGGAGATCGCACTCGTGTAGAGCTTGGTGATGCCGTTGCCGAGCAACGCCCCGAGTGGCGCCCCGATCACCGCTCCGATCGCGCCGGCGAGCAGCCCGAACTCCAGATAGTGACCGAACACGGTTCGCTTCTTGAATCCACTCGCCATCAGAAGGCCGATCTGGCCCCGCTGGCTGAGCACCAGACGGGTCAGCAGCACGTAGGTCGCCATCCCTGCCGCGGCGAGAAACAACAGCGGGAACATGAGCGACATCTCCTGGAAACCAGAGAGGTCTTCGCTGAGCGCCGCGTTCGATGGCAGATCGGCGAGAGGGGTCGCGTTGGTTGCGCCGTTGTTCTTGGCGAAGTCCTCGATCAACCGATCGAGCGCTGCCGTGTCCACCCCCGACTTGTAGGTGACGAGAACTTCTGTGTGCGCTTCCGCGGATGGTACGGCGGAAAGAGAGGACTCGTCGGCGAAGACGATTCCGAAGTCGTCGAACGAAGGGATGACCTGCTGGCGGCTTTCCGCCGGCCACAAGTACTCGGCCGATGCCGCGATCCCCGCGATCTTCTCGTCGACCCAACCGTTCGGGCCGAGCACCTGGATGGTGTCGCCGGCCTTGAGGTCGAAGTGCTTCGCCATGTGCTGTTCGATCAAGACGGGAGCTGAAGCATCCGGATAGGTGCCCGACAGAATGTCGACCTTGTCGATCAGCGGCTGGCCGGCGGCAGGTATACCCACAAGGCGACCGAGCATCTTGTGGTCGCCGTTCACCTGCACGGGAACATCGGCAACGGTTCGTGTCGTCACATTCTCTACACCGGAGACTCCTCGGACTCCCTGGACGATCGAATCCGTCTGACCCCCGGCGATCGTCATGTCGGCGGTGTTCAGTGTGCTGAACATCCCGTGGTAGGAGTCGGTCAGGTTCTGATAGGCGTCATACGTTCCGCCAAACAACGCGATGCCGAGGATGATCGTGATGATGACGGCGATGAACTGGCTCCTTCGCTGGCGCAGGTCTCTGCGCAGCTTCCGATGGAGGATGCTCACCACTCGACCTCCTCGGCCACCAACGGCCGTTCGTTCGGCTCGATCGAAGCGATCTCACCGGAGTGGAGCCGGATCACTCTGTCACCCATCCCTCCGATCGCAGAATTGTGGGTGACGAGGAGGACGGTCCGGCCGTCACGGTCGCTCACCGAACGCAGCTGCGTCAGGACTTGCCGCCCTGTGTCGAGATCGAGCGACCCGGTGGGCTCGTCGACCAGCAAGATGGGAGGTTGCTTGACGAGAGCACGTGCGATGGCGACCCGCTGCTGCTCTCCTCCGGACAGCATCCCGGGGAAGTGATCTGCTCGATCGGCCAAGCCGACGGCGTCGAGTGCCGCAAGACTGTCGTCGTGGTTTCTGCCCACGAGTTCGGCCATCAACTGAACGTTCTCGAGCGCGGTGAGGGTCGGGATGAGATTGAAGAACTGGAACACGAACCCGACATGCGACCGCCGGAATTCGGTTCGCTCATCCTCGTCCATGCGGGTGAGATCGACACCATCGACGATGAGCCCCCCCGACGTGACCTCTTCTATTCCGCCGATCAGGTTGAGCATGGTCGTCTTGCCGGATCCACTCGGTCCGAGCACCACAATGAACTCACCCTGATCGATGCCGAGGTCGACGCCTCTCAGTGCGTGAACGGCCGTCGGCCCCTCCCCGTAGGTTCGTACGACGCGTGTGAGGTCGATCATGACCGTCTTCCTTTCGCGAGTGAGTCGATGAACACCGTCGCCACCGCTGCAACACCATCGATGTCGAAACTCGGTGCGACGAGCCGGTAGAGAAACAGGCCGTCCACGAGCGCCCCCAGCGTCACCGCCGCGTCATGAGGATCGAGATCTTCACGCAGCTCGCCGGTCGATTGACCGTGAGCGATGAGTGAGGCGAGCACTTCGAACGCCTCCGACCAGATTCCTTGGAGGAACCCACTCACCCGATCGTCTCGGATGGCCTGGTGGGCCGCCTCCATGGAAACGATCATCCCGGGTGAATCGGTTTCGATCGTGCGAAGCCACAACAACATGCCCTGGAGGGCGTCCCTGACCGACGCGGCGTCTGCCAGCTCCGAGAACGGGCCTTCGGTTTCGACGGCGAAGGCAGCAGCTGCTGCTTCGAGGAGAAGGTCCTCCTTCGACCCGAAGTGGTAGTGGACGAGCGCGTTGTTGACACCTGCTCGCTCGGAGATCTGTCGGGTTGTGACGTTGGCCCATCCGACCTCGATGATCAGTTCGGAGGCGGCGTGCACAAGACGTTCGCGAGTCGTTTGGTCAGTTGGTTTAGTCACTTGACTAAGCAGGCTACCACGAGAGCCGGCACCGCCCAAGCCACCGTGCGACAATGCGTTCCATGTCGCTGACCTACTCCTCCGCGACTCCGGATCGCTGGGATGACCTCGCGTCCCTGTTCGGACCGAACGGTGCCTACTCGAACTGCTGGTGCACGTGGTGGATCCTCCCGTCACGACAGTGGTCGGAGGCAGGCACGGCGGGCCGGGAGAGAGTCCTCCACGAGCTGATACGGGACGGAGCGGAACCCGGCATTCTCGCTTACGACGGGACCGTGCCGGTTGGGTGGGTCGCCGTCGGGCCCCGAGTCCGCTACACCCGCATGATGTCGCCCAGGGCAACGGTCAACGGACCGCTCGATCGAGAAGACCCCGGTTGGGTGGTCAACTGCTTCTTCATCCCTCGAGGGCAGCGCCGCCGGGGCATCGCCCGGGGCCTGCTCGACGAGGCCGTGAGGTTCGCGTTCGATCGCGGAGCCACCTATGTGGCGGGACATCCGATCGACACGTCCGGCGAGAATCGTGCGAGCGCCGATCTGTATGTCGGCACGCTGTCGATGTTTCTCGATGCAGGATTCACCGAGGTCGAACGGCGCGGGACACGTCCGGCGGTGCGCCTCGATCGAACCAGCTACATGATGTCGTAACGAGCTCCTGCTGCAAGCTGCTCGAGCAGGTAGGCCGAGATGTCGGTGGCACCGTTCCCGACCCATACGTGAACCGGCATGCCGAGTTCGAGATGGCCCTCGAGCCAGTCCATGTCGGCCATCGGGACCCGAACACACCCATGCGATGCTGGCTGAGCGTGTGCGATCTTGCCTCCGTGGATGGCGTAGCCGCCCATGAAGTACCAGGGACGGTAGATCCCGCCAAGGGGAGCTTGGCGCCATCCGTCGACGTGCCTGATCAACGTGAAGTCGCCCACCGGCGTATGGGATCCGCCGGTAGCGTGACCGAGCCGTTCGTAGGTGTCTCCTTTGCCCGAGACGATTGGGAACACCGCGGTGACCTTCCCGCGTTCGACGAGGAACATCACCTGCCGGTACAGGTCTATCTCGATCCGGTACGGCTCTTCCGGCCGATCCGGAATCTCGTAGCCGACCGCTGTGATCGCCTGGACGAACTGAGCGTCGTCGCTGCTCCAGTCGCGGGTTCGTTCGGCGCCCACTGTTTTGTGGAATGCGAGGATGGCGTCACCGGTGGCATTGTCGAACTGACCGTTGATCTCGCCACGGTAGAAGCCGAGATCTCGAAGCGTCTCCTGCACGGAGGTCGCGTCAGGAGCCGTTGCTGCCATGGCCGGGCGAGCACCCACGACAACCACGGCGAGCGCGATCGCGGCACCGACAAGGGCGTATAAGCGGAAGCGTTGCATTGGTGAGTCTCCAAGTCAGAGGTAGTGCCACGAACGGGATGCAAAGCATCGCACCGTGTGGCGCGGCCATACCCTAGAGGGGCTCCCGGTCTATGTGACATCCGCAATGCCGGAATCAGGGTGTTTCTATCTCCCCGACTGTCGCGTCGAACACGACCGGATCCGAGTCTCTCAACATCAGAGTGACCTGCACGGTCTGACCGATCTCCAATGCCGGCACGTTCATGAGCATCACGTGCAGTCCGCCTGGAGCGAAGTCGACGGTCTCCCCGGGTTCGAGCGTCAACTCGGACAGCGGCTGCATTCCCATCACATCGCCGTTCATCACCGTCTCATGGATCACCGCCGTTGCCACGCTGCTCTCGGCCCCGACGATCTCCACCTCGTGGTCCGTGGCGTTCGTCAGCTCGAAGTACACGGCGGCGTTGCTGCCCGTCGGCATCGGGATTCGGGCATTCTTCACCTCGACGGTATCGGTGCCCGAGCACGCTCCCAGAACAACTGTGAGCAATCCGACGATCACGGCCCATCTGAACATCGCGGTTCCTCTCCCCCTCCCCACCTGTCGGCCGAACCGTACCGCACGTCGACGCAGCGACCAACACGACTCCGAAACGACCCTATTCTTGCGGTTGACTCAGAAAGGAAAGCCGCCATGAACTTGCAGCCGGAGCATCCGCACGACGCGGGTATCCCGGAGGAAGTCCCCGACATGTCCCATATCGAGGGGGCGGAGTTGCTCGCGAACGAATCGCGTGCAGCACTGATCGAACAAGGCTTCACGGACGACGAGATCGACGAGTGGGCGCTGACCTACATCGCCGAAAAGGGTTCCGGAGACAGGGAATCGTTCATCGAGTGGATCGCGAGCCAAGAGCGCCGCACCTGAGGATCGACCCACCGGTTCTATCATCCGTCGATCGATCGATCAGCGTTCCTCGACGGCTCCCGTGACACGGCCCCGATCCTTCTCGGGGTTGTTCCATTTGGCTTCATCGCGGGTGTCTCGGCGATCACCGTCGGTCTCTCCCCCGCACACGGTGTCGGCATGTCGCTGCTCGTCTTCGCCGGAGCGGCGCAGCTCGCCGCTCTTCAGCTCATCGGAACGAATGCGCCGTTCGTTGTTGTCGTCGGAACCGCGCTGATCATCAACGCGAGGTTCATGATGTACTCGGCGTCGCTCGCACCGTATTTCGACGGCCTCGGCTCAGGACGCAAGACGCTGGCCTCCTATCTCCTCACCGACCAGGCATTCGCATTCTCGATCAGGCGCTTCACCGAACACGACGAGCCTCTCTCGACGCGGATCTCCTACTATTTCGGCGCGGCCGTCGTCTTGTGGATCACCTGGCAGGTGTCGACGGCTGTCGGTGCGATCTTCGGAGCTTCCATTCCTGCTCGATGGTCGCTCGACTTCGCCATTCCTCTCGTGTTCATCGCACTGCTCGTGCCGGCCATTCGGGACCGGTCGGACGGTGTGGCGGCCGCCGTTGCCGGCACGCTGGCCGTGCTCCTCGCCGGACTTCCCTATAACCTCGGCCTGCCGCTGGCGGCGACCACCGGCATCCTTGCCGGCACGCTGACCGGAAGGCGGTCGCGACCATGAGAGTGTGGCTGATCTTTGTGATCGTCGGGGCCGGAACTCTGGCGCTACGCATCTCGATCATCGCTTTGTGGAGCCGGCTGGGTCAGATCCCGAAAAGCGTCGAACGAGGGCTGAGGTTCATCCCGCCCGCCGTGCTGAGTGCGCTCGTGCTTCCCTCACTGGCCGCGCCCGATGGCGCCATCACAATTGGTCCGCGACTGGCCGCAGGCGCCGTCGCGTTCGCTGTGGCATGGAAGACCAAGAATGTTCTCGCGACGATCGTCGTCGGGATGGTGGCGCTGTGGGCGTTCCAGGCACTCTGAAACGTCAGCCTCCTAATCGCACGCGCCACTCGTGGTCGAGCAACCAGGCCTTGACCTCGATGCCGCCGGCGTATCCTGTGAGGTGGCCGTTGGCGCCCACCACCCGATGGCACGGCACCACGATCGGAATCGGGTTTCTCCCGTTCGCGCTTCCCACTGCCCGCGACTTGTTCGGATCACCGAGTCGTCGAGCCTGCTCCCCGTACGTGATTGTCTCCCCGTACGGAATCGTCCGCAGCACTTGCCACGCCTGCTGCTGAAACGGAGTCCCTCGAGGAACGAGTGGGAGATCGAACTCCGTGCGTGCACCACCGAAGTACTCCTCGAGCTGTCTGACGGCGTTGTCGAGAATGGCATGCTCGCCGGCACCGACCTCCATTGGGGACTGGCTCGACATATGCTCGGACTCGGATTCGAACCGGATAGCGACGATCCCATCGTTCTCGGCGACGATCGTGAGGACGCCAACCGGCGAGTCCATCGTCCGCTGGAATTGCTCTGTCATGACGGCTCCTTCCGAGACAGTGTTGCCCATAGATGGTGTACTGCATAGGAGCGCCATGGGCTCCACGATGCTGTCGCACTCGGGTCGCGTCCGAGGGCGTCCAATGCGTGGCGGACACCGAGATCGGTGCCCAGGAAGACGTCAGGATCTCCGAGACCGCGCATCACGACGTACCCCGCTGTCCAGGGTCCGATCCCCGGCACGGACGTGAGCTGTTCGAAGACCCTGGTGCGATCGGCGTCGAATGTCATGATGCCGTCGGCGATTCGCTCGGCCAGGCGCCTGATCGTGTCCGATCGACGTACTGGCATCGGAAACACACCGGCGGGAGCACTGGCGAGCTGGTCCATCGAAGGGAACAGGAACGCGAGACCGTCACGAATCTCGGGCAGCGGAGAGCCGAGCGTGGCGGCGATACGACCGAGGATACGTCGAGCGCCTGCGACCGAGACCTGCTGTCCTGCGATCGCCCGAACGGTCATTTCAGCAGCGTCGACCGCTCCGGCCGATCGCAGCCCGGGGCGTGCACGAACCAGCTCACCCAGGCCGGTGCGCAAGAGATGCTCGTCGACAGCCATCGGATCTGCATCGAGATCGAGGAGGCGTCGAACACGCTCGACCGCGGGCGCCAGGTCGCGCCAGTCGGCGAGCGTGAACGTCGCCTGCACCCGGTCCGAGATCGATATGTCGACGACGCCGGCACCGTGCGGCAGGTCGAGCGTCCTCGCGTACTGTCCATCGCCCGCCGTTTCGACACCGGGTATCGCTCGCGCCGCAAGGAACCCGAGCAGCGGCGCGGCGGCAAACGGAGACCTCACGGCAAGCCGCACGGAGACGGTGCCCGGCTCTCGGCGGGCCCCGACTCGAGATCGTGCCCGGACGCGCAGTTCGGAAGGTGCAACAGCGTACACCTGGCGCACCGTGTCGTTGAACTGGCGGATACTCCCGAATCCAGCGGCGTACGCGACGTCGCTCATCGAGAGATCGCTCGTCTCGACGAGAATTCTGGCGGTTTGGGCGCGTTGGGCCCGAGCAAGTGCGATGGGTCCGGCGCCGAGTTCGGCCGTGAGGATCCTATTGAGGTGCCGTTCGCTGTAGTGAAGACGCATCGCAAGCCCTGATACACCTTCCCGATCGACGACGCCATCGGCGATGAGCCGCATGGCTCGTCCCACGAGATCACTTCGAAGGTTCCATTCGGGAGAGCCGGGCGTCGCGTCAGGGCGGCACCGCTTGCATGCCCGATAGCCATGCTGCTGGGCGGCCGCCGCCGTGCGGTAAAACTCGCAGTTGGATTGCTTCGGCGACATGGCCGGACAGCTCGGTCGACAGTATATGCCCGTGGTTCGAACGGCCATGACGAACCAGCCGTCGAATCGGGAGTCCCTGCTCTGGGCGGCCCGGTAGCAGCGACCGTGGTCGAGAACGAAGCGATCATCCATGGGGCCATGATGGCCATGTCGTCGAGGAAGTGCTAGCGGAAATCAGACATCTGGTTGGGAACGTCGTGGAGGCAGGCTGGATGTAGTGTTGGCCTGTGGATGAGGAACGGCTTCGGGAGGCAATCCGTGCGCTCACCGGCGGGCTCCGCGGTGTCATCACGGCCCGCGTCGCAGGTCAACTCGAGCCGGAGAAGCTTCGGCGCTTGGCCGAAGCAGGCATCATTGATGAAAGGGCCCTCGAAAAGCTTCCGGAAGACGTCTCCTACGAGGCGGCGATTCGCCGCTTCCGCGACCAGATAGCGGAAGTGGTGGCCGAAGCCCCCTCGATTTTGGGGCTCCTGGACGTGAAAGCTCTCGACGTGCTGCCCGCAGATGCCGAAGAGAAAGCCGGAGGCGCGACATCGACGCTGGCCGTCGTCTTCTCGGACCTCGAGGGCTTCACGGCGTTCACTCAAGACCGAGGCGACACAGAGACGCGGGCAATGCTCACCGACCACTACGACGCGGTCGACGCCATCGTGCGCTCCCGAGGAGGCAACGTCATCAAGACGCTCGGCGACGGCCACATGATCAGTTTCGGTGAGCCTGCCGCGTCCGTCATGGCCTGCGTCGATCTGATCGAAATGAATCAGAGTCCGCTTCCCCTCAGGGCCGGGGGACACTTCGGGCCCGTCATCCCCACCGGGAATGATCTTCTTGGCCACGTCGTGAACGTTGCCTCAAGGGTGACCGACCTGGCGACGGGTGGCGAGTCGTTGATCACAACATTCCTGCGTGACCGGGCGGGCCGGTTGCCGGCGATCGAATTCGATCCGCCTCACCGATCCCGGGTGCGGGGACTCAGCGATGCGGTCGAGGTCTGCTCGGTCCACCGGTCGGTCTGACTCGGCCGATCGTCCTAGCGGGCGAGACCTTCGACGATTTCGGCGTTGGGAAGCGCCTGCAGGATGGACGGCGGAGCGATCACCTTCCAGCTGCGGCTCCCCCCTCCAAGCACGATCCTCTCCCGTTCCATGACGGTCTGGTCAACCCAGATCGGCACGTCGGCCGGCAACCCGAACACCGTCACACCGCCGATCTCGTGGCCTGTCAGGGCCTTCGTCTCTTCGGCTGAAGCGAACGACGACTTCTTGCCAAACCTGGCCTTCACCGTGTGGTTGACGTCGAGT
The DNA here is from genome assembly GCA_964496205.1 of uncultured Acidimicrobiia bacterium. Taxonomy (GTDB): domain Bacteria; phylum Actinomycetota; class Acidimicrobiia; order Spongiisociales; family UBA4744; genus CAYLHS01. The sequence continues at coordinate 23,704 of CAZBXV010000009.1, forward strand.
CGGTGGGTAGCGAGAAGAACGCACGCCGCATAGACCGGGGGCTTGGTCTTGCCAACCACGATGATGGTGTTGGCCGAGTCCTCGAGCGCGAACCCGTAGGCCTCACAAAACGCTGTCGTGTCGGCGAGCGCCGGGTCACAGGGAAACAGCTCGTGAGGACCGAGGCCGGTGAGGGAGGTTTCGAGTGCCTGGCGGTCCGGGTCGATCATCGGCACCACCGTAGCCTCGTGGTGGGAGGATCGTGTCCGCGGGTAGCCGATCGATCCGGAACTCGTCCCCATCTGTTGAAACGCCAGGTGTCCGAGGGCGGCCGATCGGGTCCTGGCCTCCCTTTGTCTGCGCTGACAACCCCCTAGATTCTGTCGGCGCCAACACGTACAATCGAACATATGTTCGATCGGTTGAACAAGGCGATCGAAGCCTCCATGGTCTTCGAATCCGACGAGTCGCCGGAAGCGCTCGATGCGATGGAGCCTGGTCCGTTCCTGGCGATTGTCCTGTCCGGGATCGATGTGGACAGGCTGCCGCCTGCGGACCGGGTCACCGTTGCCCGTGCCCACCAGCGTTTGGTGTCGCACTACACGGCGGAACTGACTCGCGACGTCGCATCGATCTCCGACGCCTACCAGGCGATCGAGGATGCGGAAACCGCCGCCGATTCGACCGCGACCGAGTTGCGGTGTTCGCTCCACCTCACACGAAGAGCGGCGGACGAGCAGGTCTGGTTCGCGCTGACGCTCCGAGATCGACTCCCGGCGATACTCGAGAGCTTGCAGAAAGGGCTCATCGACCGGCGCCGGGCATGGGTGCTCGTAAACGCAACGTCGCACTGCGACGACCACACGGCCCGGGCCGTCGTGGATCAAGTCATCGACAGGGCTCCCGAGGTGACCACGGGTGAGCTAGGTGCGCTCGTTCGTCGGACCTGCGTGGCGATCGATCCCGAACTCGCCGCACAGCGATACCGGGAGATCGTGAAGGAGCGGCGCGTGGTCCTCGAACCAACGGTCGACGGAACCGCCAACCTCTTCGGCCTCGATCTTCCTCCGGATCGGGCAGTTGCCGCCCGCCAACACATTGACGCGTTGGCACGATCCCTTCGTGGCGGCGGCGAGGACCGAACGATGGATCAGCTTCGCGCCGACGTCTTCGTCGATCTCCTGTGCGGGAGCGCGACGAAGGGGCACACCAGTGGCAACGTTGAGATCCGGGTCGACCTGTCGACCCTCGCCGGCCTCGATGATCAGCCAGGCGAGCTTCGAGGCTACGGACCCGTCGTCGCCGAGATCGCCCGGCGGGCAGCCGAGGCATCCTCTCGATGGGCGAGTGCCACAACCGACGCCCACGGCGTTCCTGTCTCGATTGGACCGGTGCGTCGACGGCCCGTGGCTGCTTCCCGCCGGCAGGTTGAGGCAACGTATCCGAGGTGCGTGTTCCCCGGATGCAGAATGCCGGCCCGATCGTGCGATCTCGATCACACCGTCGAGTGGTCCAGCGGTGGACCGACCGACGCGTCGAACCTCGCTCCCCTGTGCCGTCACGACCACGTGGTTCGACACCGAGGCTGGAGCTACCGGATGGTCGATGGCGGAGACGTCGAGTGGACGAGCCCGCTTGGAAGCACCTATACGAGCCCGGTACGGGGGCCGTAGAAGCGGCGACCAACGGTCGCCACTCGTGGGGACCAACGGGAGACAGCTGCATCTTTGGTTGGAGAACGGAAACCCGCCTCGAGATCCCCGTTGGCAGCTTTCTCCTAGGCCGCGGAAACGTCGGCACGCTCAGATGGATTGCAGCACCCGTTCGGCGCACTCCATGCCCGTGAAGAGCGCGCCACCCGTGCTCGGCCCGGCGAAGTAGTCACCGCAGAAGTAGACCGGCCCTTCTTGGGAGTCGGCCCAGAAGCGTGCCACCGCATCCAGGTAGCCGGGGCGGAAGGTGGGCAGCTTGTCGTGCCACTTGAACACGCGATGCGCGCTGAAGGTGCCTCTCAAAGGCGGGAAGATGCTGCTCATCACTTCCTGTGCCTGTTCCGCCAGTTCATCCGGGTGTTGCGCCATGTCGAAGGTGTACACACTGGGGTCGGTCAACATCAGCCAGCGGCCGTCCACGTGGCGCTCGAAGGCGATGCTGTTGATCGGTTGCCCGGTCGAGCGCGGCACGAACGTGCTGCCGACAGGGGGCTGATAGTCCGTCTCTGCGATGTGGTAGTGCATGGCTCCCGTGCTGTACGCGACGTTGGAGAAGAACTCGCTCCAGGCGGGACGTGGATCGGTGAACAAGGGCAGAACGTGATTGCCTTGAACGGCAACAACTACCCGATCCGCGCCGACCGTTTTCGACTGGCCGTCGACGTTGTAGCGAACCTCGGCACCGCTTCCATCGGGCTTCAGCCGGATTCCCTCGACCCGGGCCGTCAACTCGACTTCGACCTGCTCTGCCAATCTCTTCGGCAGCATGCCAATGCCACCCTGGAATGTGATCGAGTCCGCATTCAGATAGCTCATCATCATGGCCAGGAAGGCCTTGCGCGAAACATCGCCGCCTTTGTAGGCGCACATGGTTTCGAACATGGGGATGGCCCAGTACTCGAACATCTCCGTGCTGATGTGCTCCTTGAAGAACTGCTCGAACGTTTCGTCTACGTCCGGCACGCGTGCGCTTTCCAGGTGGTAGACGTTCTTCATCTTGCCCACCCGGAGGAAGTACGGCAGCAGCTTGATCATCGCCAGCCGTGCCTTCAACGACACGCCACTCCAACCGAGATACGACGGGATGGAAAGGAAGTTGGCCGTGTGCAGCGTGCCGTCCCGATAGATCGTGATGGTCAGTCCCTCCTCCGACTTGACGATCTGGTCGCCCAGGCCCACCTCGTCGACCATCTTCAGCAGCGACGTGTCGGCGGTGGTCACGAACTTGGCCCCGATATCCACCAGGAAACCTTCCCACTCGACATTGGCCATACGCCCGCCGACGTAGTTGTTCATGTCCAGAACCAGGACGTCGTGTCCGGCCTTGCTGATCTGGTATGCGGCAGTCAGGCCGGCGATCCCGGCTCCGACGACAACGATTGCTGCTTCGGTCACGATCGTGCACCGCCCGGTGATCGAGATACGTCACAATCCTATCCCCGCGCACACGTCGGCCCGCTACGCGAAAGGGGTGCCGTATTTCTACTAACACCCCTTCGTGGAGCTGCCGGGATTCGAACCCGGGTCCTCACGGGTTTCAAACCCACCCTGACCATCATCCTCGCTCGCGGTGGAGGTCACCGTTGGCCCTGAGGCCTATCGGTCTATTTCCGATCGTCAGCTCGTCTCTTCCGAGCGGTCCGGCGGTCTTTCCCTGCTGTCAACCACGCTTCTGGTGCCAGGCTGCGCGATCTGGCCCCGTCTCCCCTTTCGGGGTGCAGGTGCCACTACCGCCTAGGCGGCGTAGGCGAGATCTGCATCGGCAGTTCTCTTGATGCCCCGTTTAGCGAGTCTGAGCAACTCGGATGGTGGGCATGGCATCGGCACCGCAAGTCGATTCCATTCAGCCCCTTGTGCCCATTCACGATACTCCCTCAACGATATACCGGGTACTGTGTTTGCCGACATGACCCAACTCGAGAATCCTTTCGGGCCGCGTCCGAAGAAGCCCCGACCCAACTGGCTCAGCTGGGCGGCCGCGCTCATCGCCGTCGTCGCACTCGGAACGAACTTCTGGTTGTACCGGGACCTCACGGACGCAACCCGTCACACATCGACGCTCGAATCGCAGGTTGCGGCGCTCCAGATTCAGGTCGCAGCGCTTCAGCAGTCCCTGGCGACGGCGCAAAGCTCGACCGATTCGTCTCCAGCGCTTCAGGATCAGCCCACCGTCTCGGGCGATCTCCCCAGGTTCTCCGATGCGAGCAGTGACTCGGCCATCGGCATGACGCTCGGTCCGATCACCGGCATCCGATACCCGGACGGTGAAACGACAACGGTTGATCCTGCAGACGGCGTCGCGCGGGCCTGGCTCGTATGGGCCCACTGGTGCCAGTACTGCCAGCAGGAACTCCCGATCGTGAAGACGTGGTACGAAGCCAACGCGGCCGTCAACCCCTTCATGGAAATCGTCTCTATCACGACGGCAATCGACGACACGGCGCCGAACCCGCTCCTCCCCTACCTCGAAGCAGAGCAGTTCCCCTTCCCGGTGCTCATCGACGCGACCGGCGCGCTCAGCGCACAATTGGGCGTGTCGGCGTTCCCGTTTTGGGTGTTCACGGGCCCCGACGGACAGGTTCTGGGTCGATCGGCCGGCGTCCTCCCGGCAGATCAGCTCGCCGACTACTTCGAACAGCTCAACGGCATCGGGGCCGAAGGCTAGGCCGGACGGTGCTCAGAGCTCCGAGCTAGATCCTGCCCCTTCGGCGGATTGCCCGATCCATCTCCCGGCGTTGCTCGCGCTCCCTGATGGCAACACGCTTGTCGTACTGCGCTTTGCCGCGTGCAAGCCCGATTTCGATCTTCGCGATGCCATCCTTGAAGTAGATCCGCAAGGCGACCAGCGTTAGTCCCCGCTCCTTGACCTTCGCTGAGATGCGGTCGATCTCCCTCCGATGCAGCAGCAGCTTCCGATCCCGATCAGGATCGTGCCCACCGCCGCGGGAAAACGCGTACGGGCTGATATGACACCCGACGAGCCACGCCTCCCTTGCCTTGAATTGCACATAGGAGTCCTTGAGGTTTGCCATGCCGGCACGCAGGCTTTTCACCTCGGATCCCTTCAACGCCAGGCCTGCCTCATATGTCTCGAGGATCTCGTAGTCGTGTCTCGCCTTCCGATTGGTGGCGACGACCGTCACGGCAGATAGCCCAGCGGGTTGACCGGTGTCCCGTCCTCTCTCACCTCGAAATGCAGGTGCGGGCCCGTGCAGTATCCGGTGCACCCCACGTAGCCGATCAGTTGGCCGGCATCGACCTTCTGGCCGACTTTGACGACGATCTTGGACTGGTGCCCATACAGCGTCACCAATCCGCCACCGTGGTCGATAGCTGTGGCGTTTCCGTACCCCCCGTACGACTGGGCCAGAATCACGGTCCCACTCGCAGCGGCTTTGATCGGCGTTCCGTAGGGAACGCCGATGTCGATGCCGGTATGCATCTTCTTCGTACCGAAGATCGGGTGTACACGCCATCCGAACGGTGATGTGATGCGATGCCCACTCACCGGCCACTGCAGCACGGACGGCGCAGTCCCTCCCCTTCTCTGGGCGGCCTCGATCTGGGCCTTGATCTGCGCTTGATCCTTCTCGTCCTGGGCCTTCTCGGCCTCCAGATACCTGATCTGGGAATTGATGTCGTTGACGAGCTTCTGCTGGGTCTCAGCCTGTGCTTCAGCCTCCTGGCGTTTGAGGTCCACCTGTTCCCGGTCGGCTTCGAGCTCGTCTCTCTGGGTTCCAAGCTGGTCGAGCGCATCCTGGACCGCGGCCTTGCGTTCCTCGACAGCGTCCTTCTGCTTGCCCTCGACGACCTCGAGCGTCTCGAGATCGTTCATGAGCAATGCGCTCGACTGGACGAGTTCGTGGGCATAGCTCAGACCGATCACCGCGCTCGTCATGTCCCGGGCTTCGAACACGACCGACTGGAGTCCTGGGACACCGCCCATGTACATCTCAACTGCCTGGTCCACCACCTGATCACGTGTGTCACGGATGCGCACCCTGGTGTCGGCGAGTTCGATCTCGAGCTCATCGAGTTCTTGCTGCACACGGTTCAGACGGCTCTCGGTGTCGGTGATGGACGCCTCGACGGCCTGAACTTTCGACTCGGCTTGGGCGAGGTCGGAACGAACCGCATCGAGTTGCGCCAGGGCCGCGTCGAGATCATCCTGCGCTCCGGTACGGTCGCCCTTCTGTGCCTTGATTTGCGCATTCAGGTCCTTGATCTGCGATTCGAGATCGGCGAGCTTCTGTTCCGAGGTCGTGGCTGCCTTCACCGTTGAGGCGATCGGAAGCGACATCAGGACCGTCACCACGACCACAGCAACCAGAGACAGCCTCCGTACCACGATCACACCTTCAGGAATCGACGTACGCCGGCCGCACTTCCGAGGACGCCTGCGAGCGCTCCGAACACGAGAACCGCGAGGCTTCGAGAAACCAGGAACCCTTGACCGACCGTTGCCCGCACGATGAAGTCCTCAGGAATCTGACCCGCGATGAAGTTCTGTCCAAGCCAGATCGCGACAACGGCGAGCGCGGCGCCCACAAGCCCCTGAATCATCCCCTCCAGCAAGAACGGGACTCGAATGAACCAGTTCGACGCACCCACGAGACGCATCACCTGGATCTCGTCGCGCCGCGCGTAGATGGCCATACGGATCGTGTTTGCAATGAGCACGATCGAGGCAATCCCCAGCACGATGGCCAAGCCCAGGGCCAGCCAGTTCAGTGCCTTGGTGACCGATGACAGCTGGTCGAACGCGTCGCTCGCGGCGACGATCTTTCGGATCGCCGCGTTTCCCTTCAGCTGATAGATCACGTCCATATATGTGTCGATGTTGTGAAGCCGGATGCGAAGTGACGTTGGGAGAATCGACGGATCGACGTTCTCGAGAAGTCCGGGCTGTTCGGCGAACATCTGTTTGAACTCGTCATAGGCACACGCTTTGTCGCAGAACCACACCTCGCTGACTTCCGGCCAGCTGCGAATCTCCGCTTCCAGATCGGTTTCCGCCTGGTTCGTCACATCGTCCTTCAGGAACACGATGACGTGGTCGCCTTCCTGCCACCGAGCCGTGTTGACCTTCACCAGCTCGCTCAGTACGAGTGCACCGAACACGAGCGTCAGACTGATGAACACTGACACGACCGCTGCGCTGACCACGAGTAGGTTGCGTCGCAGGCTGGAGAACGCCTCCTTGACGAGGAAGAGCAGCCTACGCATCGCCGTTGTTCCTGCCGTTGACGCTCTCGTAGGTGCCACGCGTCTCATCTCGTATGATTCGGCCCCGGTCGAGCTGTACGACACGCCTCCGCATCGCGTCGACGATCGCATGATCGTGCGTTGCCATCACCACCGTCGTACCCGTGCGGTTCACCCTGTCGAGGACCCGCATGATCCCGACGGATGTCGCCGGATCGAGGTTCCCGGTCGGCTCGTCTGCGAGAAGAATCGGCGGACGATTCACGAAAGCCCTCGCGACGGAGACCCGTTGCTGCTCACCTCCGGAGAGCTGGCGCGGATACCGGTCTCCCTTCGTCTGAAGCCCGACGAGTTCCAGAACCTGTTGCACCTGCCGGTTCACGATGGAGGATGGGCGTCCAAGCACTTCGAGCGCGAACCCGACATTCTCCGATACGGTGCGATTCGGGAGGAGCTTGTAGTCCTGGAACACGGTCCCGACCGACCTGCGCAAATGAGGCACCTTCCATGCGGGCATCTTCGTGATGTCCTTGCCCGCGACCCAGATCTTGCCGCGGGTTGCGCGCTGCTCTCGGAGAAGGAGACTGATCAGCGTCGACTTGCCGGACCCCGATGGACCCACCACGAAAACGAACTCGCCCTTTTTGACGTCCAAATCGACATCCCGCAGGGCAACGGTTCCCCCCTCGTAGACTTTTGTGACACCTTCAAGAAGAATCATGGACCACTCACTTCAGCGGCGGTCCCATTCGTGGAACTGCCGGCCGTATGTTCCGCCCCGAACTCCGCACCGGGCGCAGCGAAGAATAGCCACGTGAAGAAGCAAAGCGGCGTCACCCCCCTGTCCGCTCCTGGCGTTCACGACGCCAGTGGAGGTACGCGTCGACGAACTCGTCGAGGTCGCCATCGAGCACACCCTGGACGTTTCCGATCTCGACCCCGGTTCGGAGGTCCTTGACCATCTGATAGGGCTGAAGCACGTACGACCGGAGCTGTCTCCCCCAAGCGGCTGCTTCCTGATCGCCTCGAATCTCGTCGAGTTCCTTCTCACGTTCCTTGCGGGCGAGCTCACCGAGCCGGGCCTTGAGGATGACCATCGCCCGTGCCCGGTTCTGGAGCTGCGACCGTTCGTTTTGACAGGTGACGACCGTCCCTGTTGGAAGGTGCGTGATCCGCACGGCCGAATCGGTCACGTTCACGTGCTGTCCACCGGCACCTTGCGACCTGTAGGTCTCGATTCTGAGGTCGTCCTGGTCGATTTCGACTTCCTCTTCCTCGACCTCCGGAATGACATCGACACCGGCGAACGACGTGTGCCGCCGGCTGTTCGCATCGAACGGACTGATGCGTACGAGCCGATGGACTCCCCGCTCCCCTTCGAGAATCCCGTAGGCGTGATCACCCCCGACCGTCAGGGTCGCCGATTTGATACCTGCCTCGTCGCCGGGTGTCACCTCGTCGATCTCGACCCGCAGTCCCTTGTTTTCCAAATACCGCACATACATGCGTAGCAGCATCTCAGCCCAGTCCTGGGCGTCGACGCCTCCGGCCCCGGCATGGACGCTCATGATGGCCGGCGCCTCGTCGTACGTATCGAAGTACAGCGACTCGGTTTCCAGCGCCGACAGATCCTCTTCTGCTTCCGTCAGGTCGGCGGCAGCCTCCCTGGCGGCATCCTCATCGTCCTCTTCACCGGCCAGATCGAGCAACACCTCGGCGTCGTCGAGCGCCGACTCGAGCCGTCCGACGTGCGCGATCAGACCCTCGAAACGGGCAAGGGTGCGGTTGACCTCGGCGGCCCTCGATGCGTCGGCCCACAAGTCGGGCGATGCGGCCTCTTCCCTCAGCCTCGGCAGCTGTTCGCGTTTGCCATCGAGGTCAAAGGAACCTCCGGGCATCGGAGAGGCGAGCGCGCAGGTCGTCGAGAAGTGAACGGGGATCGGTATCCATGGGCGAGGAATGGTAGCGGGCGAGCCGGCTACGCCCGCTTCCCGTGGCAATGCTTGTACTTTTTGCCGGAACCGCACGGGCAGGGATCGTTGCGACCGACCTTGTCGGAGACCGCTTGTGTGGTCGAACGCCCTCCCGCGGCCGCCGCCTCGCGTTGGTGACGCTCCTGCGTCCGCTGAGCCTCCGCCGCCTGCTGGGCGACCTGCACATGGAACATGTACCGGGTCGTTTCCTGTTTCACGGAGTCGACCAGCTCGGCGAACATGTCGTAGCCCTCCCGCTGATACTCGACCAGCGGGTCACGCTGTCCCATGGCTCGAAGCCCGATGCCCGCGCGCAAGTAGTCCATCTCCGAGAGGTGCTCTCGCCACTTCGCGTCGATCACGGCGAGCACGACCGTCTTCTCGATTTGTCGCAGGGTGTCGGCACCGAGTTCTTCCTCGCGATCGTTGTAGACCGTCAGTGCTTCCTCGATCGCCGCGTCGGCGACGTCGGTAGCATCCAGGCCCCGTGTGTCGTCGATCGTTTCCTGGTCGAGTTCTGATGGGTAGAAGACCGACAGCTGGCGAATCAGCTCATCCCAGTCCCACTCACTGGGCGAAGCGTCGCCGAGCAAACCCTCGACGGTTCCGCCGATCACTTCTCCGATCCAGTCCCGTACGAGCGCGTCGCTCTCCTCCTGTCTGAGAAGGCTGTTGCGCCACTCGTAGATGACCTCGCGCTGGCGGTTCATGACCTCGTCGTACTTGAGAACGTTCTTGCGGATCTCGAAGTTCTGTGCCTCGACCTGGCCCTGTGCCCGTTCGATCGCCTTCGAGACCATCTTCGCCTCGATCGGCACATCGTCGGGGATCCGCATACGTTCCATGATCATCTCGACCCGATCCGACGCGAACCGGCGCATGAGATCGTCGCCGAGTGACAGGTAGAACCTCGACTCACCCGGGTCACCCTGTCGCCCCGAACGACCCCGGAGCTGATTGTCGATACGACGTGATTCGTGGCGCTCAGTGCCGACTACGTACAAACCGCCGGCGTCGAGTACCTCTTTGCGTTCTGCGTCCGTCTTTGTCCGAAACTCCCCGATCGTGTCGGTCCGAGTCTCCTCATACCCGTCGGAGCCTGGTTCGTACCCCGCCTTCGCCAGCGCAATCTCGGCGAGGCCTTCCGGGTTTCCTCCGAGCATGATGTCGACGCCGCGGCCGGCCATGTTCGTTGCGACGGTGACTGCACCCTTGCGGCCGGCCTGAGCGATGATCACGGCTTCACGGGCGTGCTGTTTCGCATTCAGCACCTCGTGGGGAACTCCACGTTTGCGAAGTGCCGTCGACAGACGTTCCGACTTCTCGATCGACACAGTACCGATCAGCACAGGCTGGCCCTTCTCGTGTCGTTCGACGATATCGTCGACCACCGCGTCGAACTTGCCCTCCTCTGACTTGTAGACGAGATCGGGCTGATCCATGCGGATCACCGGCCGGTTCGTCGGAACCTCGGCAACCTCCAAGTTGTAGATCTGAGCAAACTCGGCAGCTTCCGTCTTCGCAGTACCGGTCATGCCGGCGAGCTTGTCGTACATACGGAAGTAGTTCTGGAGTGTGATCGTGGCGAGCGTCTGATTCTCTTCTTTGATACGAACGCCCTCTTTGGCCTCGATCGCCTGGTGGAGACCTTCCGAGTAGCGTCGCCCTTCCAACACTCTGCCGGTGAATTCGTCAACGATCTTCACCTCGCCGCTGTCAACCAGATACGCAACATCACGTAAGTAGAGCTCTTTGGCTCTCAGCGCGGCGTCGAGATGATGAACGAAATCGACACTCGTGTAGTCGAACATGTTCTCGACTCCGAGGATCTTCTCGACTCTGGCAACACCTTCCTCGGTCGTGAGCACCTGCCGCTTCCCCTCGTCGACGGTGTAGTCGACTTCATTGGTGAGGCGTTTCACGATTTTCGCGAACTCCCGGTACCACTTGGCGGTATCGGTCACGATGCCGCTGATGATCAACGGGGTGCGGGCTTCGTCGACCAGAATCGAGTCAACCTCGTCGACGATCGCGTAGTGGTGGCCATGTTGGACGAGATCGGAGGTTCGCATCGCCATGTTGTCTCGCAGGTAGTCGAACCCGAACTCGTTGTTGGTGCCGTAGGTGATGTCCGCCGCGTAGGCCGGTCGGCGCTGTTCCGGAGTCATGGCGCTCTGAATCAGTCCGACGTTCAGTCCGAGGAACCGGTGGATGCCGCCCATCCAGGCCGCGTCGCGAGAGGCGAGGTAGTCGTTGACGGTCACCATGTGAACACCCTCGCCGGTCAGGGCATTGAGGTAGGCGGGCATCGTCGACACGAGCGTCTTGCCCTCACCGGTCTTCATTTCGGCGATCATCCCACCGTGCAATGCGGCCGCACCAACGACTTGCACGTCGTAGTGACGCTGACCGAGCACTCGCTTCGCAGCTTCTCGAACAACCGCAAACGCTTCCGCCTGGATGTCCTCGAGTGTTTCACCTTCGGCCAGACGCTGCCTGAACTCGTTCGTCTTCGCCTGCAAGGACGAATCGTCGAGCGCCTCCATCTCCGGTTCGAGCGCGCCCACCTGGTCCGCAACCGCGCCCAGATCCTTCAAGACACGCGACTCACCTGCACGGAGTACTTTGTTGAACAGCGACATAGCCCATTCATCTTATCGAGCGAGCGGTCTATGTCGGCCTCCGCTCGATCTCCGGCGGCGCTCGTGTCCGTGCTACACCGTCTGGATGATGATCCCGACCTGTTCGAGGAGCGCGGCCGGTTCAACCCCGACCTGGTCCGCAAGTACCTGGTCGACGATCTCCCGCCCGCCGATCTCTGCCTCGACAGGACGGTCGAGGAGCTGTTCACCGGCCGGTTGCACCAGCACCACCTTGGGCTGTTCACTCTGGTCGGCGGCTTGGGTCACCATCACGATGTCCCCGTCCGAGAGTGCCAGAAGCGAACCCGCCGGGTAGATCCCCACCATCTCGATGAAGGCCCTCGCGAAGTCGGGGTCGTAGATGGTCCCGGCACCGTTGAGGATCACGTGGAGTGCCCTGTTGGGTGTTTCGGCACGCCGGTAGGACCGCCTGGTCGTGATGGCATCGTAGGTATCGGCGACCGAAACCAACCGGCTGTAGAAGTGCAGGCTGCGGTCGTGGCGATGCGACGGTGGATACCCGGACCCGTCGTAACGAGCGTGATGCTCGAAGGCGATTGTCGCGGCGATCTCCTGCGTCGGATTGGAGGCAGCCAGGATCGAGGCCGCTCCCTCCTGAGGGTGCAGTTTGATCTGCCTCCATTGGGCTGCGTCGAGGCGGCCCGGGAACTGAAGGATGGACGGCTCGACACGCACTTTGCCTATGTCGTGCAGAAGGGCGCCAAGCGCGAGCGAGGAGAGCTGACCTTCGGGCAGACCGATCATGCGGCCCATCGAAATCGACAGGATGCAGACGTTGACGGAGTGAAAGAACGTGTACTCGTCGTGGCTCTTCATCGTGGACAACAGCAGCGAGGCCGCCGGCTGTGAGATCGTCTGTTCGACGAGTTGCTCCACCGCCCATGCCGCCCCGGACAAGTCGAAGTGATCATCCCGTTCGATGGATGCGGCCATGCCTCGAAGCACGTCGAGTGACCGTGTGTAGGAGCGCCGCACCCCGGTTTCGTCGCTTTCGAGATCCGCTCTCGAATAGGGCGATTCGTTCAGCCTGATCGTCGCCTCGGCAGGGATGTCGCCGCTCAGTCCGGCGATGAACGCGCCCAGATCTGCGAGGTCCGCTCCAGCCACCGGAGAGGTGATCGTCACCGACTCGATCCCCCTGGACTGGAGCATTCGGAGGAACGCGCTCAGCTCGAGTGATGCATGGGGCAGAAGCGAGGTACCGAGGTAGATGGAATCGCCGAGCAGCGTGAAGGTTGCCTCACCCCCCTCGCTGACGGCTACGGCTTCCGCCTTGGACATTGCATCGAGCAGAGCCTCCCCCGTCGAGGGGTGACCGGTCGGATACAGGCTCATCTGCCTGGAGAGCGCCTGGACTGATCGAAGCGCGTTCCTGGCCGGTACCTCCGTGATCATGACATTGCTCCCAGGGCCTCCCTCGCCGCGTTGCGCAGTAGCCGGGCGCCACTCGTCAGCGCGAAACGGCGCTTTGCCAGCTTTGTGAGCGCCTCCACGGCCGCTTCCGAATCACAATCCCCGAGGTGCTTGAGCACGTCCGCCTTCTCCTCGGCGGTCATCTTGCCCCGGAGCGCGCCGATCATCAGCGCCTCCGATTCCGGGCCAGGGTGTGCTGCCAAGAGGCCGACCGTCGCCCGGCGAACCATTTCGTGATCGTCGTCGAGACCTCGTCCGAGCTCATCTATGGGGTCCTCGGATGTCACCGCAAGAGCCCTGAACGCCTCGACACGAACCCGATGGTCGCTGTGGTCCGTGAGATGAACCAGATGAGGTGTGGCTCGTTCGTTGCCGGCGACTCTCAGCACACCGACCAGATTCCTCACGACGAACCATCGCGGGTCGCTGAGGGCGGCCAGCACCGGTGCCGGGTCGATCTTCGCCGCCTGCCCCAGGATGCCGGTCAGCACTTTTCGCCGACCCCGGTCTTCTTCGGTGGCGATGAGATCGAGCCCAACATCGATGTTCAAAGCGACGAGCTGGGTTGCGATGTTTCTGGTCGGATCGGAGTCCTCGACAGAGAGGTGGGCAACCAGCGTTTCGAGTACCTCGGGGGTGCAGGCGAGCTTCAACGCTTCCTCGACCTCACGTGCTCGCTCCTCCGGATAGGTCGGCGAGTCGGTAACGCTGCGCATCCAGAGTTCGGCCCGACGGAAGCGTTGGCGGCGCACACTCGCAACGATCTTGCCGGTCAAGAGGCGCATCAGCCTCCTGTAGCGATCGTTGCGGTCTTCGACGGCAACGAGCCCACGGAACGTATCGAGGGTCTGGTAGAAGTGCCTGCGAGGATCGGGGAACTGGGTACGCAGAGTCCCAAAGGACTCTCCACCCGGCGTCCCCTCCACGAGCCTGTCCTGAACCCGGGCAGCAACGGTCTGGACCGCACCGGCGGCACCTTCCGGAACCCCCAGCCATTCGAGAACCTCTTTCGGACGACGATCAGTGAGATCTGTCGCGATCCGTGCGTAGTCCATCAGCAGTGCAAACCCGTGCGAGTCCAACCTCGGGGCGATCTGCGCCAACTCATGGCCGGCGAACTGGTCGAGGAAAATGCGGTCTGTCGGATTGTCGATGGCGCGCAGAAACGGATCGAGGACGGCCAGCTGGAAGTGCTCCTCGAGGGTGAACAACGCCTCGACGAACGCCTGGACGGCCCGTTCCATCGCGGTGACGTCGGATTCGTCGATCATCTCGTAGACCGAGATGAAGCGGTCGTGAAACAGCTCCCCGAGTTGTTGCGGATCTCCTCCGGCCTCCTCGACCAGCTCGGCAGCGAACTCCGTGGGATCCGTGAGACCGGCCATCGCCCCCAGCACCTCCTCAGGGCGGTCGAAGGCCACCTCCTCGATCTCGTTCTTGAGTGGCACCCTGGTGACCACCGCGACGGCGGTCACACTGTAGTGAGCGAGCATCGCCGAAAGACCCCCCTCTTCGGCGATTGCCTCCTCGTCGAGAGCGAGCACACGCATGAGCGCAGCCAGATCGCGATCGGGAGGCGGAGCCGTCAGCCCTACGGACGCCACGTTGTGCAAATAGCACCGCTGCGCGAGTCGGGCGGCCGCCTCACGCGTCGACTCGACCTCTTGATCGTCCTTCAGGAACACCCCGGGACCGACATCCAGCCACACGTCGCCTTGCTCGACGACTGCGCGAATAAGGTCTCCCGTTCTCCTGAACGAAGGTTGTACCTCCGGGTCGGGATAGAGATTGGCGACCGTCCATGCAGCAGCCAACGCGTCGACAACGGCCGTGACTGCCTTCTCTTCGCTCACGTCTACCTGTTGATCTGGATGAGTTCCTCTCGCAGAGCGTACAGGACAGCCTCGTTGCGAGAGTGCAATCCGAGTTTGTCGAGGATGTTGCGAACGTGATTCTTGACGGTGTTCTCAGAGATGTAGAGGCGCTCTCCGATCTGTCTGCTCGTCAAGCCTTCCGAAATCAGTTCGAGTACTTCGATCTCGCGGCCGGTCAGTTCGGGCTGTCGAGTCGAGATGATCTCACGGTGGCGGAGCAGCGATGCGACGGTATCGAACAGCTTCGCTCCCATCTTCGGAGACACCACGGCGCCCCCGTTCCACACGGCTTTCATTGACTCGACCAGTTCCTCGAACGGGGTGTCCTTGACGACATACCCTCTCGCGCCGGCCTTGATCGCGACAAGGAGATCCTCTTCCGATTCGCTCGACGTCAACAGAACGACCCTCGCTCCTCCGGATGCATCCCTGAGCGGAGCAACCACCTCGAGTCCGGACATCCCAGGCATCAGCACATCCAGCACGACCATGTCGGGATGAAGTGATCGTGCCATCGTCAGCGCCGTCATCGCGTCGCTCGCCTGACCCACCACGTCGAAACCCGCATTGCCCAGCGCGGCGGACAGGCCCGCGACGAACAGCGGCGAATCGTCGACGACCAGAACAGAGATCATGCCGGCTCGATCAATCCAAACGATCCGTCGCGGCGACGGTAGAGCACACTCGGCATGTCACTCTCGGCGTTCTGAAAGAAGAAGAAGCCGTGACCAAGCGTATCCATCTGCAACGCAGCCTCCTCGGGGGTCATCGGTTTCATGACAAACTGCTTCACTCGAACGATCAGGGGATCGCTCCCATCTTCTTCGTCAATACCGAGCACATCATTGAGATGTTTGTCGGCACCCCTGCGAGTTCGATCGATCAGCCGCTCCTTGAGTCGGTGCAGCCTCGATTCGAACTTCTCGACGGCGGCGTCGATCGCGGCCTCCGGCGTCATACCGTTCGCCGTCACTCGCACCGTCTGTCCCGCGGCCCGAGACATGATCGCGACGGTGAACGGATCGCTGACTCGCGGGTTCTTCGACCTCGTCACCTCGACGTCAGCCGACGAGATTCCACCGAAGAACCGTGCCGTCTTCGAAACCTTCTCCCTCGTCACCTTCGTGACGCGATCGGGAAGCTGGAAGTCTTTGCTCTGCAGGTTGACGTCCAAGGATCACCTCCGAGTCGGGTATCTGCGCAGCGCGACCGCACAGGCTGCGATCGGCCGTGATACGTGTCGCAGAATCACACTCTCACTCTACCGCTCCTGTCGCCACGATTGCCCGCGTCGCCCCGGCGGCCTCTGCGGCAGCGACGAGCGTCCGCCCAGTGGTGACGACATCGTCGACGACGACAACGGGTCCAGGCACGATGCGCCTGGCGTGAAATCGAACCGGCCCTCGTTCGTTGCGAGGTCTCCCGGCGTGACGGGGCGCCCAGACCACCGGAACCAATACGTCTGCCACGGCGGCACCGACGAGCGCGGCATAGGCGGATGCAAGTTCACGGGCGGGATCAATCCCGTAGCGCCAGACTCTCGCGGGCACCCTCGGAACGGCAACGACGATCCCACCTGGCCGCTCGACCCGTCGTGCCATTGCCTCCGCAAGCGGCCGGGCGGCGGCGCGAATCCCTTCGTACTTGAGGCGACGAACGAGCACTCGGGCAGGTCCCGCATGCACGAGCCCGGCCGAGACCAGCAGCGATCCCTCCACGACCCGATCGTTTCCGGGGCGAAGCTGTCCCCTGCACCGGGCACACAGATTCCGGCGCGATGGTGAAGAACACACGAGGCATATCACACGATAAACGTAGGCTCCGAGCCCGACACAAACACTTTCTGCGCGGAATCTCTGGCACTCGACCACTCTATGTGGTTAGATGGATCCATGGCGGCTGGGAACGTCCGTGACGCCCGAGAGGCGAAGCGACAAAAGAGGCTGAGACGGCTCGGGTATCTCCTCGCGCCGATCGCGCTATGGATGTGGTACCGAGTGCTCTCGGGCCGGTCACCGCTGCCGTCGCTCCCCTCACTTCCCCCCGACGCCATGTTCTGGCTTCCCGGAGTGTTGATCATCCTCCTCATCGGTGCCGCACTGGTTGCGCCGATGCTCGGTAACCGGCGATCCCCACACACGGTGTACCGGCCGGACCAGATCGACGTGTCGTTCGAGGACGTCAAGGGACTCGGGCACCTGCTCGTCGAAATCCGCCACACACTCCAGATCCTTCTCGACCACGAACAGCTCAGAGCCGGGATGGGCGGCAGCCCCCGGCGGGGAGTGCTGTTCGAGGGTCCTCCCGGAACAGGCAAGACGTACGCGGCGAAGGCACTCGCCAAGGAAGCGAACGTTCCTTTCTTGTTCGTATCCGCGACCGCCTTCCAGAGCATGTGGTACGGCATGACGTCCAAACGGATCCGCTCCTACTTCAAGGCGCTCAGAAAGGCCGCACGAGCCGAGGGTGGAGCCATCGGGTTCATCGAAGAGATCGACGCAATCGGGCTGGCACGACCCAACATGTCGTCCTCGATCGGGATGTCGGTCAGCAAGTCGATTGCCACCGATACAGGTGGCGTGGTGAACGAACTGCTCATCCAGATGCAGAGCTTCGACGAGCCAATGACCCGCACCAAGGTCGGAAGCTGGTTCAGAGACAAGATCAACCTGCTTCTCCCCGAACACCGCCAGCTCACCCCACCAAAGACCGACTACGCCAACGTCCTGCTCATCGGCGCAACGAACCGAGCCGACTCACTCGACCCGGCCCTGCTCAGACCCGGACGCTTCGACAGAGTGTTCCACTTCGATCTCCCGGGCCGAACCGGACGACGAGAGCTGATCGACTTCTTTCTCACCATGAAGGCACACGTCCCCGAGATGGAGCTCGAATCTTCGAAGGCTGACCTCGCCGCCGCAACGCTCGGCTACTCCCCCGCCTATCTGGAACGCCTGTTCGACGAAGCACTCCTCCTCTCGTTTCGAGATGGTCGAAACGCGCTCACCATGCGTGATTTGGACAGAGCGAGAATCGAGATGGAGATCGGCCTTCCCGAACCGGTCGACTACCCAACGGCGGAACGGCTGGCAATCGCTACACACGAAGCCGGGCACGCGACCATCGCCTACCTGGTCGGCAAGGGAAGACGCCTCGAGGTCCTTTCGATCATCAAGCGGCGGGAAGCCCTCGGGTTCCTCGCGCACAGACTCATCGAAGAGCGCCGCACACAACGGGAAGGCGAGCTGCGGGCACTTCTCCAGATCGCCATGGGTGGCATGGCCGCCGAGGAGCTCTTCCTCGGTGACTCGAGTACAGGTCCGGCCGGCGATCTTGCCTCGGCGACCCAGCTCGCAGCCGAGATGGTCGGATCGCTGGGACTGGGCGGATCACTCATCTCCTATCGAGCGCTAAACAGCGGTCCACTCGGCGGCAACCTGGTGGCACGCGTGCTCGGCGACCCGACCGGACGTCAACACGTCGACCGGCTCCTCGACGATGCCAAGCAGCAGGCGATCCGACTCCTGTCTCAGAACCGTCATGTCGTCGAAGCGCTCAGGGACGCGTTGGTCGAGCGCAACGAACTGATCGACAGGGAGATCATCGACGTGATCGAACGTGCCCCGGGCGACCACGTCATCGACATCAGACGGAACCGGCAGCACGCGGACAGTGAGGAGCTGCCGACCGAGAGCTGACGACCCTTCCTACGTCCCTTCCTGCCAGGACTTCAGGTACTCGCGCTGTTCATCGGTCAGCGGCTCGATGGCTCCACCGAGGTGACCGAGCTTGATGAGCGCGACGTTGCGATCCAGCTCTTCGGGAATCGTGTAGACGCCGGGGTCGAGGTCCGCGTGGTGAGTCGTGAGCCATTCGGCTGCGAGCGCCTGGTCGGCGAACGACATGTCCATGACGTCGGCCGGATGGCCCTCGGCCGCGCTGAGATTCACGAGCCGACCCTCGGCAGCGACCATGAGCCGCCTGCCATCGCCCAGTTCGAACTCCTCCAGATTGGTACGAACGACGCGGCGTCCGACCGACATCGCAGCAAGCGCAGGCAGATCGATTTCCACGTCGAAGTGTCCGGCGTTTGCGAGGATCGCTCCGTCCTTCATCTTTTCGAAATGCTGCGAACGGAAGACATGCTTGTCGCCGGTGACGGTGATGAACAGATCGCCTTCCTTGGAGGCGTCGTCCGCCGTCATCACGCGGTAGCCGTCCATCGCTGCAGACAGCGCTCTGATCGGATCGGACTCGACAACGACCACCTTGGCACCCATCCCGTCGGCACGAATTGCAACACCCTGGCCGCAGTCGCCATAGCCGGCCACGACGATGGTCGATCCGGCGAGCAGGATGTTCGAGGCCCTCAGAATGCCGTCGAGCGACGACTGGCCGGTTCCGTAACGGTTGTCGAACAGATGCTTGGTGGCTGAGTCGTTGACGGCTACCACGGGGAGCTTCAGCATCCCCTGTTCGGCCATTGCACGCAGTCGGATGACTCCTGTGGTGGTCTCTTCGGTCGAGCCGATCGGTGTCACGTCTTGGCGTTTCGTGTGCAGCACCGTGACGAGATCTGCTCCGTCGTCCATCGTGAGATGCGGGTCGGTGTCGAGGACCGCGTTGATGTGCTGGTAGTACCGCTCGTCGTTCTCGCCTCGGACCGCGAAGACCGGAATTCCATCGGCGACGAGCGCCGCTGCGACGTCGTCCTGGGTCGAGAGCGGGTTGGAGGCACACAACGCGACCTCGGCTCCGCCGTCTCGCAACGCGAGCATGAGGTTGGCGGTCTCTGCTGTCACATGAAGGCAGGCCGCGATGCGTTTCCCAGCGAGGGGTTGCTCCTGGCGGAATCGTTCCCGGATGGTGGCCAGCACGGGCATTCGCCGTCCCGACCAGTCGATTCTCCGTGCCCCCTCGCTGGCCAGCGAGAGGTCGGCGATGTCATGGTTCATGGTTCTCCCAGTGTTCGCTTGAGTTCCTGGATTGCATCGACCGCGACCGGATCCACACCGGCGTCGCGGGCGAGACGTAGTGATGCGAGGTCGCCGATGACGGCGAGGCTCGCGATGCGGGCGAGCGGGCTCGATCCTTGCGCCCACACCTCTCCCACGATGGTTGCGCCCTCCGACAGGAGGCGAGTCGTCGGTTCGAATCGGCGCCCTATACGCTCCGGTTCGGCTTCGTCCCTGAGTGAGACCACGCCGACGGTGCGACGTAGCGCCGATCCCAGTGTGGACCAGCCCTCGATTTCGTTGTGGTCGGCTTCGGGGAGCGTGGCGACGAATGCCGGGGTCTTCGCGTTCTCGTTGATCTGCGTCTTCCACCGATAGGCGGCCACCGAAGCGATCCCGGAGCCTGCGATGACGGTGATCTTGCCGGCCAGTCCTTCGGCAAGGTCGTCGGCGAGGTGGCGGCCGGGGCCGTCGAGGTCGGCGCCGATGAGCTCATCCGTGAGCGTCGCGGCCTCGTCCAGACCGGTGTCGTCGAGCAGCTCGAGCCCCTGGACGAGTCTGAGAACCGCACCCGTCAAGTATCCGAACGCGGCACGGGGCTGAAGCCCGCCGGGCACTTCGACGAGCGGCCAGTTCTGTGCCAGCGCGAGTTCTGAGAGCTGCCCACCGCCCGTAACGGCGACGATGTGCAGTCCGGCCTCTCTCGCTGCTTCGACGGCGGACAGGGTCTCCTCGGTGTTCCCTGAGTACGAGGTGGCGATGACAACGGCGTCGGGCAGGGAGGACGCCCAGGCGGGAAGGCCGTATCCCTTGTGGGAGAACACGGGACCTTCGACGATCGTGGCTGCGACCTGTCCTCCGATGCCTGAGCCACCCATGCCGCAGACGATCGCCGAGCGAGCGGGTGGAAGGTCGGGGATAGACAGTCTGTCTGCCCAGCGGTACTGGTCGGGCAGTGTCTGGATCATTGCTTCCATCGTCATCATCGTGTGGATGCCTCGTCGATCAACATGACGGGGATTCCGTCACGCACCGGGTATCGAAGTCCGCATTCGGTGCATTCGAGCACGGTGCCGTCTTCCTCGAGCGACCCGTGGCAGGATGGGCACACGAGAATGTCGGCGAGTTCCTTGCTCAGCTGTCCCATCGGCTACCTCCCTACTCTTGCTCGCACGTCCGCCACCAGTTCGTCGACCGCACTCATGTCGGGCGCTTCCACGTTGAGGCGCAGGACGGGTTCTGTGTTCGACGGGCGAACGTTGAACCAGCGGTCGGTCCATTCGACGGTCAGTCCATCCATTCTGCTCTGGG
The DNA here is from genome assembly GCA_964496205.1 of uncultured Acidimicrobiia bacterium. Lineage (GTDB taxonomy): Bacteria > Actinomycetota > Acidimicrobiia > Spongiisociales > UBA4744 > CAYLHS01. Next base: position 44,789 of record CAZBXV010000009.1, read on the forward strand.
TCGCGTCCCGGTAGGCAAAGGCGACCTTCTCGATGGCTTCCGTCTGGTCACCGACCGTCAGGTTGATTTCACCCGATGCGGCGTACGGTTCAAAGTCTGTGCGCAGCTGTGAGAGAGGCCTTTCGTCCTCTGACATCACTTGGAGCAGGACGAGCATCGCGAGTGTTCCCGAGTCGGCCCTGTAGTTGTCACGGAAGTAGTAGTGACCGGAGTGTTCTCCTCCAAACACGGCTCCGGTTTCCGCCATGACCTGCTTGATGAACGAGTGCCCGACCCGTGTCTTCACCGGAATGCCGCCCGCCGCCGCGATGGTCTCCGGAACGGCTCTGCTGACGATGAGGTTGTGGACGATCGATGCGCCCGGGTTCCGTGCGAGGAACCATCGGGCGATAAGAGCCGTTGTTGTACTCCCCGAGAGGGGCCGCGAGGTCTCGTCAACGAAGAACGCCCTGTCGGCATCACCGTCGAATGCAACGCCGAGATCCGGCGCGTGCGTGCCGATTGCCGCTTCCAGGTCTCGAAGGTTTTCGGGTTCCAACGGGTTTGCTGGATGGTTGGGAAACGTGCCGTCTGGTTCGAGGAAGAGCGGGATCAGTTCGGCGGCGAGCCGGTCGAACACGGCAGGCAGCGCCATGCCGGCCATGCCGTTTCCGCCGTCCGCGACGATCCGGAGGGGACCGATGCGGTCCGGTTCGACGATCGACAGAAGATGATCGACGTAGTCGGGGATCGGGTCGTGTTCAGCGACCGATCCGGGAGTCCCGGTGGGCGATACCCCTCCTTCGGCCAGATCTCGGATTTCCGCGAGGCCCGATTCGATGCCTACCGGAGCGGCGCCGCGTCGGCAGAACTTGAGCCCGTTCCATTCGGGCGGGTTGTGTGACGCGGTGATCATGACACCGGGCATGTCTCGGCTGCCGGAAACGAAGTACAACGTGTCGGTGGCAACCTCACCGATGTCGAGCACATCCGCACCCTGGCTGTTGATACCTGCTGCGAGGGCGGCTGCCAGAACCGGGGATGATGATCGGCAGTCCTGGCCGACAGCGATGGTGGGTTCGGAAGCGAATCGGGCGAATGCGGCTCCGATCCGAAACGCCGCGTCCTCGTCGAGGTCTCCGGTGTCGGTACGGCCGCGCACGTCGTAGGCCTTGAAAATGGGGTGCAGATCGCGCATCGCGAACATTGTAGGGGTGGTCGCGGAGTGAACCCGGACGAGTGGCTGTCGGCCGTCCGCTATCAGCTGTCCGCTCCAACTCCCTAGACTCCCCGTGCCGTGACCACTTCCATCTCCGTCGTTATGCCCGCCTATCAACTCGGAGGGACGATTCGCGCAAACGTGACCCGCGTTCTCACCGTCCTCGAGACGATGGAGGATTCCGAGATCATCGTCGTCGACGATGGCAGCACGGACGACACGTTCGAGGAGGCACGGGCGCTTTCGAGCAAGCGCGTCCGCCTGCTTCGACACGAGGCCAATCAAGGCAAGGGCGCCGCCTCACGAACGGGTGCAATGGCTGCGTCGAAGCCGATCATCGTGTTCCTCGACGGGGATCTCGATCTTCCCCCGGAGCAGATACCGGATGTCGTGGATACCTTCCTCCAGCGCGACTTGGACGTTCTCGTGGGGACGAAGCGCTACGGGATGACCGGCGGCCGCTATCCCTTCAAACGCCGCCTGTTGAGCGGGGTGTTCAGGCTGGTCACGAAGGTGCTGTTCAGACTCGATGTGAGCGAGACACAGACCGGTCTGAAGGTGTTCGCACGAGATGTCGCACGAGCCGTCCTTCCCGATCTGCGGATCACCCGGTACGCGTTCGATCTGGAACTGCTTGTGCGTGCACAACGTGCGGGTGCCCGGATCGGTGAGGTACCGGTGGCGCTGCGGGTGGGTGCTTCGTCGGCTCCGCTGTCGATCGCGACGCTGTGGGAAATGGGACGAGATACGTTCAGGATCTTCTGGTGGTCGCTTCGGTCGGACCGTTGATCTGACCTTCGGCACGTTCAGCCTTGATCGCTCGACCGAACACACCGTCCCTGTACCCGATGAACTTCGGGATCAAGATGAATCCGGTCGCGACGACCTTCGCAAGGTTCTCCTGGAGCAACGTCAGATCACCGAAGATGGCCGCTGCGCCATCCACGATGGCCACTGTCACACCCCACGCGGCGAGATTGATCACGTAGAACCAGATCGTCTCTCGTGCAGAGCCTCGGGTCGACTTCAATCGGAATGTCCATCTTCGATTCAGCACGTAGGACAGCCCGGTGGCCAGCGTGAACGCGAACGTGATGGACCAGAATCGAGAAATGTGCATCACGCCGCGGAAGACATTGAACAGGGTGAAGTCCACGATCGTGTTCAGACCCCCGATGAACGAAAGTCTGATGAACTGACCGGCTGACTCCCGGTTCAGGAAGCTCCGAATGTACCTACTGATCATGCCTTCGTCTCCACGCCATGACGGCGCCACCCGCGAGGAACACCATCGTCAACAGCGTCAACGCCATGCCAAGCTTTTCGGCAGTCGACGATCTGAACTGGAGGACCACGTCTTCCTGGGTTGGAACGACGATCATCGTGGATGGTGCAGCGCGGTACGGCCCGTCGGCCCCGACGGCCCTCCAGTCGGGGAAGTATGAAACCTTGACCATGTGTGGCACACCGACGGCTGTCGTATGGAACGAGATGCGGTCGTTGGTGATCTCCACGTCGGACACCACGCCTGAGGTCGTCTCGGCGATGTCCGGCATCGCGAGATCCTCTCCGACCCTCGGCCAGTCTGCCGGTCCTTCCTCGACCAGCCAGTGGTCGAGTCCGTCGACATCGTCATACCAGTCGAGCGTTGCCTGTGTGAAGTCGGGGCCGTCGTAGACGGCGGGGACATAGGAGGCCACGTCGACGAGCGACGATTCGGGAAGTTCGAAGACTGCAAACGGATCCGACGACGTGAGGTACGTCAACCCGGGTGTTTCGAGTGCCTTCTCCTTCGCCTCATCGGTGTAGGTCACGTAGTAGCGGATGTCGTAAAGGGCCAGGTGCTTCAGACCTCGCTCGAGGTCGAAACGGTGGTACCTGAGGCCGGGAATGGGGCTCGATGGTTCGTAGCTCATCTCCGCCTGGTTGAGGAAGTGAAAGTCGGTCGTCAGTGACGACTCGAAGAACAGCCCTTCCATCGATGGATCTGCGTCGTCCGTCCAATACGGGATCAGCATCAGTGCCATTGGTGTGCCGTACTTGTTCTGATCCTTGTTGTACTCCCACTGGATCCGTCCGGCGGGCAGTTCGTCCAGAGCGTTCATCAGCGCGAAGTACTGCGTCGCGTCGGTCTTGCCTTCGTAGCCCGTGTAGTTCCACTGGACCCAGCCGGGGATGAACGACATCCCTGCCAGCGCCGCGGCAACGATCACGAAGGATCCACCGACGGGCAGCACCGTCGATGTCGCCACCTTCCCCGAGAGCGCAAGGGTCGCCGCGAGCGCACAGGCACCGATCGCCATCACGATCCACCCCGACTTTGAGCCGAGCACGATCTTGTCGGAAGCGATGAAGGGGACCACAGTGCCGACGATGATCAGCCCACGTACCCATCCAGTGTTGAGACGGAGAGGCAGGTATCTCGCCACCCACTTGAGTCCGACACCGAGCGCTATTCCGGCGAACACCCATACGCCGAAATAGAAGAAGGGCAGGAAGCGACCGTTCCACAGCTTGCCCTGGATCTGATGAAAACGTTCGGGCAGCCAATCGGGGACCGCCTGGATCAGCCAGTAGTAGATGACGGGAATCACGGTGAGGACAATGAGGGGGGTGCTCTTCGACGAGCGCTTGGCGGCGATCACAAGACCGACGAACGCGGGAAGGAGCAGCATCCAGATCTCCTCCGGCAGGACGTTCTTCCACCCGGAGAGGGGCACCCAGGCCATATCGGACGAGTACGAAATCCTCGTGAGTAACGGGATCGCCCAGAACGCGGCAACCCCGAAACCGACGGCCCAGGACGCCGCGACTTTTTTGAAGCCACCCTTCCACCGCATGACGGTGAGCGACGCGACGATCGCCGCGAGCGTTGTGATCAGATGCGTGAGTGCGGTCAAACCCAGGATCAGTCCGGCGAGCGGAATCCTTCGCTTGCCATCCCGCACGCTTTGAATGAGCAGCGCAAGGTAGACCATCACGAACGCGAACGACCATCCGAACGAGTACTCGCCGGCCAGTGTCGAAGGTATGTTCCCGCCGTAGATCGAGTAGCTCTCCATGAACACGAACGCCCCACCGGCCGCGCCCGCAACCGTCGCCGTCAGTCGCGAGAACCCCATGGTCCGTACGAGGAAGTAAGTCGCAGGGGCGAGGGCGAGAAGACCGAGGATCGTGGTGAGTTTGAATGCCACGCCGTACGGCAGGAACACGTCGAGCAGAACGGTGACGATCGCCGGCAGCGGAAAGTAGAAGAACAGAAACGGATAGCCCGCGAACCACTCGTTGCTCCACCCGAGGATTCGCCACTCCGGCAGGAGATGGTCTCGCAGGTATGCGGGAACGGCAACGTGGGCGCCCATGTCGCCGCCTGTCGGTGTGTTCGCCCGCAGCAGGAGCGGCGGGTTCATCACGACGAGAATCGCCAGAACGGCGATTCCTACGCCAACAAGCGGCACCCACAACGGTGTCGAGTCACGGCGGGGACCCGCCGAAGAACGATCAGGAGGGGCGTCTTCGGGCGATGTCGAGGACCTCAGCCAAGGGAAGGTGTTCGCCATCCTTGTCCCACCATTTCTCTTCGCATTTGTGACATGAGTAGAACCGTACCTCGGTGCTGTCGGGCAACCGATGGTTGATCTCTATCACGTCGCGAGCTCCGCACTTCGGACAGTGCACACCCACCCTTTCGGTTTGGTAGCTCGGTGAGTCTACCCGAGATTCGCGCTTTCCTCAGGCAGTTTGCCGACGTAGCGGGTCATGCGACGGCCGCCTTCCGACCAGTACGCGTACCAGTAGGGCCCGTGTGGGCATCGTGTGCAGCTCGGTTTTCCGCACCGCACCCACTGTTCGCGCAGACTGACACTCACGTCGTCGCCCGGGGTGAGCGCACCCGCCGTCTCGAGGCGGGACCGTGCGAGGATGACCAGTCGCTGCAACTCGTGCGCGTCCAGCTCCTTCACCGCATCCAAGAGATCGCGATCGATCGCCACGGAACCTACGCAACCTCGAGCGGTGCGAACAACCTGACGGTGGTTCGGCGGTCGGTCAACATCCAACCGAGCGGCGGCGTCATGTGGTCGGCGTGGGCAGCGCACACGGCGTACCCGGTACCGGGTTCGACACGTGTTGTGACATCGTCCAGCCACACTCTTCTGGACCGGTACTCGTAGGACATGATGGCTGCCGCAGGGGAGCCGCAACGGACGCACGCAGTGAACATGCCGCAACGCTACTGGCGCCGCTGGTCCCGACCAAGGATCGTCAGGGGATGGGAACGCCGGGCGCCATTCCGAGACCGTCGGGGCGTTCCACCGTCCACGCAACCGACACCGGGACGTTCGAGTCGATCTCCATGCCGGTTGCGGCGAGGGGAAGGCCGACCAGTGATCTGATCGTGGCGGGGGGTACCGCGATCTTGTCGACGCCTCCGAGGGCACCGCCGGCGTCGACGAGCTGATATGTGACCGTAGCGGTCTCTGTTCCGGAGTTCATCACCCACACACGATTCGGGCCGCCGAGCCCGTAGCCCGGCAGCATCCAGTGCGTGGTGGGTTCGGCGGCCCCTGTCGTGGCAGCAACTCGGGTCCCGTCCCCCGAGATGACGGTTGCTGCGACAGGACTGCTCGCGGTGACCCTCACACCAAACGGAGATTCGACCAGATCACCGAGCGAGAGCGCGACGTGCGCGTTTCCGTCGATGCTCCCGGTGAGCAGCGCACTCTGCGTTCCCGATGTCGTGTATGCGTCGACCTGGTAGTCGACCGGGTCCGAAGTGTCGTTGGACAGGAACAGCGTCGGAATGAACCCGCCCGGATCGACCACGGGGAAGTCCCACTGCTCCGCCTGTCCTCCGTTGGTCCATGTAGCGACATCCGAGCCTTCGCCGAACACCATCACGGGTGTCACCGAACCTTCCTTCATGTCGACGGCCACCGAGAGGCTCTCACGGAGCGACAGCTCGGCGCCCAGGTCGAACACTCTTGAGCTTCGTCCGCCAACCGTCACGGTTTCGAGATCCGACATCGGCTCGACACCGACTTCACTTCTGACGGAAATGGACACGGAGGCGTCTTCGGGAAACGGATTGAAGAGGACCAGTTCGAGAGATTGACCGTCCAGTGTGGATCCGCCGGTCAGATGCCACACCTTCGATGACGTGGACGGGCACACATCGACCGAAAGCACCCCATCTCCGGTTTCGACGACACCGGCAGCCGACGGACTCGATGAGAACTCGACAACCGCCGGATCGATCCCCTGGCTGATCGCGGACGACACGGTGAGCGCCGTCGCCGCCGATGCCGGCTGCGACTCCTCGACCGTCTGTTGCACCTCACCCGCGATCGGGAAAGTGAATCGCAAGTCGGCAGGGTCGCCCGACTGCGCAACGAGATACGAGTCGACGAGCCCGTCCGAATACACCCAGGGGCAGGTGGAGTGGCTTGGCAAAGACGCGACGGCGTTGGTGGTCGAGGTGACGGATGGCTGCACGGTCGCCTCTGGCGCCGGCATCACCCACGCGAGCACGCCAAGTGCAGCGACGAGCAGGACCGTGAGCACTCGTTTCATTGCTTCGACCTCACGAATAGACCTGTGCCGATCAGCAGGATCAGGTAGATCCCGGCCGCGAGAGCGAACCCTCTGCGCAGTGGGTCGGCCGAGAACGTAGCGACCCCGTCGGTCCCGGCGATCTCGTTCGCCCACTCATACTGCGTCCACGCCGGCCCCCAGCCAGGATCAGCGTTGATCTTGAGGATCACCCTGCCGGCAGGATCACCGCTGAACACCGGCGGATTCCATGACCACGGAACACCGTCCGTCGAGACTGCCACAGGTGAAGGAACCTCACTTTCGAACACCGTGTAGTCGAGACCCGCCAGCGGTTTCATGTCGAGCTGTGCGTCGAACGCCGTGTCGAGAGGGGTCGACCCGACCATGACGACCCATCTGATCCCGAACGCAGCGAGCGCCTCACCCGGACGAAGCTCGCCGTCGGAGATGAATTCCTGCAGGGTCGCCCCAAGCGCCTCGTCGCCGAGTCCTGGGCGACTCAGCCATGCCTGATCCAGGGTTGGTGTCGGGCTTTCGACGACCCGATACCAGTAGCCGTCGCCGGCGAGTCCTGTACCCGGGAGATCCTCCTGTTCGGGAGCAACGAGCAGCACTCGCTCCGGGCCGTCGGCGGAGGCGCGTGCGGCGGTGAACGCCAGCGCGCTTCGGAATTGGTCGGGAGCGAGCCCGGCACGACCGCCTGGAAGCATCGCGAGCGCGCCGGCCGCCAAGATGACCCCACCGAGGGCACCGACGGCAACGAGCATCCTGCGGGCGAGTCCGGATGTGGCAAACCGTCCACCGAGGTCGACGGCCGCACCCGCCAGCATCCCGGTTCCCAACGAGGCGAGGATGAGGCCGGCAACCGCGATCTCGTACCCACCGCCGACCCCCGCCGTACGTGCCACGGCTCCTCCACCGGCCACGAGGATCGCTCCAAGACCCCCGATCGCAGACGTCTCCGAGTCACCAAAGACGACAACGAGCACACCCGTCAGCAGCAGCACTCCGAGCATCCAGATGCTCGGAGTCCAAAACAGAGAACGTCCCCCCAACAGATCTCCGAAAGAGATGGAGTACAGCCAGGGGAACAGCAGAGGAAACGCGAGGGCTCCGCCAACGGCGGCTCGAAGCGCGGCACCCCAACCTCTTCTGAGGAGGGCGCCGATACCCAAGGCGACCGTCGGAACGACCAGTGCGACGGGAGCGAAGACGGCGAGTGCTCCTGTCGAAAGGGCAAGCGTGGCGACGCGCGCCGCCCTATTGCGCCACGACGCCGGCCACTCCCCCAGGGCGACGGCGACCGCCCACGGGGCTGCACCCAAGCCGATCAGCGCCGGCCATGCATCCGATCGTCCCAGCAACGCGGCGGCCGGACCGCCGGCGAGCGCGAGCGCGCCGATGATCCGTCCCCACTGGCCAATACCAAGACGGCCGAGCATTCGACCGGTTCCCCACAGTGCAGCGATCAATGCTCCCAGTGTCAGAACCGCCGACGCGAGGCCGGCCTTGGACAACAGCACCAGCTGCACGAGCGACGCCGCGCCGACCGCGGGCGTCAGAGACGCAGGGCCGCCGAGCCCCGCCGGGTTCCACCCGCCCGCGTACTCCTTCAATGTGGCCCATGCGGACTCGGGCAGAGGGAGAGAGAACCCGCCGATCGGCAGACTGCCACTCCATATGCTTCTGGTCGCGAGGAACGCGAAGAACAGACCCGCCACCGCCGCGATGAATCCCGGCTGCTGCCAGAACGTTCGGCCGCGATCGAGAATCTCGTCGAACCGGCCGTTCGCGGCCCGTTGACGGAGACGGTCACCGATCATCTCGCCGAGGTCGCGAAGTTCCACCGACCCTTTGACCTGGTATCGGAACAGCTCTTCATCGCCGGCCAACCGGGCCCGGCGCATACGCCTACGTTCGGCGAGCGTGGATGGGAGGTAGCGGATGTTCCACGCCCAGGCGAGCGCAAAGCGGCCTAGGGCTGTCCGCTGATCCAGGAACGTATGACCGATCGCGGCTATCAGTCCGGCGAAGAACGCGCCTGGCAGCACCCATGCGAGCGTGACCCGCTGGTATGCCTTCATCATGGCTCTTATCTGGCCGGCCTCCTCGCGCCATGAAGGACCGGACTCGCACCCTCCCTGGTGAAGCACCTCCGCCGATGGAACGACGACGACGCGACCCCCGGCGACTCGCGCCCGTTGCGAAAAATCGATACCGGCGGCGTTCGGGGCCATTGTCAGGTCGGGGCCGCCGAGGCCCAGATACAGATCCCGTCGAACGAGCATGCATGCCCCCGAGACGTAGGCGACGTCCCGGACCACGTCGTACTGCTCCTGGTCGCGCTCGTCATCATCGAGGCCGGTGTACGGAACACCAAAGACGTCGGTTGCCGCCCCTACCAGTTCGAGGGTGTCCGGATCGTCGGCCTTCAGCAGTTTGGCGCCGGCGACCGACGCTTCCGTGCGTTCCAGTTCGTGCACCATGGCACCCAGCGCATCCGGCCGCGGCATGGCATCGTCGTGAAGGAGCCAGACGTGTGTCGTGTCGGGACCGAACGCATCGGAGAGGTCTCTTGGGGAAGCGACCCAGCCGATATCGCGTTCCGCTGCTGCGGATCGCCCCGACTCGCCTCCTCCGACGACAGCGAGCGCGTCTGGCTCGTACACTTGGGCATCGATCGCGTCGAGTGCGCTGGCGACCGTCCCGGCACGGTATACGACGGCGGCCAAGACGAAGAACGTGTGATCGGAGGAAGACATGCGAGAGCCATTGTGGAGCCCGCTGGGCGCTACTGCAATCCCATCGGAGGTTCGCCGTTGAAGCGTGTTGCCCTTCTGTCGGGTGGAGTTGGCGGTGCCCGGCTCGCACGGGGCCTCTCCTCGCTCACTTCGATTGACACCTCGATCATCGTCAATGTCGGCGACGACGACATCCTGTACGGCCTCAACATCTCGCCCGACATCGATACGGTGCTCTACACGCTCGCGCGCATCGAAGGACCTCATGGATGGGGCATCGCCGACGACCAGTTCGATGTCATGTCGCATCTGGCCGAGTTCGACATCGACACCACGTTTCAGGTGGGGAATCGGGATCTCGCAACCAACCTCCACCGAACATCACTTCTCCGGGAAGGAACCCCCCTCTCGGTCGTGACGCGCATGGCTGCCGACGCACTCGGCGTGGAGGCGTCCGTGACGCCGGTCACCGATGATCCCGTCAGAACGCAACTCCTCGTCGACGACGGTTGGATCCGGTTCCAGGACTACTTCGTCGTCCGCGCCCAGAAAGACACCGTGCTCGATGTGAGATTCGACGGCGCAGGCGATGCGAGTCCGGCCCCCGGAGTTCTCGAAGCCATCGGATCCGCAGACGCCGTGGTGATCGCGCCCTCGAACCCTCCGCTGTCGATATGGCCGATCCTGTCCATACCGGGGGTGGCCGAAGCGGTAGCCGCATCGCCTCGCGTCATCTGCGTCAGCCCGTTGTTCGGCGGCAGGGCACTCAAGGGGCCGGCACACGTGGTGCTGAGGTCACTTGGGATGTCCGCGGGTAACCGAGGAGTAGTCGAGGCGTACTCGGGTCTTCTGCACGATTTCGTCATCGACGCCGGCGACGCACCGGATCGGGCACGGCTCTCGGATACCGGGCTGCGCATCCACGTACACGACACGAGGATCGCCGATCCCGACGACTCGATCGGCTTCGCCGAGTGGCTGGCCGAACTCCTGTGACGGTTTCCGTCATCCCGATCCAGGGCATTGGGGAGGTGCGACCCGGCGATGATCTCGCCGGCCTGATTCTCGGCGTGCTTCCGACCAACGAGGTGAAGCTCCAGGATGGTGACATCGTGGTGGTGACGCACAAGGTCGTCTCGAAGGCGGAGGGGGCGGTTGCCGCGTACTCCGGTGAGCAGGAATACCGCCGCCTCGTCGAAGACGAGTCGGCAGCGGTGATCCGCAGGCGAGGGGACTTGACGATCTCGATCACTCGCCAGGGCTTCATCTGTGCAAACGCAGGAGTCGACCGTTCCAACATCCAACCCGGCCAGGCCGTGCTGCATCCCCGCAACCCCGACCGATCGGCGCACCGAATCCGCATGCTTCTCCAACAGGAAACGGAGGCTCGAATCGCGGTAATCGTCACCGATACGTTCGGCCGTGTCTGGCGCAAGGGCCTCACCGACGTCGCGATCGGCCTGTCGGGCATGGCCGCCATCCGCGACTACAAAGGGACGGTCGACACGTGGGATCGCCCACTGGCAGTGACGGAGGTCGCCGTCGTGGACGAGATCGCCGCAGCGGCCGACTTGGCCATGGGCAAGGCCGAGGGCATCCCGGTTGCGATCGTACGTGGCATCGAATGGGAACCGGCAGATGGACGGGCGACCGATCTCGTCCGCTCATCCGGAGAGGACCTGTTTCGCTAGACGCGCGTACCACCCCGTTCTTGCGTGAGTCTGGTGGACATCTTCGACCTTTCTCACGCAAGAAGTGTCGTCATGCGGGCTGCTCACGCCCGAAACGAGTCCACCGTCCAGCGCAGTCCCTCGTCCAGCGGTGTCCATGCCTTCCAGCCAAGATGCTTGAACGCCAGTGATGGATCGACCGC